>CAYUPJ010000225.1:0-6504 GCA_964446635.1 uncultured Anaerolineae bacterium
GTATAATTAGTGCTACCAAGATTAAGTTGGGAGGTCATACCATGTCTGAAGTAGCTAAGATCACCATCAGTCTTGCTCCTGAGCTCCTTCGGGCTACCGATGAGATCGCTCGGCAGGACAACAAACCCCGCAGTGGCATCATCCGTGAGGCTCTTGCTCTGTACCTCAAGGAGAGGGAACGCCAGGAGATGATCAGGGGCTATCGAGAAATGGCCGAACTGAACCGCGAGCTGGCCGAGGAATCCGTGGCTGCCGTAAATGAGGTGTGGGCCCGATATGATTAGACGAGGAGAGGTCTACCTGGCAGATCTGGACCCTGTCCGAGGACATGAGCAAGCAGGCACCCGTCCCGTCCTCATAATTCAGAACGACGTCGGCAACCAATACTCCAGCACCACCATTGCCGCTGCCATCACATCGCGGATAAGCAAGAAGCGATTGCCAACTCACGTAGAGATCACGGCGGAAGAGGGCGGGTTGCCCAAGGACTCGGTCGTTCTCTTGGAGCAGATTCGCACCCTGGATAAGGATCGCTTGATCAGGAAGATGGGAGAGCTATTCCCCCAGAAGATGGAGGAGGTGAATTGGGCTCTTCACAAGAGTTTGGACCTCGAATGAGTCTTTACGATTCTCAGATAGTAGACGTCTGCTTGGAGCTTTTCACTGAGTAAGGGTCTGAGTTCGAGTAAGAGCCTGTCGAAGGCTAGCTGCAAGCGATAGCGGGGCAGGGGCTTCGGCTCTTGCCCCTTGTTGTGTTGTGGGGTTATAATGGACAAGCCATGCGAATTGTGGTGATCGGCCTCTTCAGCCTCAAGCCTAAAGGTACCATGAGTGTGCGAGCCCTGCCCCTGGCCGAGGCGCTGGTCGCCAGGGGACATCAGGTGGACGTAATAATGCCGCCCTGGAGCTACCCTCAGGACTCGGGGCGGGAATGGGAGGAGGACGGGGTTAACATCCGTAACGTCGCCCTGCCGCCTCGCTTTCCGCTCCTTCAGCACCTGATCATCACCTGGCGGCTGGTGCGGCGGGCCCTGGCCCTGAGGCCTGATGTCGTCCACTGCTTCAAGCCTAAAGGCTACGCCGGTTTGGCGGCCCTGGCCTTTTGGTTTTTGAAGAGGCTGGGGTTGACCAAAGCGCGTCTGGTAGTTGATAGCGACGATTGGGAAGGGAAGGGAGGCTGGAACGAGGTCGAACCCTACCCTGGGCTCCAGCGGCGCTTCTTCGCCTGGCAGGAGCGATGGGGGCTGACCCACTGCGATGCCCTCACAGTTGCCAGCCGAGCACTGGAGACGATAGTGTGGAGCCTGGGGGTGGCGCCGGGCAAGGTGTTTTATGTGCCCAACGGGGTTCTTGGGATGCAGGAGGCAGGAGGCAGGGGAGCAGGGGAGCAGGGGAGCAGGGGAGCAGGGGAGCAGGGGAGCAAGGGAGCAGAGGAGCAGGGGAGCAAGGGAGCAGAGGAGCAGGGGAGCAGAGGGCAGAAGGATGTCGGGCCAGGGCCAATTATCCTCCTGTACACTCGCTTCTTTGAGTTTCGGGTGGAGCGGGTGGTGGGTATCTTTCGGCGAGTGCTGACCGAGGTTCCGGAGGCGCGGCTGCTGGTAGTGGGCCGGGGCTTCTTTAGGGAGGAGGAGCGATTGAAGGAATTGATGCAAGAGGCGGGGCTGGCCGATCACTTAGCCTACGTTGGTTGGGTTAAGCCTGAGGAACTCCCTGCTTACTTCGCCGCAGCCGACGTAGCTATCTACCCCTACGATGATACCCTCATCAACCGCACCAAGTGCTCGGTCAAACTGATAGACCTTATGGCCGCCGGAGTGCCCGTAGTGGCCGACGACGTGGGGCAAAATGGGGAGTACGTCGTCCACGGCGTCTCTGGCCTCCTGGTCCCCGTTGGCGAGACAGACACCTTTGCTCGCCGCGTGGTCGAGCTATTGCGAGACGAGACCCTGCGGGTAAAGCTGGGGGAGGGTGCGCGAAGGCGAATCTTGGAAGACTTCGATTGGGGAAAATTGGTGGCGAGGGTAGAGGAAGCATACCAATGTCCAAACTCCTTAGCAAACGATGGCTCTCCTACTGGCTCCCCGTGCTCCTCTGGATGGGAGTGATTTTTGCCATCTCCAGTCGGTCCAACCTGCCCTGTCATCCCAACGACACCGTTGATTTTATCGCCAAGAAGGCGGGGCATCTGACAGAGTACGGTGTCCTGGCCTTTCTCCTCTGGCGGGCCATCTCTAAGAGCATGTCTGAAAACTGGTTCGACATCATTGACACCTCTCCTGTCATTGCGAGCGAAGCGAAGCAATCTCCTACCTGTCGTCTGTGGGGATTGCTTCGTCGCTTCGCTCCTACTACTCAGAAACTTGGATTGTCATTGCGAGCGCAGTTTGCGAAGCAATCCCCAACTCCGCATTGGAGATTGCTTCGTCGGCAAAAACCGCCTCCTCGCAATGACAGTCACAGTTTCTGTCCTTTAGAATGGCGGGCCGCGCCATGGAAGACTCGCAATGACACAGATGAGGGAGGATGGCCTGCTCTGCCATCCCTCGGGGGGGCCTTCATCCTCTCGGTACTCTACGCTGCTTTCGATGAGTTCCACCAGACCTTCGTCCCCGGTCGCAATGGAACCATCACCGATCTCGGATTTGATGCCTTGGGAGCGCTTTTGGCCTTATGCCTGGGTTGGTGGTTTTCCAGTACTTCGGCGGGGCCCAGTACCAGGGAGTAGGATGACGATTTCCCCAAAAAGGCGCTCTTGCTGAACGACGATGCCCTTCAGTTTGATCAATTCCAGCACGGCCATGAAGGTGACGATGATTTCCAGGCGCGAGGTTGCCTGGGTTAACAGGCGGTTGAAGCTGACCCGCCGCTGCCTCTTCAGCTTTTCCTCGATGAAGGCCATCTTCTCGGCGACGGTGATGGTGAAGGGCGTTACTACCCCAGATACAGAGGGAGCCGGAGGACGAACATCCAAAGCGCGCCGCACGGCCTCCACCAGGTCGGCCAAGGAGACGTCCCCTGGGTCCAAGGACCTTTCCAACCTCGGCGGCGGGGCGACGCGCACGTAGGTCCTAAGGCCCTTCTCCTCCCTTTGCCTCAATTCTAGCGCCGCCTCCTTGAACTTCTTGTACTCGATCAATTGGCGGGCCAGCTCTTCCCCTACGTCCTCTTCTTCGCCAAGCGCTCTCGGTGGCCGGGGCAGCAACATCTCGGACTTGATGAGCAAGAGTTTGGCCGCCACGACCAGGAAGTCGGCCAGGATTTCGGCGCTCAACTCTTCCAAGAGACTGATGTACTCCAGATACTGATCTGTCACCTGGGCCAGCGAGACCTTGGTGATGTCCAATTCCTCTCGCTCGATCAGGTGCAGCAGGAGGTCCAACGGCCCCTCGAAGATGGCTAACTTGACTTCGTAGGGCTTTGCTTCTACGCCTACGTTTGCGTTCACGATTCAGTATCCAATATCCAATATCCAATATTCAGTAAGTCAGTAGACTGATCACTGATTACTGGATACCGGCTACTGATTTTTGCCGCCGGAGGAAATACTTGGTTGCTTCCGCGGCAGCAGCCGGCACCAGCACGAGAGGAGCTATGACCAGCCACTCCCTCAAGCCCAGGAAGGCGGTATCGAAGATGGGATCCAGAAAGGGCACGTAGATGATGGTCAGGATGATGATCAGTGAGGTCAGCACTGCCCACTGCATCCACTTGTTAGAGAACACCCCAATAGACCACAGGGAGTACCGCTCAGAGCGCGACGTATAGGCCCGGAGAAGTTCCGAGATAGATAACGTTGTGAAGCATATAGTCCGGGCCGCTGCCACGTTGTTAGGGAACCAGCGCAAGCCTATCCAGAAGGATAGCAGCGTGGCCGAGGTGATGGCGATGCTCTGGATGATAATACCCCAAACCATCTCCCGGTTGATCACCGGCTCAGCCGGCGGTCGGGGCGGCTGTTTCATGATGCCGGGGTCGCCTTTTTCCATCCCCAGGGCCAGGGCAGGCGCACCGTCGGTCACCAGGTTGAGCACCAACAACTGGATGGCAACTAGGGGCACCGGCCAGCCGGCCAGCATTGCCAGGAAGATGATCAGGATCTCGCCCACGTTACAGGAGAGGAGATAGTAGACGAACTTGCGGATGTTGGAGTAGATGACGCGGCCCTCCTCCACCGCCGAGACAATGGAAGCGTAGTTGTCATCGGTGAGCACCATGTCCGCTGTCTCCTTGGAGACGTCGGTCCCGGTGATCCCCATCGCCACCCCGATGTTGGCGCGCTTCAGAGCTGGGGCGTCATTGACGCCGTCGCCAGTCATGGCCACTATGTGGCCTCGCTCCTTAAGGGCCTCCACGATGCGCACCTTGTGCTGGGGCGAGACCCTGGCGTAAACCTCCACCTGCTCGACCATGTCGGTGAAGGTTTCATCGTCCAGTTGGTCGAGCTCAGCGCCGGTCAGCACGCGGCCTCCTGGCGAGAGCAGGGCCAACTCGTCGGCGATGGCTATCGCCGTGTTCTTGTAATCGCCGGTGATCATCATCGTCCTGATGCCGGCCTGCCGGGCCACTTCGATGGCTTCCTTCACCTCTGGCCGGGCCGGGTCCATCATGCCGATGAGGCCCACAAAGGTTAAGTCTCGCTCGATTTCCTCGACGGTCGGGCTCTTGGGGATCTCCGGGAGGGGCCGGTAGGCTACTCCTAGCACGCGCAGGGCATTGGAGGCCAACGCCTCGTTGACCTCTAGAATGCGCCGGCGTCTCTCATCCGTAAGTGGCCGCTCCTGGCCATCCTCGACCGCTTTTTGGCACAACCCGATGACGATGTCGGGCGCTCCCTTGACGTAAGCCACGTAGCCCCCCCATTTGGGGTCGGGATGGATGGTGGTCATCCGCTTGCGCTCGGAGTCGAAGGGGATTTCGGCCAGGCGGGGGTAATCCTGCTCCAGCTCCTCCCTCTCAAAGCCGGCCTTGGCTGCGGCCACCACCAGGGCTCCCTCGGTGGGATCGCCTATCATGTGCCAACTCCGGCCTCCCTCGCGGCTGGAGTCTGCCTCCAATCGCGCGTCGTTGCAGAGGAGTCCGGCCCGCAGGAGCAAGTTCGAGCCTGGGTAGCCCGCCAGGTCTACGGGATGTTCGTTATCGCTAAACTCCCCCACTGGGTTATAGCCCTCGCCGCTGACGCTGAGAATCGTGCGGTCAACAAACATCTGCACGGCCATCATCTTGTCCTGGGTAAGGGTGCCCGTCTTGTCGGAGCAGATAGCGGTGGCGCTGCCCAAGGTCTCCACGGCGGGTAGCTTTCGGATCAGGGCGTGGCGCTTGATCATCTCCTGCATCCCCAGGGCCAGGCAGATGGTGACCACGGCTGGCAACCCTTCGGGGACAGCAGCGATAGCCAGGCTCACCGCCACCATGAACATGTCCACGATGGCCTGCTTGAAGGTGCTCAGGTAGGCCATCAGGCCGCCGCCTGGCTGGAGGATCATCCCCACTTCGGTGTCCCGCAGCACGCCTTCGACGAACACGATCCCACATATTACCAGGCAACCGATGCCCAGCCACTTGCCCAGTTGATCGAGCTTGACCTGGAGGGGGGTCGGCTCCTCTTCGTAGGACTGGATCATCTCGGCGATGAGGCCGATCTCAGTGCCCATGCCGGTGTTGACCACGATACCCGCCCCCCGCCCGTAGCTGACCAGGGTGCTCATGTAGGCCGAGTTGCGGCGGTCGCCCAGAGGTAAGTCCTCTTCGAGTACCAGGTGGGCGTCTTTCTCCACCGGCACCGACTCACCCGTCAGCGAGGCCTCCTCGAGGCGCAAATTCGCGCTCTCGATGAGGCGCACGTCGGCTGGGATGTAGTTGCCCGTCTCCAAGATGACCACATCGCCCGGCACCACCTCGCGCGCGGGGATGGTAAGCCGATGCCCATCGCGAATCACATCGGCATTGGGGGCGGCCATCTTTTTGAGCGCGGCCAATGCCTCCTCAGCTTTGCCCTCCTGGACGACCCCCAGGATGGCGTTGAGGATCACAATGGCCAAAATGGCTCCTGAGTCCACGTATTCGCCCAGGAAGAAAGAGACGATGGCCGCGACAATGAGAATCATCACCAGGAACTGGTTGAACTGATCCAACAGCATCTTCCAGAAGCTTAGCCGGGGCTGTTCCTGAAGCTCGTTGGGCCCATATTTCTCCAGGCGGGCCTGAGCCTCCTTTGAAGCCAGACCTCGCTTGAGGTCGGTTCCCAGAGCCCTGGCTGTCTCTTCGATAGAGCGGGTGTGCCAGAAGGATTTCGAACCCTTCGACAACCCTTCGACGGGGCTCAGGACAAGGCTCAGGGCAGCGTTTCGGATACTTCGACTGGGCTCCTTGGGTTGAGCCCTGTCGAAACCAGTACAAGTTTCGGATTGCGGAAAATTGTCGTTCACTTCAGTATTTATTCCTCCTTCTTGTGAGGCGGGCTTTCTAGCAGCCTGTCGGAGAGGCGTAGCATAGCCCCTTGTGGGC
>CAYUPJ010000226.1:0-6463 GCA_964446635.1 uncultured Anaerolineae bacterium
TCCCTGGGCACCAGGCGGATCTCCACCCGCGTATCCAGGGCAGCGGCCAGCTTTTTCAGCAGGGTCAGCGAGGGCACGGTCTCCGCCCGCTCCACGCGGGAGACGCTGGCCTGCTTCGTCCCCGCCCTCTCCGCCAGCTCCGCCTGGGAAAGCCCCCGCTGCAGGCGCAAGCCCAGCACGGCCCGCGCCACCTGGTGCTCCGGCTCCAGGGCCTCGTATTCCCTGACGAACTCAGGGTCCTGCCCCAGTTGCGCTTTCAGATCGTCCAGCATCCTCATGGTTCGTGCCTCCTCAGAAAGTCGTCCAGACGGGGCTCTCTCCCGCCTCCGTCTCGTAGAAGACCACTTTCCAGGCCATAGTGTCCCTATTATATCACGAACGTTATGGAGTGTCAAATCGCTGCTGCAACGGGGCTTTCGCAGCGAATCCGGTTGGTGAGGCAACCTACCCCCAAACCGGGTAGAAGCCCAATCGTATTGGGCAGTTCTGGCGCAAAGGCGGCCAATGCGATTGGCCTGCTACCCTATTTATGGTGAACTGCTGCGAAAGCCCGCAACGTGGCAATGTCACCCTTGCCCTCCCATCCTCAGCCCCAGCCTGTCGCATGGCGCGTCGGTCAGGTCTTGCTCCACTCCCAGGTATCGCTCGGTAGTCTTGATAGAGGCATGGCCCAGGCTTAGTTGAATCTGGTCAAGTCCCGAACCTGGAGAACGTGAGGAGCTACGTGTTCCAGGTTCGCGCCTTGGCCCGGGGACAGGAATCAGAGTGGACAGAGGAGGCCAAGTGCGTGCCCGGGCCGGTCAAAACCGCCTCGTTGCTTTCAGTCGCCTCCGGTGTTTCACCCTGGACGATGTTGAAGCTGATCTACTACGGGTTGGTGCATGGGTTGACGTTCTTGACTGAATAGCCTAATTGTGGTATGATTATGTAGCTTGATCGCCATTGCTCTTTTCAAAGGAGGAGACTAACATGAAGAAAAAGAATATCCTTGCTGTGGTCATTTTGGTTCTGCTCCTCGGCGCTCTGATGGCCGGTTGCAGACGAGCTAAACCTGCTGTCGTCTCTGAGGTACAGACGGTCCTGACAACAACAGCCACTGCGCCAACAGGGCACACCGTCGTCTCTGTTGCCTCACCCACTCCAACTTCTGCGACCACTTTGGCAATCACACCTACGCCCAGTCCTGAACCCGCTACGCCAACACCTACCACTGTGGTGGAAGCCCCTTCTACTGCTGTCCCTACGTCAACGCCTGTCCCGACGGCCGCCCTAACAGTAGCCGCGACATCCGTTCCGACCGTAGCCCCAACAGCAGCGGTTTCAGGCCCGAGAACCCACATCGTACAACCCGGGGAAAACCTGTTCCGCATCGCCCTGTATTATGAGATGTCGTGGCAGACCCTGGCTGCTGCCAACGGCATCATCAACCCCAACTTCATCTACCCTGGCCAGAGGCTAACCATCCCCACCGACGTATCGGCCGTGCCAATGGGGGAGAAGATTCACGTGGTGCAACCTGGGGAGAACTTGTTCCGCATCGCCCTCAAGTACGGCACCACAGTGGAGGCCATTGCCGTAGCTAACGACATCAGCAATGTCCACTCCATCTTCACGGGGCAGAGGTTGCGCATACCCTGAAGTTGTGTGACGGCGGTCATTTGACTTTTTGGCCTGTTCCCCTTAAAATAGAGACTCGAAGGGACAGACCTGAACCTTTTACCTCTCCTGCTTGTGTATTAGTAGGAGAGAGCATCGCCTGCCATTGTACTAGCCAGGAGAGGCATCCATGTCGCTCAGTGAAGACGGCCACTTGATCTCTCAAATTCGTCAGGGAAATATCCTGGCCCTGAAAGCCCTGTATGAGAAATACAAGGTTCAAGTGTATCGAACGGCTTTAGCCATCACTCGTGATCGGGAGGCCGCGGAGGATGTCCTCCAAGATTGTTTCTTGAAAGTCTATACCTACAGTGACAGACTCGATGGCTCTGTCCCCTTGTCCCCCTGGCTGCATCGGGTGACCGTGAACCTGAGTTACAACTGGGTCAACAGAAAGCGGCGTTGGCTGCAGCCTTTGGAAGAAGTAATTGACCACTTGGTAGCGCCCCCCCGCACCTTGCCTGAGCATACTCTAGAAACACGGGAGTTGCAAAGTGTCGTTCAGAGAGCCATTGCTTCCTTAAGTTTTGAGCACAGAGTGGTGATTGTTCTGTTTTATCTGGATGGTTTTAGCTTGAACGAGATAGCCTATATCCTGGATTGCCCAATAGGTACAGTAAAATCTCGCTTGCACTACGCTCGTCGAAATCTACGTCGCAAGCTGGAAAGGGAGAGGCATTTGCTGCCGGAGGTGGTCTATGAGTTCTCATGAAATCCAGCTATATGAAGACCAATGCCTAGATAAGTTGATCCGCTGGGCTCTTGTGGACGCGGTGGCTGGCGGGGAGCCGTCGCCCCAAGTGTGGCAGGATATCGAGGCCAGCATAATGACGCGCTCCCAGGCCGTATCTAGCCGATCGGAAATAAGGCAGCCCTTGCGGCAACTTGTTTCGTCTCTATGGACCTGGACATCGAGCATCCTTGCCCCTTGTGATACGAATTGGGACCCCAAGCTCACCTCACAGGAACGCTCCTATCTCATCTGGAGGGAGAATCTATCGCTGTTAATTATGCCTATGGCAGTAAGGATGGTTTACTGAGGCGACGGGATATAGACAGGAGGATAAGTGTCTAGAAACAGATGGATTTGGATACCCCTGACCATAGTCGTCGTGGCCTGCCTGCTGCTAACCTGCAGCGGCGGCCTTCTCTATCTATGGTATCAGGGCAAAGGGCTTCCGTTCCTGGAGACGTCCACTCCGTCCGCCAGTAAGCCCCAACCAACCACCAGGCCAACGCCAACCCTTGAGGCGAAACCACCGACTCAACCCGGCGCCACGCTCAACCTGCCGGGAGGCGAACCCCCTACGCTAGACCCGGCCCTCACCCAAGACGCTATCTCGGCTGCTTACATCGTTGAAATCTTCAGCGGCCTGGTAACCCTCAGCCAGGACTTAGAACTAGCGCCCGACATCGCTGAAAGCTGGGAATTGAGCGCTGACGGTACGACGTACACCTTCCACCTGCGCGATGATGTCGAGTTCCACGACGGCAAGCCAGTCACCGCCCACGACTTCAAGTACTCCATCGAGCGGGCTTGTGATCCGGCTACCGGTTCAGTGGTGGCCGATGCCTACTTAGGTGACATCGTCGGATGCCAGGACAAGCTGCGCGGCGAGGCCGACGAGGTCTCAGGTGTGGTGGTGATTGACGATCACACCCTGGATATCACTATTGATTCCCCCAAGGTCTACTTCCTTTTCAGGTTGACTTACCCCACCGCCTTTGTCGTAGATCAAGAGAACGTGGAAGGCCCAGTTCAGCCCTGGACCGACAGGCCCAACGGCACCGGCCCCTTCCGCCTGGCCGAGTACGAGTTGGGTCTTAGGATCGTGCTGGAGCGGAACGAAGCATACTATGGCACCCCCAAGCCGGCCCTGGAGCGAGTGAACTTCTTGCTGGCAGGAGGCTCGGCCATGACCATGTATGAGACTGGCGAGCTGGATGCGGTGCCTGTGGGCCTGGCCGACATCGAGCGGGTATTAGACCCCTCTAACCCATTGAACAAAGAGTTCTCGATCACTATGCCCACTCTGAGCATTTACTACATTGGCTTCAACGTCAACAAGCCACCTTTCGACGATAAGAAAGTACGCCAGGCCTTCAACTATGCCATTGACAAAGACAAGTACGTGGAAGTGGTATCGAAGAAGATGCAACTCAAAGCGGAGGGCATCCTTCCCCCCGCCATGCCGGGATACAACGAGAATCTAACAGGCTACCCCTACGATCCAGAGAAAGCCCGTCAGCTCATCGCCGAATCCAAGTATGGCAGTATCAGTAATCTGCCGGAGATAACGCTCAACGTTTCCGGCGGAGGTGGAACGGCAGGCAGGCAGGTTGAAGCTATCGTGGAGATGTACAAGCAGAACCTGGGGGTGAATATCGCCATCCAGCAAACCGACTGGGCGACATACCTCTGGGATTTGAGGGCTCACCGTTACCAGATGTTTGGCCTGACCGCAGGCTGGATAGCCGATTATCCTGACCCCCAGGACTTTCTCGACATCCTGTTTCACAGTGAGAGCCGCAATAACGACACGGAATATTTCAACCCCGAAGTGGACAGTCTCCTGGAAGAGGCGCGGAGAGAGCAAGATTTTGAGAAGCGCATGGCACTTTACCAACAGGCCGAAAAGATGATCCTGGAGGACGCGCCGATTGTGCCGCTGACCCACGATGCGGATTATTGGTTGACCAAACCCTACGTCAAGGGGATGATCTATCCGCCGGCCATCATCCCTAAACTCAAGTACGTTTCGATCAGCAAATAGCTAATAGCTAATAGCCAATAGCTGATAGCTGATAGTTCGTAGCAGCCGATGTTCACCATAAGCTCCAAGAGATCACTGAACCAGAAGATTGGTAAAATGTACGGATACAAATGCGAATACTGCGATGGCATCGTGCAAGAGCAGGTAGTAGAGCAAGAAGTCTTCAAACACCGAGATGGCTTCGTCATTTTAGAAAACGTGCCCATTGGGGTGTGCAGCAAGTGCGGTTCCCGATACTATCACTCTACTCTGTTGCATTGGGTTGAGGAGATTGCTACGAGAAAGAAGGCGCCGAGGCGAATGGAATTGGTGCCCGTCGCCACTTTTGCGTGAAGGTTGGAGGGATGGCCTAGATGGAGCCGATGGTTTTCCAGGTTGATCAGAGAAAAGTGATCTCCGGGGGTAAGGAGATTTATAATCGAATACGGGAAAGGTTGGAGCCAGAGCACAGGGGGGAGATCGTCGCCATCGAGGTGGATAGCGGGGATTATTCCCTGGGTAGGACCGTCACGGAAGCAACCAGCGAGGCCCGAAAGAAACATCCTGACAAGGTCTTTTACTTTGTCAGGGTGGGATTCCCTGCTGTTTACGTCCATAGATGAAAGCGAGATGACGTTGAGAGGGAGCATAGACGAATACGGCCACTGCTGGGTTCCGGTCACAATCATGGGCTTAAGACAAGAAGTCTCTGTCAAGGCAATCCTCGACACCGGCTTCGATGGCTGGGTGTGTCTGCCTATGCGATTAGCGGTTCAGCTTGGGCTGGAGTTATGTGGCTTCCAAATGGTGGAATTGGCAGATGGCACGCAAAAAGAGGAGTTGGTTTTCGAATGATCGTTTACCTTGTTCGTCGTCTGTTGTGGTTGCCCTTTTTGCTGCTGATCATTGCTTTTATCACCTTCGCCCTGGGCCTGTACGGGCCGGGTGACCCGGTGCTGGTGATGCTGGGACAACACGCCAACCCAGAGGCCGCAGACCGGGTCCGACACGAACTGGGGTTGGATAAGCCCTTCCTTGTTCAGTATGCCGACTACGTCTGGAAAACGCTTCATGGCGACCTGGGTGAATCTCTAAAGTACCGCGACCAGCCCGTGGGCCGATTGGTGGCCAAACGCCTGGCGGTGACCATTCAGTTCAACGCCGTCGTCATGGCGGTAGGCCTGGCGGTAGGCATTCCCCTGGGAATCTTGGCCGCTCTGAATCATAATAACCCAGTTGACTACTCCATCGTATCCCTCACGGTGGCCGGTATCTCCCTTCCGGTGTTCGCCATTGCGCCCATGGCCATGTGGTTCCTGGCAGCCCGGTTCCATCTTCTGCCCTCTGGCGGATGGGATGGCATTTTCAGCCGGCGAATTATCATGCCCACCCTGGTGCTCTCCATTGGCCCAGCCGCCGTCTTTGTACGCCAGACACGAGCCAACATGCTGGAGGTGCTGGGCCAGGATTACGTGCGCACGGCGCGGGCCAAGGGCCTGCGAGAATACACCGTGATTATTGCTCATGCTCTGCGCAATGCCCTGATCCCACTGTTCACTATCTTTGGGCTGATGCTGGGCGGTCTGGTGGGGGGAGGCATCATCACCGAGAGCATCTTTGGCATTCCTGGCATCGGCAGACTGGTGTGGGATGCCTTCACCGCGCGGGACTATCCGGTGATCATGGCCTATACGCTGCTCGTGGCAGCAGCCTACACGCTGGCCAACCTTTTCGTGGACGTCTGCTACCACTTTGTAGATCCCCGGATTCGCTATGGCTAGAACACCGAGGGTGATGGCTGAAACTTCCCCCCCAAAGTTGGGGGGGATTGAGGGGGGGCATGTGGTGGCAGAGGAGAAGGTCGAGCAGCGCCAGCGGTGGCGGGAGTTCTGGCGACGTTTCAGTCGCAACAAGCTGGCGGTGGCGGGGTTGGTGGTGGTCTTTTTGATGTTCTTCACCGGCACCTTCGCGCCCTGGCTGGCACCGTACTCCTACACCGATATGAATCTCGACGCCGTAGAGCAGATGCCCAGCCTGGCTCACCCCCTGGGGAC
>CAYUPJ010000227.1:0-6417 GCA_964446635.1 uncultured Anaerolineae bacterium
ACCCAGTGTACCACAAATCGGGCTTGCAGGGAAGTCTCTCCGACAGGCTGCTAGGCGCGGTTGACGGCGTCAGCAGACAATCGCTCATCCATGCAGTAAAGGAAGACTTGGTCCCTTATTTCCCCTTCGATGTCATCAATTTGGATATGTACGGAGCCGTGGTCACCAGTAGCTGCTTACGGCGCAGAGCTCTGCGGACACTGATAGCTATTCGACAGATCATCTATCTGCAAAGAGGGCAAAGCTTCCTTTTTCTTCTGACCTGTTCAACCGATGATCCCTCGGCCCGCATATATCTGGAAGACTGTCTCTCGAAAAACCTCAATGAAGACAGTTTCCGAGAAGCTTATCTTGAGAGATATAGGGTGCTTGATACCAGTCCTTTCAATAACGACTACAGGGCCTTTGTGGGCTTGGTTCTCCCAAAAGCAATTGGAAGGATGGCAAGAGAGCGCGGCTATAGGATAGTAGAGCACTTTGCTGCTAAGTACGATAGAGAGGACCATCACATACTGTGCCACTCTTTTGAGCTGGAACCCTTAGGGAGCAAAAGGCCTGAGAAGAAGTACGAAACTTGCTTCGAAAACGTCATGTGGGATGAGTTGAATGAGGAGCTATTAGACCCAGTTCGGGAGCTGGCCAACAAGGCTTATGTAGAATTTATTCCGCCTCTTGCACAACGGGATCTACTTGATGTCCAAGAAATCTTGCGAGCGGATTCCGACCTAGCGGCTGAGATGAGAAAGCAAGCAGAGTCGCTAATTGGATGGGAAAGGCAAAATGAACCAGGTCATACAACCTGATAACGAGTTCATAGATAGACTGCTTCTTAAGGATGTACGTGTCTTAACGGGGGTTCTTTCCTCCACCGATCCTTGTGTGGATGCTATAATCACATCCCCGCCTTACTGGGATCTGAAGGATTACGGAGCACCTGACCAGATTGGTCATGGGCAGACTAAAGACGAATATCTTGCTGATATGGAGAAGGTCCTGAGAGATTGCTTGCTTGTAACCAAGCCAACGGGCTCTTTGTGGCTTGTCGTTGATACCTATCGAGAGGGGAAGGAAGTGCGACTTCTTCCTTTTGAACTGGCTGAACATGCTCGCCAAGTAGGTTGGAAGTTGCGCGATCTAATCGTGTGGGATAAGCAGCACAGCGTCCCTTGGCAAGCAGGGGGCCAGCTACGTAATATCTCCGAGTTCATTCTATTCATGACCAAATCCGATAATTACAAGTACTATGTGGAACGCATCAAGACTTTAGATGAGATCAGCAAGTGGTGGGTAGATTTCCCGGAGCGGTTTAATCCAAAGGGCAAGACTCCGACGAACATATGGAGCATTCCGATGAGGCCTCGAGGGGCATGGCGCAAGCCATCTAAGCTCGATCACTACTGCTCATTCCCCACTGCGTTAGTGGCACGAATCATCGAACTCACGACCGAGCCCGGTGACTTGGTGATGGACTCTTTTGCCGGATCAGGTGTCGTGCTGGCTCAGGCTGCCGCGATGGGGCGCCACTATGTAGGGTTCGAAGTCAACGAAGAATATATCCGGATGTTTGAAGAAACGGTGAAAGATGAGGTGGCCGCTGAGTGGATGGAGATGAGAGCTTGGAGAGAAAGCCAGGCGGATGCTAAAATTGACTTCGAGCAGACGATTATGAAATTAAGAGCGCTGAAGTATGCACGTCAAGTAACCAGACCTTTCCTCGAAGCGCTGAAAACAGAACAGCAGGCTCAGGTTCGAGCCATTCTATGCATAGCGTCAATCCCCAACGAATATCAGCGTGGTCGCCCGTTTGACGTCAAGGTCCTGATAGTGGTGAATGGATGCCTTCTTGAGTTCGAAACAGCTCTCGAAACAGCCAAGGCTCGGGCCGCGCGACCGCCGCTGACTCAATATGGTATACGTTCAGATATACAGATTATTACCTATTTGGATTTAAAGCAGCAGGCTGAGTTTATGGACCATACTTTATATCTGTATCCAAAATACAAGCCCCACAAATACACGGCCAGCAGCTCGCTACAAAACTGGTTTGAAGAAGGACGACTGGAGGAGCTAGCTGGGGATCTGAAAGTACCAATGCTTGCAAATGTTGCGGTAGATGTTGCATGGGTATTGGATAAATAGGCTGATTTGGGTGAGAAGTAATGAATAGCTTTGAACCCGCCTATCTCAACCTCCTCCGCTCCGGCGAGCTGAGGGAGCGGGTGAAGGAGGCGTATAAGCGACTGGAGGCGTGCGATGTCTGCCCCAGGGAATGCGGGGTGAACCGCAGGGAGAGCGCCAAGGGAGCGGTCTGCCGCACGGGGGAGCAAGCCTTTGTCTCCAGCTACAACCCCCACTTCGGGGAGGAAGCGCCGCTGGTCGGCCGGGGCGGCTCCGGGACGATTTTCTTCGCCTGGTGTAACCTCAACTGCCAGTACTGCCAGAACTACGAGATCAGCCAACTGGGCCACGGGCAAGAGGTGGAGCCGGAGGAGCTGGCCGCCATGATGCTGCGCCTGCAGGATACGGGCTGCCACAACATCAACTTCGTCTCCCCCACCCACGTGGTGCCGCAGATCCTGGCCGGGCTGCTCATCGCCGCCGAAGCCGGGCTGCGCCTGCCCCTGGTCTACAACACCGGCGGCTACGATTCTCTCAAGACCCTGGCTCTACTGGACGGCATCGTTGACATCTACATGCCCGACATGAAGTACGCCGACGCCGATACAGCTCTGCGCTACTCCAAGATAAAGAACTACCCGGCTATCAACCAGGCGGCAATGAAAGAAATGCACCGCCAGGTAGGGGATCTGGTTATGGACGAGCAAGGGGTGGCTTTGCGAGGGCTACTGGTGCGCCACCTGGTACTGCCCGAGGGGCTGGCCGGCACGGCCGAGGTCGTCAAGTTCCTGGCCCAAGAGGTCTCGACCAACACTTACCTTAACGTGATGGACCAATACCGCCCCTGCTACAAAGGGCACGAGCTGCCTCCTCTGAACCGCCGCCTCACCTCCGAAGAATACGCGGAGGCGGTGCGCCTGGCCATCAGAGCAGGGTTGAATCGCTTGGACGAGAGGAGGGCCAGGTTGATCTGGCTGTAGAGATAAGATGAGTCTGAGAAAGAACCCTGCCAGGCTGGCCTGGATAATCCTCTCCATTTCCTTGGCCACCTTCTGTTTCCTGGTGGTAAGCATCCCCCTGGGCATCCGCTGGTACCTTATCAATGCCACCCAGGTTCACAAAACGTCCCTGGCGGCCGTTAAGGGCACGGTTGTAGTGCAGGAGCCGGAGGCAGGTGCACCCATCGCCGTCACAGTCACCAAGGACGATGTGCCGGAGGGCTCCACCATCACCACCGATGCCACGTCGCAGGCTTTCCTGGAGTTTTTCGAAAACAGCACCCTGCACCTCTATAACAAGACCCAGGTGGTCATCCAGAAGATGCAGTCGCCCAGATTCGCCCTTAGTTCCAAGCCCGCCGCCATCGCTCTGGAAGTCACAGGGGGAAGGGTCAGGATCGGGGTAGCGCCATCAGGGAAATCTCCCCTGAAATTCCAAGTGCAGTCCCCCTACACCACCGTCGAATTGGAAGGGGATGGGAACTACTCGGTGGAAGTGAGCAGTGAGGAGTTTCATCTAACCGTGCGCGATGGTTATGCAAAGGTCGTTGCGATGGGGAAGATGGTGGAGCTAGGGCGAGGGGAGAGGACGATTGTGGAGATTGGCAGAGAACCGGTAGGTCCCCTACCAGCGGAGCGAGACCTCATCATTAACGACGACTTCAAGGAGCCGCTAACGCAGGGCTGGAGAGCTTATCACAATCAAGTTGATCCCAAAGAGGTCAGCGGCAAAGCCGAAATCATCACCTTCGGTGATCGCCAAGCAGTGCGTTTTTGGCGCATGGGAAAGGCCAGCAACCACGGGGAGACGGGCATTCTCCAGGTCATTGATAGAGACGTCCGCGATTTCACCTCCCTGGCGCTACACATCTCTGTCAGATTGCTGGACCAAAGTCTGCCCGGCGCCGGCTATTTGAGCTCTGAGTTCCCTGTGATGGTCCGCCTGAACTACAAGGACATCAACGGCAACGATAATTTCTGGACCCACGGATTCTATTTCAAAGACCCAACTGAAAACTGGCCCATCGTAAACGGCGAAAAGATCCCTCGTTTCGTCTGGTACCCCTACGAGTCGCCCAACCTGATGCAGGAACTGGGCGATGTCAAGCCCGCCACGATCACATCTGTCCGTGTTTACGCCTCAGGCTGGGACTACCAGAGCATGGTGTCACAGGTGCAACTGCTGGCGAAGGAATAACTTCGTGAAACGTAAAGCGTAAAACGTGAGCTACGTCGGCTCCTTTCCTTACGCTTCACGTTTCACGTTTTACGCAATTGCTTCACGTAGATGCTTCGGATTTGGTTGAAGATGGCGATAAGAGGCGGGCTGGCGTAGTCGGGATAGGTCCACGGCCAGGCGCGGAAGGTGCCGTCGCGAAAGTGTAGCGTCACCTCAGCGTAGATGCCCTGGCCCAGATAGATACGGTGAGCGTGATCCTTGGTGGTGGCCAGGACCAGCTTGGAGTGAGAAACGTACCCAGGGTCAATGTTGATCCGCCGTTTTCCTTCCGCCGCCCATTCCATCTCCAGAGCGTTGGTCAGCAGCTTGATTTCCGCCAGCCTTTCTGGGTGCACAAGCTCGGCAAAAGCAACAAACCTCCGCTTCAAGTTCTCCCCAAACTCCGCCGCGTAGTAGGTGGTATGATCAAAAGGCAGAAGCTCGCTCTCATAGTCAATGGGACCGAACTCCTGGCTTAGCCTGACCCTGGCCTCCTCCAGAAGCTCCCCCCTGGCTGTAAACATGCTGGCTATCAGTTTCACCGGTAAGGGTTCCTCGATCTTCTCCATTGTTCCCCACCAAACACGTCTTCACGTTTCACGCTTCACGTTTCACGCTTTCACGTTTCACTGTCTTCCATCTTCTCCATGATAGCCCTCAGCTTGGGCAAACTGGCCTTGGTCAACGGGTCGGGCGGCAGGTAAGGACAAGACCTGGCTTCACGGGTGGAGATGTCAAAGGTGCCGATGCGCCGTGCCAGGGCGGTGATCTCCGTCTTGTCCAGGCCGATGAGAGGGCGCAGGATGGGCTTCTCGATGCCATAGGAGATGACCTCCAGGTTATCCAGGGTCTGGCTGGCTACCTGGCCCAGCGAGTCACCCATGACCAGAGCCTTGGCCTTGTGCTGGTCGGCGACCTGGCAGGCTTTTTGGAGCATGGTTTGCTTGCAGAAGATACAGGTCCAGCGCTCAGCACCGATGTGTCGGAGCTTTTCGTAGGTTTCACCAAAGACCTCTTGGTGATCCAGCACGATGGGGCGGATGTCCCAGCCATAGGCGTAACGGGACAAGACCTGGCAGTTGTCCAAAAACTTCGCCAGCTCCACCTCGCTCTGGCGAAAGTGGATGGGGATCACCCCACACCCCCGCCTCATCATCATCCAGGCGGCCACAGGCGAGTCAATGCCGCCGGAGATCAAGGCCACTGCCCGGCCCTCGGTGCCCAGGGGCAATCCCCCATGCCCAGCCACGGTCTGGCCGTAGACCAGGGCGTGGCCCCGGCGCACCTCGACGCCGATAGTGAGGTCAGCCTCGTCGGAGAGGTCAACACGCGCTCCGGTCGCCTTTTGGACGTGGTCGCCGGTCAGGCGGTTGATGTCAGGCGAAATCAGGGGAAAAGCCTTGTCGGCGCGGCGGCTCTGCACTCGGAAAGTTCGCGTCTCATCCAGGCCAGCTTGCTCGGCCATCCTCAGGGCCTCTGCACTGATGGCCTCGATGTCAGCCGGAACCTCCTGAACCGGGCTCAGAGAAACCACGCCGAAGACGTCCCGCAGCTTCTCGACGGCCCGTTCCACATCCTCGACCTGCACGTAGACGCGCTGTCCAACGCTGCGCACTTCGCCCGTCAGGTCATTATTTTTCAGGCAATCCCTGATGTTCTTGCGCAGCCGCTTGACGAAATACCACCTGTTCTGGCCTTTCAAGGCAATCTCCCCGTAGCGAATTACGATCAATCCCATGCTCTATCCTCAGACGGAAAAACTCTCTGGAGTGCGGACGCAAGTCCGCCCCCGCAGGCTTGCGCCTGCACTCCAACCAGACCCATGATCTATCTCCTCCCTTATCATAGCACACAAAGCCCTGGGCGTCAAAACCAAAAACGGGGCTGAGATCTTATCTCAACCCCGTCCGTATCTACTCAGCCTGCTCGGCCTGGATTGCCAAATCCAGGCCACTGGCGTAGCAGGATGCCTCTTTCAACGCGGAGTAACTGCCCCAAAGCCGCCGGATCTGGCGATCCGGCGGGAGCGGCTGAACTCCTTGACACCAAGAATTCTTTACAAATGAGACAAGATTCAGATTG
>CAYUPJ010000228.1:0-6390 GCA_964446635.1 uncultured Anaerolineae bacterium
TACCTGGGCTCGGTGCTGCCCATCTGGGCCTGGGCACAGCCAGTCAACTATGTCTCCTTCTGGATTGTGGCCCTGGGGATGCTGGGCGGTGTGATCGGTATGTTGATCTGGCGCCCAGGCGTAGGCGATTTCCCGGCCTTCACCAAGTTCACCGTCACTGGCATCGGACCGCTGTGGCCCATGCTCTTCGTCACCATCGCCTGCGGCGCCATCTCCGGCTGGCATAGCCTGGTCTCCACCTCTGGCACGGCCCGCCAGTTGGAGAAAGAGACCGATGCCCTGCCGGTGGGCGGTGGCGCCATGTTCATGGAGATGTTTCTGGCCGTTATCTCCTTCCTCACCGCAACTGTGGCCCTCGGTGGACTGAGTGGCTATCAACAGACGCTGAAAGCCGGCGCCGCGCTGGGTGTCTTCGCTCAGGGGTTGGCCAACTTCTTGCAGCGCATCGGCATCCCTACCGATTTCGGTGTAGCCTACGGCTCGGTCTTCCTGGTCATCATGGGGCTGACCATCATGCAACTGGTGGTGCGCTTCATGCGCGTGGCCAGCGCCGAACTGGTAGGCAAGGCGGTGCCGGTGATGAAGAACGTTCACGTGGGCACCATCGTGGCCCTGATCCTGACAGTGCTCTTCGTCTGGATCATCCCCTGGCTGACCATCTGGGTGGCCTTCGGCGCTTCCAACCAGTTGATGGCCGGCCTGGCCCTGCTGCTGATCTCGCTATGGCTGATGTCGGAGGGCAAGAAGCACATCTGGGCGTTGTATCCCTCGATCTTCATGATCATCACCACCATCGTCGCCCTGCTCTTCGTCGCCTACGACAGCTTAATCAATAAACTGCCGGCTGCCAAGACGACTCAGGCTTCCATCGCCTCCGCTCTCATCGGCATCATCTGTCTGGTGCTGGTGGTGGCGGCGGCCTTCCTGATTGTGGATGGCTGGCAGGCCGTCCAGCAGGCCAGAAAGAAGAAGGTGGTCAAGGCTTAGTGAGCTTTGACCTGTTGCAAGATGACGGGAGAGCCCCAAATGGCTCTCCCGTCTCTTTTGAAGCTGTAGAGGGGAGAAACGGTGAAACCTATTTCGATAGAGGTCATCGCGCCGGTGCTGACCGACCTGCGCCACTGCGCCCATTGCGAGGTCATCTTCGGCCAGACAGAGGTGGGCAAACAGGTGCATCGGGAGGAACTGGACGAGTACCCCCAGGACCTGAAGGAGGACTTTGAGCGGCAACTATCCCGCCTTTATCGTTGCCGGCCGCAAGGAGTACGTGGGCTGGGACAAGGCTGCCTTGGATCGTGTTCTACAAGCACACATCAATCAATCTACGCTTGCGTCTTCCCCCAAACGTGGTATAATAAGTAGTTAGTCCCATTCCGTGGCACAATATAATGTAATTCTCGTTGAACAGAACGATTCCGTAGTTTGTGATGAGAGCTATGAGTGATCTGCCCCCTTTTCGAGCTTTCAAGCCAATAGAAAATAGTTTTAGCCCAAATGCTGAAATTGTTCTTTTCCACGGCGCTGTGAACGAATTTGTCGCTCAGATTCCTGATAACTCGGTCAGCCTTGTCGTAACATCGCCTCCTTACAACCTGGGCAAAGAATACGAGAATCGTGTTGCAATCGAACAGTACCTAAAGACCCAGGCCCAGGTTATTAGTCAGCTCTGCCGTGTGCTAAGAGAAGATGGTAGCATTTGTTGGCAAGTGGGTAACTTCGTAGAGAATGGGGAAGTTTACCCTCTCGACATACTCTATTACCCTATATTTAAGGAACTTGGTCTCAAGTTACGCAACAGGATTGTCTGGCGGTTTGGGCACGGGCTACATGCTTCAAAGCGATTTTCGGGACGTTATGAAACCGTCTTGTGGTTTACGAAGAGTGACAACTATGTTTTTAACCTTGATGCTGTTCGTGTGCCTGCCAAGTATCCGGGCAAGCGCCATTTCAAGGGGCCAAACAAGGGGAAGCCGTCCGGGAACCCCTTAGGCAAGAACCCATCTGATGACTGGGAGGTAGTAGCCCAGGATTGGGAGGAGGCTTTTTGGGATATTCCAAATGTAAAGTCCAACCATCCAGAAAAAACGATCCATCCTTGCCAATTCCCTATTGAGCTTGTTGAGCGTTGCATACTCGCACTTACGAAGGAGGGCGAATGGGTATTTGACCCATATGTAGGAGTAGGGACTTCTCTGATTGCTGCTGTCATGCACAATAGACGAGCAATGGGTAGTGAAAAAGAGGCTGAATATGTTGAAATTGCCCGCGAACGTCTCCTAGCCTATTTCAATGGGACACTTCGCTACCGCCCCATTGGTAAGCCCGTGTATCAGCCAACAGGTAGGGAAAAGATAGCTCAAACACCAGACGAGTGGAGAGAGACCTCCCAGGCGAGATTGTTGGAGAGGCGAAGTAGAGGAGAGGCGCGCTGTTAGGGGAAGAGCTGAGTTGTTGAAATCGGTGAGCCGTTTGCGGAAATTGGCGCGTGCCTTTTGTCAAGTCATCTATGGGATGACCATCTACGACATGGTACGCGAGCTCAACAAGGCCCGGGCCAATTTGGAGCACCTGTTTGTCTTGGCTGTCTTCGGCGACCTGTTGGGCGTGCCCATACTGCCCCCTTACTATTCCCTGCGGCTCTTGCCCTACATCGTCCCCACCCTGGATACGTGGCGGCGCAGCATGTTGAGAGAGAAAGACTTTACAGATTTGTTGGATCAAGAAATCGGCTGATCGGTCCGTGACGGGATCCAGAAACTCAAACCGATAACATCAGGAGGTAGTGAAATGTCAGAAGAGCAAGAAATGAGCGGACTGAAGAGGTTTGGCCTGGGTATGCGCGATTTCCTGTATGGCATGGCTGGCCACGACATGACCCGCTTCGCCCTCAAGACGCGGGGCAGCATGGAGCATCTATTTATCCTCATCACCATGGGCGACCTGTTGGGCGTGCCCATCCTGCCGCCCTACTATTCCCTGCGGCTCTTGCCCTACGTGGTGCCCCAGATCTCCACGTGGAAACGGAGGATGCTGCGGGAGCGCGACCTGACCGACGCGCTGGCGTGATGAGGATGGGGTAGGCTTTTGGTACAACCAGTTCGAACGGCAGAGTGTTATACTCATGTCACCCAGCAAGCGAAGGGGCACATCCACAGCCTAACGTAAGTTTCACGCCATCACGTTCACACGGCTACGGGGAGATTAGCCGAGAATGAGAATCGAAGGAATCGTTTGGCTCAGAGACGTGGTAGATAAATTCGCTTCCAAACATGGCGTTGAAACCTATGAAGTTGAAGAGGTACTCGAAGGCAAGCCAAAGATTCGCTTTGTCGAGAAGGGGGAGAGAGAAGGTGAGGATGTATATCTGGCATTGGGGCAGATAGATTCAGGAAGATACTTGTCTGTTGCCGAAATTCAGTTCCCTTGACAAGTTGGTGGAGTTCTTCGAGGCTCACGATATGGGCGAATATTGGGACAGCATGCCCGAAGTTCATTTTGACGTTGACATCAAAAGAAGAACTCATGTCTTTGCTCTTGACGAAGACTTGGCGGAAAGGTTAACCGTGATTGCCAGAGCAAAGCAGATACCGTCCAGCGCACTCATCAATGAGTGGTTGAGGGAAAAGGTTTTACAGCAGACAAAGGCTACAACATAGACGGCGCGAAGCTTTAGCGTTACCAGCTACCATTTTACCACGACCGGAGAGGAGGACATTCATTTTGTCACTAGCAAGAATCTTCGAAGAGCACCCCGACCGCCGCTACATCATGTTCGGCGGCAAGGGGGGATTGGGCAAGACCACTTTCTCGGCGGCCACAGCTTACTGGCTGGCCAAGCAGGGCTACAAGGTGTTGGTTTTCTCGGTGGATCCCCAGGCTTCCCTGACCGACATCTTCCAGCAGGATATTTTCGGTAAGGGGGCGGTGGAAATCATACCCAACCTCTACGCCCAGGAGATTGACGCCGACCAGCGGATCAAGGAGTACCAGCAGGAGATCCGCCAGAAGATCTTCGACATGTATGGCCTGGACGAGATTCCTGAGGAGATCGAAAACTACATCCAGGCGGCGGCCGCTGAGCCGGCGATGGAAGAAAGCGCCATCTTCGACAAAGTGGTAGACATCGTGGTCGGCGCCGAGTACGATTACTACATCTACGACCTGGTGCCTCTGGGCCACGCCCTCTACTATCTGAGCATGGCCAGCGTCTACGACGAGTGGATAGGCAAGATCACCAAACTGCGCCAGGAGATGGAGGAGTATCGGCAGGTGGCGTCGGTGATCCAGCGCGACAAAGAGCTGGAGGAGGACTTGATCCTCAAAGAGCTGCAAGACATCAAATACCGCATCAACACCTCGTCGAGCATCCTCACCGACAAACAGAAAACCGCCTTCTTCTTCGCCATCATCCCCGAGGAAATGGCCATTCTCGACACCCAGAAAGCGGCGGTGCTCTTCGCCAAATTCCAGGTGCCTCTCTCAGGATACATAGTCAACCGCGTCATCCCTCCCGAGTTAGCGAAACAGAACATTCCCGAATACCTGCGGCATCGTCTGGACATGCAGGAGGGCTATCTCAAGCGAATAGACAAGCTGTTTGGCGACCAGGTGCTGGCTCGTATCCCTGAGTTCGAGCGAGATATAACCGGCCTGGGGATGATCGAGAAGATGGCTGAGGCCATGTTTGGGACATAGCCTGTTGTGGATCGCTTATCTACGGAGGACCTTATGACTGTGCAGCGATTGATTGCCATTGGCTTCATCCTCATCTGTGTGACCGTGGCCTGGGCCATCTTGGGCGCCAGCGTCACCATGCGCACCAGTTCCGGCTACGAGACCTTGGGCAGGCAGGTGGAAGAACTGTGGGGTGCGCCCCATGTCCAGGCCGCGCCGGTAGTTTACTTCCCCCCGCCCGATGAACGGACACCGGAGAAATATCTGGAGCTGGAGTCCAGTGACATCCAGGTCGCTCTCAAGCTGAAGCATCGCCAGAAGGGGCTCCTCTGGTACAGCACCTACGAGGTCACCTTTGATGGTCGCTACGCCGTCCAGAATCCGTCGGACAAAGCAGAGGAGGTAAAGGTACACTTCGTCTTCCCTTCTACCAGCGCCATCTACGACGATTTCGTCTTCACCATCAATGGCGTCAGAGTTACGCCTGATGAGAAATCAGGGGAGGGCGTTGTCACTACCGTGGAGTTAGCCCCGGCCGAGCAGGTGGACATCCAAATCGCCTACAAGTCCAGGGGGCTGGATCGCTGGTTGTATAGCTTTGGAATGGGGATCGTCAACGTCAAGAACTTTACCCTGACGGTGGACACCGATTTCAAGGACATCAACTTCCCGGCCCGCACTATCTCTGCTTCTACGAAAACGCCAACGCCCCAGGGATGGAATCTGCAATGGCGTTTCGTCAACCTGCTGTCCGACTTCAACGTGGGGGTGGAGATGCCCCGCAAGCTAAACCCGGGGCCGTTGGCCAGCCGGATGAGCTTCTTTGCGCCGGTGTCGCTTCTATTCTTTTTCGCTATGCTGGTGATGCTAGGAGCAATGAATAGGGTGAATCTACACCCCATGCACTACTTCTTCCTGGCAGCCGGCTTCTTCGCCTTCCACCTCCTCTTCGCCTACCTGGCGGACCACCTGCCATTGCAACTTACCTTCATCATCTCTGCGGCCGTCTCTCTGGGCCTGGTGGTGAGCTACTTGTGGCGAGTGGTCAACCGACGTTTCGCTCTCCGCGAGGCCGGTATTTCGCAATTTCTTTTCCTGGTGCTGTTTTCCTACGCCTTCTTCTTTGAGGGCTATAGTGGCTTGGTGGTGACTGTGGGAGCCATCATCACCCTGGCAGTGCTAATGCAGATGACAGCCAGGGTGAACTGGGAGGAGGTTTTCAAGAAAAAAGCTGCTTCTTAATGGATTGGGAAAGGCAAACCTTGAGAAGTTAAGGGAGAAAACTATGATTGATAAAACCACGCAACAGTTCCTGGCTGAGCATCCGGACATGAAATATGTCTTCTTCGGAGGCAAGGGCGGGGTGGGCAAGACGGTGCTGGCCGGGGCCGCGGCTCTGTGGTTCGCCCATCAGGGCAAGCGCACTCTGCTGGCCTCAACCAACCCGGTGCACAGTCTGACCAGTATGCTGGATCAGGACGTCTTCGGGGCCCCCAAACCGGTAGAGGGCGCAGACAACTTTTACGCCTATGAGATAGATACCAAAGACACCATCGAGAGATCCAAGAAGGAGATCCGCGAGAAAATCAACTGGTTCCTCAGATTCGCCGACATCAAGACCAAAGCCGACGAGTTCGTGGAGTCGGCTACCATGAACCCAGCCTTCGAGGAGTCGGCCATGTTCGAGAACATGATTGACCTCATGTTCGAGGACAA
>CAYUPJ010000229.1:0-6384 GCA_964446635.1 uncultured Anaerolineae bacterium
TTTAATCGGAAGGTGTCCCATGTTCAAATTGCTTATTTTTCGCCAGAGTCCAGTTTCCTGATGCAAATCGGCAAGGCCCGCATCCAGGACGTGGCCGGAACGATCCTCAACTGTTTGCAGGATGTAGCCATAGACAGCAGCGGCAACGTGTGGGTGGCGGACGTAGATGCTCATCACGTGATCCAATTCGACCCCAGCGGCAACCGCGTGAGCGAGTTGGGCCAGACCTGGAATCCAGGTACTGATAACGACCACTTTAACCAACCGTTTAGCATCGCTTTCGACACCGCTGGCAACATCTACGTCAGCGATTGGAGGAACCATCGCATCCAGGTGTTCGACAGTGGCGGGAACTACCTCACCACCATCGGGGAAACCGGCGTCCCCGGCTCAGACAATGCCCACTTCAACAGCCCACGTTACATCGCGGTAGATAGCAACAACCGGCTCTACGTGGCCGATGGAGACAACCACCGCGTCCAGATTTTTGACATATCCAACCTCTCAGCGATCACCTATGTGGCGACCCTCGGCGTGGCGGGCGAGTCCGGCTCGGACAACACTCACTTCGCCACTCCCGAAGGCGTCGCTGTGGATGTGGTCCGTGGACGGATCTACGTCGCCGATGCCTATAACTACCGGGTCCAGGTGTTCGACTACGACACCCGGGCATATGAAACCACACTGGATGGCTTCAGCTATACATCGGACGTAGCCGTCGATTCAGCAGGCAACCTCTATGTGGCTGAGCCGTGGTCAGGGGCTAGCCGGGTGCAACAGTTTGACAGCAATCTGAACTACGTTCGCACCTATGGAACCACAGGCGTACCTTACCTGACCGACGGCTCGCACTACAATCAGCCGATTGGTCTGGCTGCGGCGCCGGATGGCAGCATCTATATCGGTGAGTGGGATGGGCGGCGGCTGATCAAACTGAACGCGGCTGGTGTGCCGCAGTGGATCGTAGGAGAGGCGGGCATTTGGGGCAGTGATAACGAGCATTTCGCCTGTATCGGGGATGTGGCCCTGGATCCGGTAGGGCGGGTTTATGTCGCGGACTTCTGCAATTGCCGCATCCAGTTCTACAACCCGGATGGTTCCTACTACGCCACCCTGGGCACTGACTGTGGCACCGGTGACGACCAGCTCAACAACCCGCATGGTCTCGCCATCGCGCCCAATGGTGACATCTATGTGGTTGATTATGGGAATCACCGGGTGCAGGTTTTCAACAGCGACCGAGTCTACGTAGCCACTCTGGGTGTGACTGGTGTGCCGACCTCGACCAACGCCGGCTTCAACGAACCGATAGACGTGGCAGTAGACAGCCGGGGCACCATTTACGTCTCTGATAGGGGCAACCATCGGGTGCAGGTCTTTGACAGCAGCCGGGCCTACGTGCGCACCATCGGTACGACGGGAGAGCCAGGGAGCGAATTTGAACGTCTGAGCGGCCCGAACCACCTGACCGTGGATACGAGTGACAACCTCTACGTTGCCGACACTGGCAACAACCGCGTGCAGGTGTTTGGCAGCAATGGCGCCTATTTGACTACCATCGGTGGCAGTTGGGGAAGCCTCACCGGACAGATGCGCGGTCTAGCGGGCCTAGCTGTGGACGCAGCAGGCAATCTGTACGTAGCCGAGGAGAATAACCACCGCATCCAGAAGTTCGCTCCCGGCGTGCCGGGCTGGGTGCAGAGCAACATCAACGGCTTCGGTCACCCGAGAATCTTGGGCGTTGCGGCCTTGTATCCCTTCAACGGTTACCTATACGCTGGCATTGATAGCCGGGGTGGCGGTAGTAATCGGCTATGGCGCAAGCGCGATGGTGAACCGTGGACGGCCGTGATCACCGAGAGCTTCGGTGTGCTTTACAATCACGGCATTGACCATCTAATCGAGTTCAATGACCAACTCTACGCTGGCACCATGAACTGGAATTGGAACGTCTGGGACACAGAAGGTGGCGAGGTCTGGCGGAGCAGTGACGGCTTGAGTTGGACCAGAGTGGTCAGGCAGGGGTTCGGTGACCCGACCAACGGCGAGATCTTCCGTCTTGCCGTCTTCAGTGACACGCTCTATGCCAGCACCTGGAGCTACACCGAGGCCCATGGCGCCGAAATCTGGCGCAGTCGCACGGGGATCGCAGGAGACTGGACACGCGCAGTCGCCAACGGCTTCAGCAATGCCAACAACGAAGCCGTGCCCAGTTTCGAGGTCTTGAATGGATACTTGTACGCAGGGACCTACAACTGGACAACTGGTGGCGAAGTGTGGCGCACGAGCGATGGCATAAGCTGGGTTCAGCTCAGCCCTGACGGCTTTGGAGATGCGGACAACTACGGTGTAACGGCGCTAGCTGCCTTCAACGGCTATCTGTACGCCAGCACTGGCCATAAGTCTGGGACTGGTGCCCAGGTCTGGCGCTGCCAGGTCTGCGACGGTAGCGACTGGCAAAAGGTGGTGGACAACGGTTTCGGCAACCTCGACACGCGCGGTGATTCCGCGTTAGAGGTCTTTGACGGTCAGTTGTATTTCGTCGCTGGAAACTGGACCACCGGACTGGAAGTCTGGCGTACGGCAGACGGCGTCAACTGGCAGCAGGTGGGCTTCGCCGGCTTCGGAGATAGCAACAATGCCACGCCCATCTTGGACAACTCAGTGACCGTGTTCGACAACCGTCTGTATATCGGCACATGGAACGAAGCCAACGGCGGGGAGGTGTGGCAGAAGTCGGTGGTCACGGCTGACTTCACCGCCAGCCCTACTGAAGGTATCCTGCCCTTGGCGGTGACCTTCACCAACACCTCCAGTGGCGACTACACCAGCAGCCTGTGGGACTTTGGCGATGGCATCACCAGCACGCTGGCCAGCCCCAGCCACACCTACACGGCGGCGGGGATCTACACCGTCACCCTCACCGTGAGCGATGGGCTGGACAGCAGCACCATCACCCGCACCAACTACATCACCGTCTACAGGCCAGTGCAGGCAGACTTCACCGCCAGCCCAACCAGTGGTGTGGCCCCGCTGGCCGTGGTCTTCACCAACACCTCCAGCGGCGATTACACCTCCAGCCTGTGGGACTTTGGGGACGAGGTGACCAGCACGCTGGAGAGCCCGACCCACATCTACACGACGGGTGGCGTGTACACGGTCACGTTAACGGTCAGCGGACCAGGGGGTAGCGACACAGAGGCGAAGGCGGGGTACATCACGGTGCGGTACGGCGTCTACCTGCCGCTCATCCTGCGCAACTACTAAGGGGTATCAGCGGGCCGGGGTGGGCACTGCTTCGCCCCGGCCCGAAACAACAACCGACGGTGAACTACGCCAAACACATCATACACACTACTTCGCTCAATGCCCTTCGGGCACTGCGTGTATGCCGATTACGTGCGGATGGAAACAATCTGCTCATCACACAACAGAAAGGAGTAGAACCATGAAAGCGCGAATGTTCACCATGTTCGTTCTCGTCGTCGGCCTGGCCCTTGTCCTGACGTGGGCTGTGGCCGCTCAACGCCCGGAGCCGCCCGTCGCCCCACAGCGCAGCGGCCCGCCGCCCCAGCCCATGCCGGCCGGAGGTTGGGACAGCGAGACGCCCTTCCGAGGGCCTGTGGCTCCAGTGGACGTGAGCGCCCAGGCCGTGAGCTCCGGCGTGCCCTTAGGCCAGCCTGGGCTGAGCTTCCGCCACGTGCGGACCTTTGGCGAGACGGAGGTGCCCTACTTTGACGATGCTGAGCACCTTAACGGCCCCAACGGTGTTGGCACCGACGGCACCAACGTCTGGGTTGCGGAAGGCCTAGGTCGCCGCGCCCTCAAATATGCCAGCGATGGCACCTTCCTGATGGAGATCGGCAAGGCTGGCTTTGCTTATCCCGCTGGAATGACCCTCTGGTCTTTGCAGGACGTAGCAGTGGATGGGAGTGGCAATATCTGGGTGGTTGACACTGGAGCCCATCATGTGGTCAAGTTCAGCGCCAGCGGCAGTCGCATAAGCGAGTTGGGCGTGACGGCGAACCCTGGCACGGGCAACGATCGCTTCAACGAACCGTACAGCATCGCCTTCGACAGTGCCGGCAACATTTATGTCAGCGATAGCGGGAATCACCGTATCCAGGTCTTTAACAGCAGCGGCGTCTACTCGACCACCATTGGTGTGACCGGTGTCCCCGGCGCGGACAATGCCCACTTCAACAGCCCGCGCCACATCACTGTGGATAGCAACAACCGGCTCTACGTAGCCGATGCCAACAACCACCGCGTCCAGATTTTCGACGTGTCCAACGTCTCGGCCATCACGTACCTGGCGACCATTGGCGTATCGGGCGAGTCCGGCTCGGATAATGCTCACTTCAACTCACCCCAGGGAGTCGCGGTGGATGTGACCAGAGGGAAGATCTACGTTGCTGATACCTCCAACTGGCGTGTCCAGGTCTTCGACTACGTCACCCGAGGGTATCAGACTACGCTGACCGGCTTCTACATAGCCGACGTGGTGGTGGATTCGGCAAGCAACCTCTATGTGGCTGAGCCGTGGGATCGGGCGAGCCGGGTACAGCAGTTTTACAGCAACCTGAATTACGTGCGCACCTATGGGGCCACCGGTGTACCTTACCTGACCGATGGCTCGCATTACAATGGGCCGTTTGGTCTGGCAGTAGCGCCAGATGGCAGCATCTACATCGGTGAAGGGGATGGGCGACGGCTGATCAAGCTGAACGCGGCCAGCGTGCCTCAGTGGATCATAGGGGAGGCTGGCATCTGGGGTGATGACAACGAGCATTTTGCCGTCATTACTGATGTAGCTCTGGACACGGCGGGGCGGGTGTATGCTGCTGACTGGCACCATTGCCGTATCCAGATCTACAACCCGGATGGCTCCTACTACGCAACCCTCGGCGCTGGCTGCGGCACCGGTGACTATCAATTCAGCTATATCGCTGGCCTCGGCCTCACCGTTGCACCCAATGACGACATCTACGTGGCCGATAGGGCAAATCACCGGGTGCAGGTTTTCAACAGCAATCAGGTCTATGTGGCCACCTTGGGTATGACCGGTGTGCCTACCTCGACCAACGCTGGCTTCAACTATCCGAAGGATGTGGTAGTAGACAGCCGGGGCACCATTTATGTCTCCGATGGAGGCAACTATCGGGTGCAGGTGTTTGACAGCAGCCGGGCCTACGTACGCACCATTGGTACTACGGGCATTGCGGGGAGCGAATTTGATCGTTTCAGTGACCCGAATCATCTGACTGTTGATGCTGATGACAACCTCTACGTCGCCGACGGCTGGGGCAACCGGGTGCAGGTGTTTGACAAGAGCGGAGCCTATCTGACCACCATTGGGGGCAGTGGGGGTAGCCGCACCGGACAGATGCGCAGTTCGGCAGGCATGGCTGTGGATGCAGCAGGCAATCTCTACGTAGCGGATAATCAGAACCACCGCATCCAGAAGTTCGCCCCCGGCGTGCCGGGCTGGGTGCAGAGCAACATCAACGGGTTCGGCGACCGGCCAAATTCCGCTATCCTCAGCCTGGCTCCCTTCGGCGGGCACCTCTACGCTGGCACCTACAACTGGAGTGGTAACGGTGCCCAACTCTGGCGGCTGGACAGCAACGGATGGACTCCGGTGATGACCGATGGGTTCGGCAATAGCAACAATGTGGGCATTGACCACTTGATCGAGTTCAATGGCCAACTCTACGCCGGCACCTGGAACGGAGCCGACGGTGGCGAGGTGTGGCGCAGCAGCGACGGGCTGAACTGGACTCGCATCGCCAGGTACGGCTTCGGCGTCCCGAGCAACAGCGAGGTCTTCCACTTCACCGTGTTCAACAACACGCTGTACGCCAGCACATGGAACTCCGACGGCACCGAAATCTGGCGCAGCAGCACGGGCATAAGCGGCGACTGGACCCGCGTCGTCACCAACGGCTTCGGCGATGCCAACAACGAAGCCGGGCTCAGCTTCGAGGTCTTCAACGGATACTTCTACACCGGGACCTACAACTGGACGACCGGTGGCGAAGTGTGGCGCAGTCCGACGGGAGACCCCGACACGTGGATCCAGGTCAACGCCGATGGGTTCGGCGATGCGAACAACTACGCGGTCATAGCGCTAGCGGCCTTCAACGGCTATCTGTATGCCAGCGCCGGCAACTGGGACCCCAACATCCGTGCCTCTGCCGGCGGACAGTTATGGCGTTGCGCTGCGGCGTTGGGGTGCGATGAGAACAGCGACTGGAGCCAGGTGGTCAGCGACGGCTTTGGCAACCCGAATAACGTGGATATCATCTCGCTGATTGTGTTCGACAACACCCTCTATGCGGTGACCTCCAACTTCACGAGCGGGCTGGAGGTATGGCGCAGCAG
>CAYUPJ010000230.1:0-6289 GCA_964446635.1 uncultured Anaerolineae bacterium
CATTGTCCTTTTCCGCAATCACAGTCACAGGCAGTAGCCACTGAATCCCAAACGCCGGATCATCCCAGCGCACGTCGCGCGCGCTCTTCGGGTGGTAAAACTCGGACATCTGGTAAAACATCTCCGTGTTATCCTCCAGAGTCTGAAAGCCGTGCGCCAGCCCCTCGGGAATATACAGCATCCGACGGTTCTCGGCAGTCAATTCCACCGCCACCCACTGTTTGAACGTGGGCGAGTCGGGACGCAAGTCCAGGATGACATCGTAGATCGCGCCCATCGTGCAGCGCACCAGCTTGGCTTCAGCGTGCGGCGCAACCTGGTAGTGCATTCCGCGCAGCGTGCCTTTTTTCTTGTTGAACGAAATGTTGCATTGCACGAATCGCGGGTTAAGTCCATGGGCTTTAAACTCTTCCTGACAAAAGGTGCGGGCAAAGAAGCCGCGTTCGTCTTCTAGCCGTTCCAGTTCGATGATAAATGCGCCCTTAAGCCTTGTCTCCCGAAAAATCACGAATAAACCTACCTCTCGAGAGTCAGCACGATTATCCGAATACCTGGAATTACACAATTCTCACTTCTGGAATAGGGATAATGAAACGGCCACCGCGGTGCCGATACTCCGCCTGCTGCTCCAGGATCTCCTGGGCAAAGTTCCAGGTCAGCAGCAACACGTACTCGGGCATCGTCTCCAACAACTTGGTCGGGGCAAAGATGGGAAGATGACAGCCAGGCATGAAATGGCCCTGTTTGTAGGTGCTGCGATCCACAACGTAGTCAAGAACATCGCTCCCGATCCCAAACGTGTTGAGCAGAATGCTGCCCTTGGCCCCTGCGCCATAGGCGGCAAGTCGCCGCCCCCGTGATTTCAGCCCCAGCAACAAATCGCTCAACACAGCTTGGAACCACCTCACTCTGTCTCCAAAATCACAGTAGAAGTCGAAGCGATGCACACCCCAAGCGACTTCCTCAGCCAGCAGTCGCCGCACTCTTTCTCGGGCTCCGGCCGCTGCGAGGTGGGTGACGAACAAACGCAAAGAGCCGCCATGGATATCTATCCGTTCTACGTCGGCGATCCGCAGATCACGCCGCTTGAATAAGGCATCCAGAGCGGTTAGCGAATAGTAACATAGATGCTCGTGGTAGATGGTGTCAAATGCACGGCGATCAATCAAATCCTTCACATACGGGACTTCAAAGACAGCCACGCCATCTGGCTTCAGCAAAGTGTGCACGCCCTGAACAAACCCATTCAAATCAGCCACATGCGCCAGGACGTTGTTTGCGATGATAACATCTGCTTCTTTGCCCTGCTCGCGTAATTGACGGGCAAGGTCGGCGCCAAAAAACTCCGTCAGCGTCGGGACACCGCGCTCTTCCGCCACTTTGGCCACGTTAAGCGCAGGGTCAATGCCCAGGACCGGGATTCCGGCGCGAACAAAGTACTGCAGGAGATATCCGTCATTGCTGGCAATTTCCACCACCAGGTTGTTGTCTCCCAGACCTCGTGAGCGGATCAAATGCTCTACCAAATCCTGCGAGTGTCGCAACATTGTCTCCGAGAAAGAAGAGAAATAGAAATAGTCTCGAAAGAGCACCTCAGGCGACACTGTAACCGTGATCTGGATAAGAGAGCAGATGGGGCAAAAGACAAGCTCAAGCGGATACCTTGGCTCCGGTTGCCCGAGTTGCTCGGCCGTCAGCAGTGCATTGGCCAGAGGAACCTCGCCAAGTTGCAGGATCTTTTCCAACTGGGACCCACCGCAAGACCGACAGGAATTGATCGTATGGTAATCATTCATCTTATCTTCACCCTTTCTCGGAGAACTCTCATTCAAATGGGCAAGTTTTAGGGGTAGGCATGCCTATTTCGGAAGCAGTAGTCTTTTGATTCAATGAAATCACTCAATGTACGTATTATCCGCTCATGTTTTTGTTCAGAAAATTCTCTTAGAAACATCGAATAAGCCAATGGAGTAAACTGATTCTTATATCCACCAATCTCATCCAAGAATGCTCGATAATCATTGAATAACCAATTTTCGGTATTATTGATAAATCTCATGTAATAGTACTCATAAACTTCAGCGACATCAATATCCAATTTTTGATTGTGCAAATTCATCAATATATTTTCATATTCTTCTACGGTTTTTGGATGGATATTGAAATTGTAAGCTATATGGGGGTTGCACAAAGAGGCATTTATGACCGGCACTCCCAAGGCGGCATATTCAAACCCAATTGTACCGTAGACAGTAAGGGCAAAATCAATTCCATCCTCAACGATCTGACGGTGTGAAGTATCTGATGGCAGCAGCGTGAATTTGGGATATGTTTTAATAAAACCTTCAATGATTTCGACATTACCAGGCAGATAGTCCGGATGCGTTTTAAGATACCAATCGTAATCCGTTTTTTCGGATATTTCTCCCAGAAAGGTCAACCATTCAAAGAAATCAGGGAAGAGATTTACTCCATAAGAATGGGGGCTATCAAAAAAACAGTGCAGGGCAACAAAAACCTTTAGGCGGGGACTTTTCTGCAAAACACGGCAATGACCCTTTCTGACATAAGCCGACTTAGTCGAATAAGACATATCAACACCAACCTCCCCGGCAAATCTTCTTGCCAACCTCTTCTCAGCCTCCAGCAGACCGCTTCTCTGTTCTGCCGGTGAGAGTTTACGGAACTCCTCGGCGAAATAAAAGAAGTCATCGTAGGCCCATAGATTTTTTTCCGTGAGATAATAAGCATGGGTTACGTTTATCTGATAAGCCGGGATGCCTCTCTGGATAGCAAGACGTAGAATTATGGCGTTGTTATATACACAATGGCTTACATTGACGGCCTTTACGTCATGAGAATCAAAATAGTCACGCCAGAATACATAAATACCCAATGATTGTCTTAATGATTCGCGGAAGTTCGAATCATTGATATCCACAGTGGGAACCCTATAATTTTTTAAATAGGAATCATAAATTAAATCACCGATCCACAAACCTTCAACTTGTAGATCTTCGACATCTTTTTTTGTCTTTAAGTCGGGGTAAACCTCATTAAAAAGTCTGTCACGTTCTTCTAATTGGGCTTGGGTAAGATTCAGGTAAAGGATTTCCTGGGTATTGAAAGATTTGAACACTCTAATTGCCGGGCTTAAATATCGCTCCCCTCGGCCCTGTTCGCTCAACACATAAGCTTTTATTTTCGCATTATGTTTTTTACGTAAAATATTGGCTAAATAACTGTAAGAAATAATGGCACTATGCATGGAATTCGTTTCAAATAGGATTTCACCTTCAGCTTTGTCATTAGCATAATCCCTCCAAACCTTTCTATTATGGGCGATAAAAGAGGCTGTCCTCTGGTCTACTCTGGCCTTATTGAATATACGGAGAACTGATCGCAGCGAATTGATTATTGTTGTGAATAACCTGTTCATTTCTCCTGATTCCACCTATGACAAACATGGTAAGTTAAACCGTGCCACATACTCATTTCTCAAGACACTATATTCAATAACATCCACATAGCGCCCAAGCTTGTAGACAGCCTGGCGCCTTCTTCCCTCCTCAATCATGCCCAGGTATTCTGCCAACTTGCGCATTCCGACATTGTCCTCAAACGTCCCGCAAGCGATCCGATTCAGGTTCAGAGCTGCGAAACCATGGTCACAAATCAATCTTGCCGCTTCCTTCCCATACCCCTTTCCCCAACAGGACTTATCACCTATAATAATGGTTAGCTCGGCCGTTCGGTTGATGTGATCAATGTTGTCCAGGGCAATGTTGCCGATATATGTATCGTCTTCGCGACGAACTATGGCCAGGGCGAGCTGACGATGATCGCTATTTGCGCGCTGTATGTAGGCGCGCGCAGCGTCCACGGTGTAAGGAAAGACGTGATGTGTGTTCCCTCGGCAGACCTCAGCATCGTTGAACCACGTTGGATAGGGACCCTCGCTGTCAGTCTCGACCAAGGCCCTGAGATAGATCTCTTTACCAATAAGAAATGGTATATCAACCATCACCTGCTCCTTCGTTCCCATTCGTTAAACCAGTCAATCAAGTATCAGCGGCCAATCTGACCGTTTATATGTTCCCCTCGTGCAACAGTTGTGCTGCATTCGTAAATAGAATTGCTCGCTTGGCGTCTTCGTCTATCTCGGCGTACTCGATGCGGGCCTTCTGGCAAGCGGCAAAGTAAAGCGGTGTGTCAGTCCCGAAGAGGAAACGTTGCACCCCGACCTCTGAAACGGCCCACTCAATGAGGCCACTGTAGATCGACTTGGCGGAAGATGTATCAATGTAGACATTCCCGTTGTTTGCCCGTTTCAAAGCATGTACCTGCCGCGTGAGGTTGCCGTCTACGCTGTTGCCGAGGTGGGCGAGGATCAGCGGCACAGTCGGATACCGATTGGCAAAGCCAATAAAGTCTTCGGGTAAACTACCTGGGCAGCCACTGTGAGTCATGATGATCGCCTTGTGACCAGCAGCAAACTCAAAAATCTCATCTCCGTAATAACGAATCTCGTAGGCATGCTCAGTTGGGTGGATCTTGATCCCTTTACAGCGAGGATGGGCGAGAAGCGACTCGACCTGTTTGTAAGTCTCCCGAATTCTTGGGTCGAGTACAGCCCAGAATCGGATATCTGAACACTGTTCGGCTATCTCGCGGGCGTCTTCATTGCCTCGTACCACATCTCCGCCGTAAGGCATCACGGCATGGATAGCCGAAACCACCGTCAGGCAGATATCAGCAGCCCGTGCCCGGCGACGGACGACCTCGATGCTTCCACTCATCATCTGGTCGCTTAATCCTCCATTGCCTCTATCGTACGGTCCAAAATGTCCGTGGACATCAATGGCTTTCATTTCGATGAACTCCACAGTTCTTTGCAAAGACCCAACTGGTCAATCCCTTGCGCTACCGTCGAAGCTCCGCCAAGACAGGGGCTGCGTCAAGTACCTTTTCGTAGGCGTGAACAATGTCGTCCAGATCAGACTTCGATACTCCCTTGTAGACCAGCCCATGACCCATCAACTCCTCGTAGTGCATACGTTCAGCCACGGGGCAGATGCCTTTCTCGTAACTAACAATGCTTCCCTGGTTATACGAGCACGTAAACGGACACCCAAGAGTTCCGTATGCAATGCGCTGCTGATAGAGCGGCTGCAAGTAGATCGGTTCGACGTATCCTACGTCTGTTGGGATTCCTTCCGCATGGAGCGCCTTAACAAACAGATCACGGGGCACACTGGTTTGCGAAGCATCGTAGCACACTGGATAACCGTAATAGCCATGACGAACTCCAGGCCTTACGACCGGCGGAGTAATACCAGGCAGGTTCCGCAGGTGGTGGGTCAAGTAGTCAGCGTTCTCAACACGTGCGGCGGCCAGGGCATTCACCTTTTTCAATTGCTCGCTTGCAATTGCCGCTTCGATTTCAGTCATCCGCAAATTAAAGCCAATCATATTGACAATATTCCGTACACCCTTGTCTTTGACAACGACCTCAGCATGGTTGCGGATCAACTGCATGCGCTCGGCGAGTTCATCATCGTTGGTGACACAGACGCCACCTTCGCCACAATGAATTGTCTTATGGACGTTGAGGCTAAACACACCAATGTCTGCCAAAGTCCCGGCCGGTCGGCCCCGGTAACTGGCACCATAGGCCTGGGCTGCATCTTCGATCACCTTCAGATTGTGCTCTCGGGCAATGGCCATGATTTCATCAGCTTCAAACGGATGGCCGAAAAGGTCAACGACTACGATAGCCTTCGTCCGCGGGGTTATAGCGCGCCGGATTGCCTCAGGGTCAAGGCAAAAAGTGTCAGGTAAGATATCAACAAAGACGGGGATAGCATTCCAGACCAGAGCGCAAGTTGCCGAGGCGGTCATCGTGTAGGGCGAGACGATTACCTCGTCGCCAGGGCCCACACCCGTGGCACCTGTTGCCACATTGAGAGCCGAAGTGGCTGAATTGACACTCACAGCATGCCTGACACCAAAGTGAACCTCCCATTCGCGTTCAAGCTTTTGCACCCGGTGCCCGCCATAAAACTCTGGCGACCAGGTTCCCAAATAGCCCGATAGAACGCCACTCTCCATTACCTCCATCACTGCACGCTTTTCAGCTTCCCCAATGGGGTTATAGCGCGGGAATGGGCGTTCCCGAATTGGCTTGCCGCCTAACAAGGCCAAAGTTGACATCTCATACCTCCAATTTCTTGATAGACTCAGTAGATGGAAATTTTGTCTGTTCTGATAGTTGACAACTTGGGACAGA
>CAYUPJ010000231.1:0-6229 GCA_964446635.1 uncultured Anaerolineae bacterium
TTATGGGCCAACACATCGTACAGGAAGAGCAGGCTGTTGACCATGACTTGAAGCAAAAGGTTCCACAGTTGTGCCACGAAAGTTACCTCCTTTACTGTTCCGTCCGCGGGAAGACCCAGCGCTGGTTGCCATTAGCGGCATCCAAGGCGTAGACTCGCCCGTCTTGGGAACAGGTGTATACCACCCCATTGGCTACGACCGGGGGGGTGAAAATGCTGGTCTTGGCAGTAAACCACCACCGCTTCTGCCCGGTAGCGGCATCAAGGGCGTAGAGCTGCTTATCCTCCGAGGCCACGTAGAGCAGGCCCTCGGCCAAGGCTGGGCTGGCCAGAACTGCGCCCTCGGTGGCGAACTCCCATTTCTTCTGGCCGCTGGCCGCATCCAAGGCGTAGACCCTCTTGTTCATGGAACCGACGTAGACGGTGTTGTCCACTACCAGCGGCTGACTCCAGACCCAGCCGCCCGCTTGGAACTCCCACCTTTTTTCGCCAGTGGCCACGTCCAGGGCGTAGACCTTGCTATCGAAGGCGCCTAAGTAGAGCAAGTCCCCGGCCAGGGTCGGAGTAGCGGCTATCGCCCCGTTGGCCTTGAACTCCCACAGCTTCTCGCCGTTTTCGGCGTCGAGACAATACATTTTATGATCCATGGAGCCTACGTATACCTTGTCGTTGGCTACCAGTGGCGTGGCCCAGATCCAGTTGCCGGTGGTGAACTCCCAGCGCCCGACCCCCGTGGCCGCCTCCAGGGCGTAGACCTTGAAATCGGCGGAGCCCACGTAAACTGTATCGCCAGCCACCGCAGGCCCGGCGATAATGGGCTTTTCGGTGGCGAAGGGCCACCGCTGATTGCCCGTGGCAGCGTCCAGGGCGTACAAATTTTTGTCGTTGGAGCCGACAAAGACCAACCCTTCCTCCACCGCTGGAGTACCGTAGAAAAGCCCCTTTTTCTCTTCGGTGGGAAACTCCCACTTCTGGTTCCCCGTCTCCGCATCCAGGGCAAAGACTTTAGCGCCAGCAGCAAGGTACACCACATCCTCGGCCACCGTTAGCCCAGGCCAACTGGTGGGGAGTGCTGCGCGGCCACAGCCAGTTAGCAAGGCGACGATTATAAAGAGCCAAAGGGCAATCTTAAACCCCGTCATAATTTTTCTCAAAGTTCAGACCTCCCCTTTTTATGATTTCTGTTCCAATTTATCCTGCTGCTGCAAAAGCTGACGATGTGTGCCCGGCGGGTGGGCAATCCCCTTCGGGAGGAGGATAGTTCTTGGGTGTACGATCTCGTTCACGAGCAGGAAGTGCATGTTCGCCAGCTAGCTGTTAGGCGAAGTTGTGAATTTGATAGTCTGGTTCTATAGCTTCACTTCGTCGACTCTGCCAGGGGCTCAAGATGTACTTCGTTGCTAGCTAAGCAACGTACGTCACCAACATCAAGCGTTACAATCGACAAGTAGGTCTTTCTGGATTCGTCCAGAGGCACGTTCAGTTCCCATGAACGTCTCTGTCGCTCGGGGTTTGAAGACAGGGGTTCCGGCTTTTTAACGACTTCACTGCGAGTGAACTCGCTGGTCATTACGATTCTGGGGAAGGCGTTGTCAACCGATGTATTGGGATTAGATACCACTGTGTAGTTGAACAAGATAGGCGTTTCGAAGACCACGTCGGTGATGTAGAATGGTATTCCTTTCTCAAACGCCTCTTCTTGACTGCCAACAAGAACAACTCCTTTTCCTTCTACAGTGGCTAGCTGGCTGCCCATCGACTCCGAAGAAATCTCGTCGGAGAACTTGTTCTCACTGATGCGGAAAATATGAGATTGATCGTCAACTGTTGTGCCCCGGCTAACCTGAACTTTCACGTCGTATCCTCCCCAAAGAGCCGCTTGAAGCTGGCATAGCGCGAATTGGCGAACTGATAGGTCCTCGACCAGTTTCGACACAGCTTCGGTGACAACTTGAAAGTCTTCTGTCTCGGGCGTGGCCGTCGGTGGGACTGGTGTTGGTGTTGGCGGGACAGGTGTGGCCGTTGGTGGGGCTGGCGTGGATGTGGCAGTGGGTGGGATTGGCGTGGATGTGGCCGTTGGCGGGGCTGGCGTAGACGTGGCCGTCAGTGGGACAGGTGTGGGCGTCGCTGCGGGTGTGCCACACGCGGCCAAGAACAACACGATCAACGTCATGCCAATCATCTTTTGCAGCAACTTCTGTTGATTCATCTTCCGCTCCCTTCTTTACTCAGGGCCGGGGTGGCAGTACGCCTTTGCCGGCCTATGCTGTCATTTTCAAACTAAACACGGGTACCTGGATCGTTTCAGACGGTTGGAGTTTGCGAGTTTTCTCAAGGTCCAACAGTTGTTCAACATCATCAAGTGTCTTTTCCAGGATGTATTCGTGCCCATTGGCTCGGCAGCGAAGTGCAGGCACATCGCGGATCACCAAAAGATGTCCATTGTTCCGGGCAACGTACTCGATTACAGTATCATCCAGATCGTGCTGACAGCGTGGGCAATACTCGGGCCGATGGGTTAAGACAATGAGCTTAGGATGGAGAAGGTTCTGATGGAGAGCAATCTCGAACGTGACCTCCTCCATATTCCCCCAATAATCAGCAGAATCATGGGCTTCCCAGAATTCGACTGCCTCATCCAGAGTTTTGAAATCCGGTATCTTTGTCATCACTCAATCCTTTCGATACAACCGCCGCTCTTTGTCGGTCATGTCCCGGGCACTTAGAATCAGTGCTCTGCGATCAAGTTTGTATATGAACACGATAAACAGGTATCGTCCCGCTTCCGTTTGACCATAAGCCTTGTATAGATTCTCGCCTCGTCGTTTGCCGCGTGGTCCTCGACGGTAGGCTGCGCCGAGTTCAAAGACTTCTTCAACCTCTTCAACTATGACACCATGCTTGAACTCAAGCTTTTCGATAACTTCTGGCAGCCAGATGATAGATGTGATTTTCACTACATCGTCCTTGGCGAGTGTGCGGGTGAGAGGCTAGCGGGCAGCCTTGCTTCACGGCACAGGATCACACCCTCCTGGGTTAAAAGGGTGACAGCGGCTGAGTCGCTTGAGGGCCAGCCAGCTACCCCTCAGGAGACCGTATTTCTCAATGGCTTGGTAGGCGTACTGTGAGCAGGAGGGCTCGAAACGGCAGGCGGGGGGCAAAGCACGGGAGAAGGTGTTTTGATAGAGCCTGATGGTGCTCAGGAAAATGGTTTTCAACACAGAGACTATTCCATTTCCTCGCTGGCCGTTTTCAGCAAACCAGCCCGTCTCAACAACTGCTCGACGGCCCGGTCTACTTGTTTGAAATCCGCTTCTCGTATGGGATGGCGAGCGATAAGTATTAGATCCCAACCCTCTTTGATGTCCCCTTGGCGGAGCCTCGTCGCCTCTCGCATGAGGCGTTTGGCCCGGTTACGAACCACTGCTTTGCCCACCCAGTGGCTGACGGAGAAGCCAAAGCGGCTGTGCCCTAAGTCGTTGGGTAGCGCACACAGAACCAACAAGGGATGGGCCCAGGAACGCCCCTCCCGACGCACTCGCTTAAACTGCTTGTTGTTCCTCAAACGGTGTCGTTTCTTCAACCCTCAACTTTTGGCTACTTCCTGTACTTCTGCGCAGCCAGGCTCTTTCTCCCCTTGAGTCTACGGGACTGGATGACCCTGCGTCCGCCCTTGGTGCTCATCCGGACTCGAAAACCATGCACCCGCTGTCGTCGTCTTTTCTTGGGTTGATAGGTACGCTTGGGCATTAACCTCTCTCCTTGAAAGTCACGTTTTCATGGCCTATTATACTCTTTTGACGCCCTATGTCAAACTTCTAATTTCTAACTTCCAACCCCGCTAGCCCTACCTTTTTCAGGCGAGGGTTATGGGTGATGCCTGGGATGCGACCCCGCTTGGCCAGGGGCTTCCCAGCCACCACCTTAAGGTCGCCGGTGAAATCTATCGGCTTGGCGCCGCTGATGTAGCTTCCCACTCCATAGCCATCCACCGGCGCTCCCTCGGCGATAAACTGCCGAATTCGCTCCGGCGTGATGCCTCCACTGACGACGATTTTGACATTTGGGAAACCGGCTTGGTCGAGACGAGCCCGCACCTCCTTGACCAAATCGGGGGTGACGCGACCCCGCTCGGGGGGGGTGTCCAGGCGCACTCCCCAAAGCCGATCTCCCATGGCCTCAGCTACGCGCAGGCTCTCCTCCGCTTCGTCCTTGAAAGTGTCTACCAGGGCGATGCGGGGGAACTCCGGCGGCATGTGTTTGTCGAAGGCTTCGCTGGCCTTCACCGTATCGCCGAAGATGAGGATCATGGCGTGGGGGATGGTCCCTGCGGGAGCTTTGCCGGCCAGCTTGGCTCCAGCGGTGGTGGCGCCAGTTACGCAGCCTCCCACAATGGCCGCGTATTCCATCCTGGCCGAGACATCGGGGTGCACATGGCGGGCTCCGAAACCGATGATGGGAATACCCTCGGCTGCCTCAACGCACTCCCGCGCCGCCGTGGCCCAACCGCTCTCGTGGGCCAGGATCCCCAAAACGGCCGTCTCATAGAGGCCAAAGGAGCTGTAGGGGGCGGTTATGCGCAAAACGATCTCGTGCTCGCTCATAGGCTCACCCTCGTCAAGGGTCCAGACCTCGGTATCCTCAGGCAGGACGGTGGCCAGGAGTTCCAGAACCTCTTTGATGCCGCAGAAAACACCATCCCTGCCGGGGAAGATCTCCATGGTCACCACCGGGTCCAACCCTTCTTTTTGTAGGATGGTTTGGGTGCGGGCGAAGTAGACGTCTGCCCGGTCTTCGGAGAGAGCATGGTGGATCGAACGGGTAATCTTTTGGGTCATAAGCGCGTTTCTCCTCTCAAAGCCTTATGCCAGGCCAGCTATCAATGGGTTGGGTGGAACGGACAACATGCATTCCCGCGTCGGCAAATCTCCGGAATGCTGCGTTCGCTTCGTCGGTGTAATCCATAACTCCAGGCACAACGACTGGAGAGGTACAATCTTCCAGGAGATACACTTTCTCCGCCAACCTCTCATCTCGAACGTAAATGCCTTGCAGCAGATCGTCAATTGTCCAGGCCACACAGTGACTCTTGGCCTGTCCAGCGATGATAACAGCATCGAACTGCAAGAGCCGCTCGATAAACTCGACATTTTTCTGGGCAATTGGCTCTCCGTCCGGGCCCGCCAGCACCTCTGGGCCAAGGACCGAATAATGCTCGGTAAACGGATTGTCTCCTTTGACTTGAGAACTCGGCTGACTATACCGGGCTATACTGTGGAAGAAGATGGCTTCCTCCACAGCCGGGACGAGGGCATGACCAATGCTTCCTAGCATGACATGATAGGGCCATACGGTCAGATCATATTTGCCGCCCTCTTTCAACATCCTGGCGTAGTGCACCAGGTAGCGTTGGGCGTAATCCTCGTCCATCCCTAGACTGTGACCAAGTACAGGGTTAAACTTCCACCGACCCTTCTCCACGTCCTGTTGCGAAATGAGGGTGAAAGGCGCTGGATGCTCGCCTTGGTCGTTGACCCAAAATACGGAGTGGAAAATCTGCATCGCCTGGTGGGTGTCCATCGTCGGAGCAATCTGAGTAATAACATCCAGATTCCGGTAGATGAATGCACACAGCCTTCGATTGTCGTCCACCGCTCCTGTTCCGGAGCGTCCACCGACGAACAATTCGAAGCCGGGGATACAAAACGTGTTTTGCACGTCTACTGCTACCAGGCAGATTCTGAATCTGTCATTGGCCGCAGGCTGGATATTGTGTTCCTTCGCCCACTTCTCGACTTCCTCAGCCCGTTCCTGATATGGAACCCTCCAAACCTCACCAACCTTATCCGGATCGAAGTGAGGTGGAATAGGAAGCTCACGGTGTGCCATTTTATCATCCTCCCTCTATTTGATAGTTGAAGAAGATGACGCTCTCTCTCACCCTCCGCCGTACCTCCCGCCCCAGTTGGTCTCGCAGTTTTCTATCTACAATCGAACCCAGGTATTGCTCGATGGACTGCCTGGCTTCTTCCACCAGATTCCCCAGTTGTGGCAATAGCCCGGCTAGAGTCGATTCATCGGCAGGCACAGGCGTCTCGCCATACAATCCTAACAATGCCCACACTGCCAGGTAACGGCCTTGGGCTTCGTTCGGCGCTTCTAGCCGCTGGTGATTATCGGTCAGTTCATAGCCAAAAAGCGTTCTATCCAGGCGAGGCGAGGTTCGGAAG
>CAYUPJ010000232.1:0-6121 GCA_964446635.1 uncultured Anaerolineae bacterium
GAGGTTCATTACGCTCCTTATGAGAGAACCCTTTGACTACACGGAGTGGCAAAAGCGCCTCTGGCCAGAGAGGAGTGTCGAGGATATTAGCAAAGCTGCAATGGAGTTTCGCATCAAGAATGGGGAACGATCATAAGGATCATTTATGATCGAGGTGGTTTTTGAACGGAAAGGGCCAGCATTTCAGTTCTGCTGGCCCTTTTTTGCTGCTGTTTCAAGCAGTACGCACCTGGACATCTTTTGAGATGGGTGCAGTTGCTCTTATCTCCCAGGGGCTATTCTACCCGATTTTGCCCCCGATTTTCGCGGAATTCGGGCCGATAGAAGTCCAAAAACTGCGCTCAGAGGAGCCTTTTCCCGTAAATACACTACCAGGGAGATAAGGGCGATTGCGCCCTTTTGAGATTGGCGTTATAATGAGTGAGAGAGGGAACCTTTTGAAGACAAGAAACGTCCAATAGGTGAACAACTCTATGGGAGGAGGAATGTCATGAACACGCGAGCTGTGTTTTCACTGTTGCTAGTCATCGCTTTCTTGGCTGGCTGTGCCCCGCAGCCTGAACCAATTACGCCAACCGAGAAGGCTACGTCAACGCCGGAACCAAAGGCTACGCCGACACCGGAAGCCAAGCCAACGGAGACGCCGATCCAGGTGGCCTACGCCATCGCCGCGACGGTGCCTGGAGGCTTCGCTGACTATGTTCCCTATCAGGTCAAGGCCGAGCCGGCTGTGCCGGGTTACGAGATTGACCTGAACCAGGTGGCTAATCCCGACTTGCTGATGGGGCTGAGCGATGAGCAGCGGGCTCTGTTGGAGCAGAACGGCTTCGTGGTGGTACCCAGCCAGGTGGCTCAGATCTACGAGATCTACAAGTCGGCCAAAGAGCGGGGCATCCCGATTTTCGTGACCACCGACGCCCTGCTCCACACTTACCACATCCTCTACGATTACACCCTGCGTTCCGCTGAGATCCAGCACTTCGTCAACGACCTGAAGGGCCTGAACGTAGTTATGATACAAGTCGCCGAGGAGCAGTACTCGGCGGCATCGGGTAAGCTGCAGGAGGCTGCCAGGCGCAACCTGGCCTATTTCTCTGTGGCCTCAGCTCTGCTCGAGCCCAGCACCCCAATAGCCGCCCATGTAGCTGACAATGTCCAAGCTGAGCTGGACCTCATCACAGCTCACCAGGGGTTCGCTGAATCGCCCATCTTCGGCTACAAGGAGGACTACAGCCAGTACGTGCCTCGCGGTCACTACACCCGCAATGAGACCTTCGAGCGCTACTTCAGGGCCATGATGTGGTACGGACGGATGATGTTCCGCCTGAAGCCTGGGCCGAGCCCTGAGGCCATCGAGTCCGGGCGAATGGAAACCCGACAGGCTATCCTCATCGTGGCTGCCCTGCAGAACGCTCAGGTGGGCGCGGAGTCGGCCCTGGCGGTCTGGGAGCGCATCTACGAGCCCACGGTGTTCTTCGTGGGCAAGACCGACGACCTGAGCATCTACGACTACGGCCAGGTGGTCAGGGAGGTCTATGGCAATCAACTGACCCTGGCTGACCTGGAGGACGAAGCCAAGCTGGACGAGTTCATCGAGCAAGCCATGACTTTGCGTCCACCCAGGATCGTCTCCTCCTACGTCACCGACCGCGAGAGGCCGGAGGAGGTAACTAAGGGCTTTCGCTTCATGGGCCAGCGCTTTATCCCTGATTCCTACATCTTCCAGCAGTTGGTCTACGACAAGGTGGGGACTCAGGACGACCCGCGCCTATTCCCCAAGGGGCTGGACGTGGCCGCGGCCCTGGGCTCGCCGCGGGCCTTCGTGATTCTGCTCCACGACTACGAGGAGGGTCGCTACGTCAACTACATGGAGCAAATGCAGAAGCTGCGGAATGAGTTCGGCCAACTCCCAGAGGAACAATGGGTGGAGAACCTCTATTGGAGCTGGCTCTATGCCTTGCGTCCCCTGTTGGAGATCAAGGGCGAGGGGTACCCTGGCTTCATGCAGAACCAGGGCTGGGTGGATAAAGATATCAACACCTTCCTCGGTTCCTGGACGGAGCTGCGCCACGACACCATCTTGTATGCCAAGCAGAGCTACACTATGAAAGCCACCGGCATCATGCCGCAGCCTGAGGCAGTGAAGGGCTACGTGGAGCCGCAGCCTGAGGTCTATGCCCGGCTGGCCGCCCTGGCCAGGCAGATGCGGGCAGGTTTGGAGGGTCGGGGGTTGCTCGACGTGGAATACGTGGACAAGCTGGAGCGGCTGGAGTCGCTGCTCCTCTCCCTGAAGACGATGGCGGAGAAGGAGTTGACTGGGGAGGCCTTGAGCGAGGAAGAGTACGAACTGATCCGCAACATCGGCGGCATCCTGGAAGGCATCACCACCTTCTCGGCCAAGGTGAAAGAGGAGATCACCTCCGAGGCCGACGAGCGCATGGCCATCGTAGCCGACGTGCACACCGACACCAACACCGGTCAAGTGCTGGAGGAGGGCGTGGGCGATGCCTTCGTCATCTACGTCATCGCGCCGGTGGAGGGGCAGTTGGTGGCCACTCAGGGCGGCATCTTCTCCTATTACGAGTTCACCCAGCCCATGGACGATCGCCTGACCGATGAAGCATGGCAGGAGCTGGAGCCTAAGCCTGGCCTGCCTGTTTGGACGGGGAGCTTTGTTCAGTAGCAGGCGAACCTGTTTGGAGTGAAACGTGATCCGTGAACTCACGCATCACGTTTCACGTCTTCACGTTTCACGTATAACGAACGCACTCTTGAGCGGCTCGATCCCAGGAGAAACTGCGCTGAATGTAAGCGATCCCTTCCACGAGCATCCGGTAATACAGGGCGGGCTTCTCTTGATAGACTCGAACACCATCTATGATACTGAGCCGCAGTTCATTGGCCATGGTCCGGAACAGCAAGAATTCACCCTCGCGCTGCTCGACCCGGTCCGGATGGCTGCCCTGCTTATCGTAAGCAGCGGCGTTGATCCCCCTCCAATCATGAACGGCCGATTCTAGACCGTCTCTCTCCCGATAGAGGATTCCCGTGGGTTGGGCCGACGCGGTGTGCCAGTGGTCGGCCCGTACCTGGACCGCTCGGCTGAACGATGAGGCCGCCCGCAAAGGGACGATTTGCTGCAGAATCCCGCCCGTTGCCCGACCGATCCCAACCGTGCCATTGAGATAGAATTCGTTGGCCATCCCAAACGGCTCGTAAAGCGAAGGCATGATCCCGTAGGTTGCCCCTTGAAGGGTGGCGAAAAAGCCCCCTTTGAACAAAAAGGGTAGGACGAGGACACTTTCCGGGAAATCTTGCGACAGCTTTTTCAAGAAGTTCAGTCCAGCATGGCCCTCGTCGCCGGGAATTGGGAAGAACAGGAATCGCGCCTTTCCACCCTGTTCCAGGAACTTGGCGATGGCGCTGGCCGCCACGTCATACCCCTTCTGGCGAGGATCGTCCCGGCCGGCCAACACAAACCACGGTGCGTCATCTGTCTTGAACTTCGCCAGGTTGCCCCAAACTGGCCGATCTTCGGATGGGGCCAGCTCACTCAATGCTTGCAGGGCTTGTTCTCTCTTAGCCGCCTTCCAATCCTGCAGTGGTGCAAAATTCCCCCGCGCTGCTTCATCCACAACATCGTCACTGACCGCCAGGTCTGCGAAAAGACCGTTATTGACGCCCACCAGCCTGGGTTTCAATACCTCTTGGAGATGGGGCGCCATGACCTCAGCTTGAAAGAGGTCTTCGGTCAAGTCCAGCGCAAACTGCTCCGACACGGTGAAAACCGGCCGCTCGGTGAGAAGAAGGGCGCGCTCCAATACGGTGGCCTCTCGGCTGCCAGGCGGACCTGGGCAATAGCCAGGGTTGATTCCAACCCTGAGAAGTTGATCATCCCCTACGGCTCCGCTGTCGTAACTGTTGTGAAGCGTTAAGAACAACTTGTGGTCATCGCGCTGGTTCGCCAAGGCCAGGGCCGTCGTTGCCGTTTGCCAATCCTGCATCATCAGCGTCCAGTGAGCCTCTGGCTCTATGGCGGGAAGGGCCTGGGCTACGGCTGCGCCGAAAAACAGGGCGTCTCGCAACAGGTGGGTCGCGATCTGCTCCTGGGTAACTCCCACGTCGTACGGATGGCGTACACCGGCGAAAAACCGCTCATCGTCCGGTCGAAGAAAGTACCAGGATACTTGGTCCTCGTACTGATAGATACCAACAGCAATTTCGCTACCCTCGAACGGTACTGTCACACTGCCGACGAGACTGACGCGGAGCGATGTCGTCTTCTCGATCTGGTGATGGTACGGTGTGATCACGCCGGTAGGAAGCCCCGAGGCCGTCTGCACGTGGGCCGGCAGCCGTGCCATCACTGCCGCAATCCCACCACAGGGAGCATAGGGGGTTTCATACGCGACAAAGGCGAGTCTTTCAGCAGACATTCTTTCCTCCGGTGGACATTCCCGTGCGGCCATACGTTTCCGCCAGTTCAGCTAATCGCGCCACGTGATTTTCGTTCAACTCGTGGGCACGCAAACGCCAGGCCCAATTCCCCGCTGCCTGGCTGGGCATGTTCATGCGGGCCTCGCTGCCCAAGCTGAGCACGTCTTGCACGGGGAATATGGCCAGCGCCGCAATGGACGAGACTGCCAATCGCATCAGCGCCCAGGCGATGTCGTCCGGTGTGTAGCCCAGGTAGCTCAAGCAAAAAGCCTGTTCCCGCTCCGGTGCGGACGCAAACCACCCGTGAGTGGTATCGTTATCGTGACTGCCGGTGTAGACCACGCAGTTCCGTTCGTAGTTGTGGGGGAGATACGGATTGCTGGCATCGTCGCCGAAGGCGAATTGGAGAATCTTCATCCCTGGAAATCCAAACCGGTCACGCAGCGCCTCCACTTCGGGCGTAATGACACCCAGATCCTCGGCGATGATGGGCATGTCACCCAGCGCGTCGAAGAGAGCCTCGAAAAGGGCTGCGCCTGGCCCTTTAACCCAGCGCCCCTTGACCGCCGTCTTTTCGCTTGCTGGCACCTCCCAGTATGCTTCGAAGCCCCGGAAGTGATCGAAGCGCACCATGTCCACCTGGTGCAGCATCATGCGCACTCGTTCGATCCACCATTGGTAGCCCTGGGCGGCCATCACCTCCCAGCGGTAGAGCAGATTGCCCCATAGTTGGCCCGTCGGGCTGAAGTAATCCGGTGGCACGCCCCCCACCACCGTTGGACGCCCATCTTCGTCCAGGGGAAACAGGTCCTGACGCCCCCAGACATCGGCGCTGTCATAAGCGACGTAGATGGGGATGTCGCCCAGAATTTGGATTCCCTGTTCGTTGGCATAGCGCTTCAACTCGCCCCACTGCTTGAAAAACTGGTATTGCAAGAACTTGTGCGCCATCATGGCCGGTGCCAGCCGCTCACCCCATGCGGCCAAAGCGGTGGGTTCGCGCCGCCTGAGCTTGCGCGGCCACGTGCCCCACGTCTCTCCGCCGAAGTGGTCTTTGAGCGCCATGAAAAAGGCGTAATCGTGCAGCCAGATAGCGTCGTGTTCGGCGCAAAAGGCGTTGAAGGCAGCTTCCTCGGCCGGATCGGCCTGGATCGCGAACTGTTGATATGCTCCCAGCAAGAGCGGCTTCTTCCAGGTGATCACGGGGCCGAAGTCAACCCGCTCTTCGGAAAAGATAGGCGCCTCCTCTAAGGCCTGATGCGGGACGTAGCCCTCGCGGGCCAGGCGGTTCAGGTCAATCAGCAACGGGTTGCCAGCAAAGGCCGAAAAGGTTTGATAAGGCGAGTCCCCGTAGCCCGTCGGTCCCAGCGGCAACACCTGCCAGACCGTCTGCCGGGCTGCCACCATGGTATCCACCCAGCGGTAAGCCATTTCATTGATCTCGCCGATACCAAAGCGTCCTGGTAACGATGTTGGATGTAGCAATAAGCCAGCAGAACGTTCCAGTTTCATGGTCCTCCTATCGCTGAGACTTGCCTTCACATTATACAACAGATTGGCGAGGTTGGGAAGAGCGAGGAAGCAAAAACCCTTCTCATGAGGAGAAGGGTTATGTTGTGAGAGCAATGTCGGGCTTGCGCAGCGAATAGAATAGAGTGAGAGCAACCCCATCAGTTGGGGGTTG
>CAYUPJ010000233.1:0-6119 GCA_964446635.1 uncultured Anaerolineae bacterium
TGGCGATGGCAGATAGGTGCGCGGAAGAGGTAGACGTAGCCGCTTTGCTTGGTGAGGACGCGATACTCGCCGTTCAGGTATTCGGCGCGGACGTATTCGTCTTCTCCGACTTCCCAACCGCTGGCAGGGTTGCTAAAGTCATCGAAGAAGTCGGGGCAGTAGTAGTAGTTGCGGAAAACGCAAGGCAAGAAGACTTTTGCCGTGTTGCCCAGCAGGAAGTTGGCCGGGGTCGCAACGCCGCCCACCGCCGCCGTGACTGTGTAACTTCCTGTCAGCTCGTTAGCTGTGAAAGTCGCCGCAGTGGCGACGCCACCCTCATTTGTCACGGCTGTCGTCGTGAAAGTGCCGATGTCTGCAAATGTCCCACTGGCCCCACTCGCCGGGGCAAAGAACGCGACTACAGCATTATTCACCGGACTGCCAATCCCATCCAGTACCGCAGCCTGGAGAGGCGTTTGAAAGGCACCAAGAGGCGGTGCATGTTGGGGCGTGCCACTGTGGGCATAAACGCTGGCTGCCGGGCCAGGGGTGGTGTACTCGTAGGCGCCGATGTCGCAGCGCCCGACGCGGGCTGCCCCGCGTTGGTCGGCGTACAGAGGGTTGCCCAGGTGGTCAGTACAACCTGCCGGGTTCCCGGCGTCAATCGCTGGGCTGCCCGAGAGCAGCGGATGGTACATCGGGACCCCCGGGGCTCCGATCAGTGGGCCGAGGTGCGGGCTGACGTTGGTCACATCACCCGGACCCGGCGTGAAGGTGCAGCCGGAAGTATCCTTGATGAGATTGTAACCACCGGAACTGATGCTGCCCGAGCAGTCTGGGCCACTCCCTGCTGTGTTCCCGGCGAGGATGATGTTGTTCAGAGTAACGGTACCGGACTCTATAGAGATGCCGCCACCGGGGTTGGCTGCATTACTACTAATGGTGCTGTTGTTCAACGTCAGGGTACTGTTGCCGCGGTTCTCAATGCCGCCGCCAGAGCCGTTGGCAGTGTTTCCGCTGACGGTGCTGTTGTTCAGAATCACGGTGCTTTTGGATTCGTTGTAGATGCCGCCACCAACGTACTCGGTGGTGTTGTTCCTAACCGTGCTACTGTTCAGGGTCAGGCTGCCGGAGCCATTGAGTATGCCGCTACCCATGTTACCATTGACGGTACTGTTGTTCAGGGTCAGGGTACCGTTGTCGTTGTAAATGCCGATGCCTGCGTTGCCGCTGATGGTGCTGTTGTTCAGGATCAGGGATCCCCTGTTGAGGATGCCATCGCCACCATAATAGGGAGACGTTCCATTCTGAACGGCGAAACGCTCCATCGTTGCGGTCACACCGCTGTTGACCATCACACCCCGGCGCACACCCTCACCATCGATGGTGGAGATGCCGTTCTGCGTGGTGAAGGAACTATCCCACCCGCCGGAGAGGGCAACGTCTTTGTCGATCAGCACCACTTCATCACCGGTGCTGGTGTACGCGCCGGTGGCCACCAGGACGGTGTCGCCCGCAATAAAATCCGGCTTGTTCAGCGCCCCGTTGATGGTGGCGCAGGCCTCGCTGGGATTCTGGCAGTTGTTGCTGTCGTTCCCGCCGGGCACCACGTACCACGACATGTTGCTCAGCAGGAAGGTAGCCGGGGTCACGACGCCGCTTACCGTCGCCGTGACCGTGTAACTCCCCACCAGTCCGTTGGCGGTGAACGTGGCCGCCGTAGCCAGACCACTGTCGGCCGTTACAGTGTTCGTCGTGTAGGAGCCAGTATCTGAGAACGTCCCGCTGGCCCCACTCGTGGGGGCGGAGAACATGACCGTGGCATTATTCACCGGGCTGCCGATGTGGTCCAAGACCAACGCCTGGAACGGCGTCTTGAAGGCGCTAACAGGAGGCGCGTGCTGGGGCGTGCCACTGAAGGCGTAAACATTGGCTGCCGGGCCGGGGATGGTGTACTCATAGGCGCCGATGTCACAGCGCCCGACGCGGGCCGCCCCACGCTGGTCGGTGAGCAGTGGATTGCCCAAGTGATCGGTACAGCCGGCCGGTTTCCCGGCGTCAACCGCCGAGCTGCCCGGCAGCAGGGGATGGTACCTTGGCATCCCTGAGGCTCCGATCAACGGGCCGAGATGTGCGTTGACATTCGCCAGATCCCCCGCACCAAGCGCGAAATAGCAATCGGAGGTGTCGCCAATCAGATTGTAGCCGGCAGAGACAATTTGGCCTGCGCAGTCCGGGCCGTAGCCAGTAGTGGACACATTTCCGGCGATGATCGTATTCTGTAGGGTAACGGTACCCAAGTACACGTGGATACCGCCACCCCCACCATAGTCCGCCGTGTTATTGGTGATGGTGCTATTGCTGAGCGTGACGTCCGTCCCTTGGGTGTAGATGCCCCCACCGCCAAAGGCCGTGGCCCGGTTTCCACTGACGGTGCTGTTGTTCAGAATCACAGTGCCAGCAACAGGGCTGCCGATGCCGCCGCCGGCGTCGCCGGTGTTCCCGCTGATGGTGCTGTTGTTCAAGATCACCATGGGTCCGTTGTTGACGATCCCAGTGGCCGTGTTGTCGCAGACGGTGCTGTGGTTCAAGGTCAGGGTGCAGCCATAGGCGTTGAAGATGCCGCCCAAGCTCCTGCTGACCGTGCTTTGGTTCAGGGTTAAGATTCCTCCGTTCCATATGCCATTACCAAAAGCAATTCCGCTGCCAGATCCTCCTTCTATAATGAACCGCTCAACCACGGCCGTCACGCCGCCCACGTTGATGCCCCGGCGTGCCCCCTCTCCGTCAATGGCGGAAGTGCCGATTTGCACAGCGAAGGCGCTGTTCCACCCACCAGACAGGGTGACGCTTTTGTCCACCATGACCACTTCAGCGCCAGTGCCGGTGTATGTCCCGCTGGCGACATAGATCGTGTCGCCGGGGTTGGCCTTGGCAATGGCCCCATTGATGGTAGCGCAAGCAGTGGCGGGGCTTGTGCAAGGGTTGCTGTCATTACCGCTGGGGGCCACGTACCACGGTCCGGTGGCGTGGGTTAGCTGAGAAGCTAAGGTCATCATCACCAGCACCCCTAAAGCCAGCACCAATACCGTTAGCCATAACTTGAAATAGCCTTTCATCTTAACCTCCCTCGTTCAACTAGGCTGGGGCAATCCCGGTCTGCTTTTCGCCGGCCGGGGTCGGCAACTAAACCGCATTATGAGTAAAGTCATTCAGTGTTCGCCAAAGCGCATGGGGGCGCGGCCGTCGTCGGTTATTGGTTCTTTAACACCACTGGCAGGTAGACCCGCCTTCCCACATAGATGGTGGCAGAGCGAGTGATGACCTCACCGCTACCGCTGATAACGGCTGAGTTGACGATGGAAGTGCCCAAGGACGCTGTCTGGCTGACCGTAGTCCCAAATTTGATGGTCACAACCTCCCTAGTGTTGACTGACCCTGTCCACGTAATAGCGCCATTGTTGTAGCCGTAGTTACCGCTGGTTGCGGTGAGAGAGTTGTCAATGTAGGTCAGGGAGATGGGCAAGGTGTCGGTAATACGAAAGTCGGCAATATTGACACTGCCATTTTGGAAGGCAACCGTGTAAGTGAGTGGATCACCGGGTAAGGCGGTGGATTGGTTGACAGTTTTGATAGACTGTGCTTCGTGAGCGCCAATGTCACATCTGCCAAAACGGGCAAACCCCCGCTGGTCGGCAGTCAATAGCCCGGTGCTGCCCATGCAGCCCGCTGGATCGCCAGCATTGATGGCTGGGCTATCGGATAATAGAGCATGGGTAGGTGTTGCGCCGCCGTTGTCTTGCAATGGGCCGAGTTGAGCGTCAACATTGGTTAAATCGCCTGTGGCCGGAGTGAAGATGCAATCAGTCGTGTTGCCCAAGAGGTTATAGCCTGCCGAAACAATCATACCGCCGCAATCCGGGTCAGTATCCGCCATGTTTCCAGCGACGATAGTATTCTGCAAAGTTACAGGGGAAGAGGCGCGAATACCACCAACAAAGATGGTGGCTGTGTTGTTTGTGATCGTGCAGTTATGCAGAGCGAGATTGCCCCAGTCATTGTTGATACCGCCACCGTATTCTGCTGTATTTCCACTGACGGTGCTGTTGTTAAGGATCGCATTGCCGCCCACATTGCGTATCCCGCCGCCCGTGGTGGCTGTGTTTTCACTGACGATGCTATTGTTCAAAGTCAAAGTGCCGCCTTTGTTCAGAACGCCACCGCCATCCTCTCCGGGCGCGTTCCCACTGATAGTACTATAGTTCACGGTCAGGGTGCCCTCGTTCCAGATGCCGCCACCGCTCGCAATCCAACAACCATATCGGTTTCCACTAATGGTGCTGTGATTCAGAGTAAGTGTGCCATGGTTGGAGATACCACAACCAAGGTTGCTACTGACCGTGCTATGGTTCAGAGTCACAGTGCCAGAGCCAACATGTATGCCACTGGCCGTGTTTCCACTAACAACAGTGTTGTTGAGTATCACAGTGCCATTGCTATAGTTGCCGATACCGCTATGTTCGTTGTTCAAAATGGTGCCATTAGTGAAGGTCAGAGTACCAGCATTATAAATGCCGCCGGCATAAGGATTAGTCCCTCCCTGAATCGTGAAGCGGTCGACCGTCGCGTTCACATCGCTATTCACTGTAATCCCCCGGCGCGATACCTGACCGTCAATAGTGGAGATGCCATCTTGTGTCGTGAAGGCGTTATTCCAGCCACCGGATAGGGTCACATTCTTGTCGAGCAGCACCACTTCATCGCCGGTGCCGGTGTATGTCCCAGTGGTTACATAGATCGTATCGCCCGGGCTGGCTTTGGCAATGGCCCCATTGATGGTAGCGCAAGCAGTGGCGGGGCTTGTGCAAGGGTTGCTGTCATTACCGCTGGGGGCCACGTACCACGGTCCGGTGGCGTGGGTTGGCTGAGAGGTCCAGTTTGTCGTCACCAACGCTGCCAGGATCAGCGCCAATGTCATCAGCAATGCTTTGAAGTAACCTTTCATTTTGAGCCTCCTTTGCTTCATACTGAGGCAGGGACAGCGTTCATGCAAACGGTATAGCTGCACGCTGTGCCCAACTGTGGACTATGCCTGCAATGGGCGGTATAGGACTCGAACCTACGACTTCACGGATGTCAACCGTGTGCTCTGACTAACTGAGCAACTTGGATTTAGACGAGAACCGCTTAGCTCCTGTCAGTATCTTGTCGTTTAATTACATACTGCATTATAACACAACGCTTCCTCCCGTGCAAGCACCACTTCAAAGGGGACAGGTTGTCCCCAATGTGAAACGTTCTCCGCGCGGCGCTAAACCACCGCCCTGAAAGGCCAAAGCCCCTTTCAGGGGCTGAATCCGAGCCCGTAGGGCTTTGTCCTTTTAGCGCGGGGTCTTCAGCCCTGCGCCCTCGCTCGACGGCGAATCGCCACCGGTGGTGGGCAACTGCGCCGGCCAGAGGGAGATGTCGCTCTGGTAACGCGGCAGCAGTTCGTGCTCCTCCTCGTACTGGCTGACGATGCCGATGACGCTGTAGACTTCGCCTTTTTCCACCCAGGGCCGCTCGATGCCCGTCACTTCCTTGATGTAGATTTTGGCTTCCCCGCTGCCGTCGTCCAGGTAAAAGGTGCTTCTTTCCCAGCCCGTGATCGCACCAACGATCTGGGCCAGCAATCCCTCGTGAGCTTCATCTACCTCTCCCGTTTTGATCATGGTCGGCTCCAGAGGCTCCCCTTCGCCCAGGCGCTGGATGTCTCCCGCTCCGGCGACCCTGATCTCGCGCTCGCCATAGTAGTCCCAGAGCTGGCCTGTGACTCGCACCCTGTCCCCCTCATAGAGCACAGGGCAATCTCCCTCTCGCAAGTAGACCATCACGCCCGCCGTGCTGTCCTGAACGTAGAAGGTCTGCTCGTCAAAGATGCCTGGCGGAACGGTCACCTGGCCCTCGACGGTGACCACGGTCTCCTTGGCCATTCCCTTCGTCTCGGCGATGGTCACGAAAGCCGGCCCCGGCGGCGGGGGAGGGCTGGGGTGGGGGTGGTTGGGGGCGCCCATGGTCACGGCGTAATCGGCCGTCCAATGGCCACCGCCGTCCACGGTGCGGCTGAAGCTGCGGTCGTAGCCGGGGCTGTGGGTGTAGTG
>CAYUPJ010000234.1:0-6093 GCA_964446635.1 uncultured Anaerolineae bacterium
GCTTCGTAGGCGTTGCGAGCTGTCTGCTCTAGTGTAGGCAACAGATTGAAGGCCACTCCCACGGCAAAGCCCAGCCCCTTCCATCCAGCCACCTCAAAAAGCCGGGCCATCTCGTCCACCGAGACCGCATAAGCGAAGCCTCCCATCGCCAGGGCTACACTCAATGCCCGCAAGGCCATCCATAACCCCGCCCAGAAGCCCTGGCGCGAGAGGCCCAGGCCGAACAGGTAGAGGTCCTTCTCACCGATGAGGAAGGGACTGAGCACCACCGCCGAGGCGACGAGGAGCCAGAACTCCAAGCGGCGGACGGGCCTCAGGCCGCCCTGTAAGAAAAGACCAGAAAAGATGATGACAAATCCCAGCAGAAAGATGATCCTGGCTTCCGGAACCAGCACGCCCAGGATAATGGCCCAGATCAAAAAGGCCAAATGTCCCCAGGTGCCAAAAATCCTCACTCTACCCTTCCTTCGGCCTGGGTCAGCCGAGCCTGGACAGCCTTCCCCAACTCCCAGGCCAGCCACCCCGCCAAACCGCCAGCCACGATGCGGATGAGCAGGAAGACAGCGATGATGACCAGGGCATAGCCCATCCCGATGCCCAGCGCCTGAGACCCCGCCTTAAGCATCCCCAGGTAAACTTCGTAGATGCCCTGGCCAAGAAAGACGTAAGAGGCGAAGAATTTGTGGAAGAAAGTCCACAGCACTGCCAGGCAGCCGGCAAGCATGAATCCCCCCCGGCTCGGTCTCCTGGCAAGGAAAAGGCCAAGCTCCGCCAACAGGCACTCGATGATGATGGCGATCATGGCCGGGAGCTTCACGCCGCCGATGCTCAGCGCCTTCAATATAGCCACCACCAGGCCGATCATCAGCACCGAGCCAGCCCTGGGGACGAAGAGACGCCCTATCAGGGCCACGACCATGCCCATAGCGGTCATAATCGTGCCAACTCCCACCAGGGGTGTAGCCAGTGGTGGGAAGATAAGATGCAGGTAAGAACCAAGGGTCATTTCCAGCACCCCCCACAGGGCGCCGAAAACGGCGATGTAAACCAGATCCCGAGTGGTAAAACGAGTCTTCATCTTACGTTTTCTCCCTTCTCCGCCCGGCGGGGGCTGCCCTCGACGGCGATGCGTCCGTCCTGCAGGAGAAGCACCCGCTGAGCATAGCGATGCACCAACATGTAGTCATGGGTGATGAGCAGGATAGCCATGCCTCTCCCGTTCAAGCGACCCACGTGGTCCATAAAAGCAGTCAGGTGGCCCCAATCCTGGCCCATGGTTGGCTCGTCCAGGATGAGTAGGTCGGGCTGCAAGGCCAGGACTGAGGCCAGGGCAGTGCGCTGCTGCTCTCCGCCGCTGAGGGCGTGGATGCGGCGGTGACGCAAACTTACCAGGTCTGCAATGGCCAGCGTATCCTCCAGGAGGGTTGGGGTGAGGAGGCCGTAGTTGTGAGGGCCAAAGGCCACCTCTTCCTCCACCGTCTCGCAGAAGAGCTGCTCCAGGGGGTTCTGGAAAAGGAGGCCCACCCGCCCCCTCACCTGTACTTTCCCCCGCCGGGGTTTCACCAAGCCAGCCAGTAGCCGGGCCAGGGTCGTCTTGCCCGTTCCGTTGTCGCCCACCAGGGCCAGCAACTCGCCACGCTGGATGGAAAGGTCCAGGCCATCCAACACCTGTCTCTTCCCGTACCCGGCTACCACACCCTCCAGCTCTACCAGGGGCTTCACCCTCCCCCAACCCCTCCCTGGGAGGGAGGGGAGAATGCTCGCCTCGTTCGGAGCGATGAGGTCAGCCCAATCGCTCTGCGGATGAGGGGTGGGCTGGCGTACTCCCAGGCGATGGAGCAGTTCCCGTCTGGCGAAGACCTTTTCAGGGGACCCGTCGGCTACCGGCTGCCCCTCTTCCAAGATGAGAACCCGATCGGCCAGTCGGCCCACTTCTCCTGTCCTGTGCTCGGCAATGACCACCGTGGTTCCCTGCGCTGCCTGGCCCCGCAGGCGCTCCAGGGTGGACAGCACCTGGCGGGTCCCGGCCATATCCAGGTTGGAGGTGGGCTCGTCCAGGATCAGGATGCGAGGGGCCATGGCCAGCACAGTAGCTATGGCCAGGCGCTGCTTTTCGCCGTCGGAGAGGGTGTTCACCCGGCGGCCTAGCAGGCGTTCCAAACCTGTTGCACCGAGAGCCCATTCCACCCGTCGGGCTACCTCGTCCGGCGGCAGGCCCAGGTTGCGGGGACCGAAGGCCACTTCCTCCTCCACCCGCAGGCAGAAGAGCTGAGTAGCCGGGTTCTGGAAGACCAGGCCAACGTGGCTGGCCAGAACCGGCAGGGAATGTTGCCGAGTGTCCAGCCCGTCCACAACCACCTTGCCCTCCATGCAAGCCAACGAGGCGTGGGGGATCAGGCCCGCCAGGGCCCGCAACAGGGTGCTTTTGCCACAGCCGGAGGGGCCGGTCACCAGCACGAACTCGCCAGGCCGGATGGAGAGGGAGAGCCCGCCCAGGACGCGCTGCTGGCCGTGGTACACCGTCAGGTCATCTACCTGGATCATGGTCAGCGAAAAGCTCCTTGACGATGGCGCGGGGGAGGGCCTGGCGGTTTTCCTGGGTGACAGTGAAGGTGCGGAAGGAAACGTCGGGGAGCCTCTTCCGCAGTTGCCCTGTTAGCTCCGGACGGACCACCAACAGCAGCCGTGGGAGTCTCTCAGCAGAGAGATCGTAGAGGAGCGGAGCCAGTCCCTTCCCCTGTTTCAGCTCCAGGGGGCCGATCTCGTCCACGACGAGCAGATCGCAGCCCTGGGAGATTGCGGCTCGGAGCCTCCTAATCACCCAGGAGAAGGCGGCGGCGGCGAAGCTGTAGCGGCTTGTACTTGGGCCGCCTAGATCGCCGTCGGCTCGGGCCAGGAACCGCTGTTGGCCGTCGGACACCATCAGGGCGTGGTAGGCCACGGGAAAGCCATCTTCACCGAGGAGAGCCGGCGCGAGCACCCCCGCCGGGCCATAGCCCAGTCCACGGGCCAACTTCGCCACCCGCTTGCAGACGGTGGTTTTCCCTACCTGGCGCTCTCCGGTCAGTAGAACGTTCACCATCAACTTCAAAGCTCAAAGTTCAAACTAATCCAGCTTTCTCGTCAGAGCCTATGCTTCTTGACCAACAAAATCCCAACTGCGAGGGCCAGCAAGACCAATCCGATCCAGGGCACTAATAACCCAAGTTTGCTCACCGGGATAATAACCCCGCCAACAGGCGTAGATGGAGTCACCCTATAATTTTCAAAAGGCTGCATCAATGGATAATTGTCACTGTCTGAATCTATACTGTAAGGAGTACCCCCAATACCATCTCCATCAGCATCACTTCCTATGTAATCGCTCCAGTAGCTGCCGAGGTGGTTTGTGTAGATGTTGCCGTTGTGGGCGTAGGTTAGTTCTTCTGGAGAGTTCCAGATGTTGGTTGAATTATTAGAAGAATAAACATTATCTGTATTGTTTATGAAGTTGTTGAGATAAATAAGATATCCAGTAGAGCTACATATACGAATTCCATAACCAGTATTATCTTTGATAATTGATCTCGTTACTAATCCATTTTCTGATCCAAACAATCCTATTCCATACTCTTTGTTATCTTCAACTACGCTATCGATCACGTGATTGCCAGAAGCCCATATATTTATCCCACCACGATCATTACTCTTGATTGTAGAATTTGATATTGTACTATTCGATTTCCACATACCTACTCCGTACCTAACGTTCCCTTCGACTATGCAATTATCCACTATGCTAAATGCAGAAGAAAGGCCAATCCCATCCTTGCCATTGCGAATTGTAAAGCCGAAAATAGCTACACTATCACTAGTTACAAAAAAGACAAGGCCATCTGGATTTGCCGCCTGCACAATCGTTGAATCAGCCCCATTCTCCGACTCTATGGTCAAACGATCTTTGTGCACATCCACATTCTCGGTGTAGGTTCCATCTCTCACGATTATGGTATCGCCGGGGCTCGCCGCATCCACTGCGGCTTGAATCGTTGGGTAATCATCAGGCACATAAATAACTGTGGACGCAACATAGGTGTCTCCCCCGATCTGCCCCACCGGCTCCATGTTCCCACCCTGCTGGGCCAATGGCTCAGCGCTAGCAGGGAGCGGGAAGACCCCGGCTAGGGGTAAGGCGGTGAGGATGAGGAGGATGGTTAGAGCTAGAGCAGCAATAGTGAGTGTTGCGTTAATGCGTCTTTGCTTCATCGCACTTTCCTCCTTACTTGCGGTAGAAACGCCAGCCTCAGGGCACGCAAGAGCACAGCCTTGGCTGGCGTCGGGTTTGAGAATTGCGTCGGTTGTGTTGGCCTAGCACCGCCAGAAGCGCATCCTTGCGTCCCATCTCGGCCAAATCCTTGGACTGAGCTTGTCGAAGTCACCGAGCGTCTACAATTATACACCGCTTTGGACGGAAACGCAATCAGGAAATCCCTTCGGCATCTCCTGATGCTGCTTGACCACCACCCCCTACTGCCCTCGCTACAGGGGAACGACGCAGATGAAACGCAGGGCTGTGTCGCCATCGTTGACAAACTGATGCCTCTCCTCCGGGGCGACTAAAACGGCGTCTCCTTCTTGGAAGGGCGTCTCGGCATCCTCGTCCCTGACGTGCCCCCTGCCAGCCAGGATGTAGACCTCGTGCTCCCAGGGGTGGGTGTGGAATGGGGAGGCGGCCCCAGGCGCCACCTCGAAGACGCGCATGGCGAAGTTCGGCGCCCCGTCCTTCTCGCTGATCACCCAGCGCACGGTGACGCCCGGCGCCTCCTCGGCAGGCTCCGGCGTGACCTGACGGTAGTTTCTCACGATCATCGAAAGCTCTCCTTTCAACTCAGCATTGGGAATATCTTAGCAGATTCGCGGCACTCTGTCAAGGATGGTTTTCTAGAAAAAAGCCCTTGACATTTAGATTAGAGATTGGATATTGGAGATTGGACACCGCGCCAATATCCAATATTGAGTCTCAGTACTCGACTTTTGCAGTGACATAAAGTGGTGATTGGACATTTACAGCGGCATCGGCTATAATGAAGCGGTTCACCACAGGTAGCACGCGCCTCCGCTGCTAGTGCTGACCCGTTGAAGTCCTTCAGAAAGAGGCGGAGCGGACGGGCTGGCGAGCCTCTGCTGGCCGGGGTAGGTCGCGTGCTGCCTGGTGTCGAAAATGTACTTCGAAAATAGCCTGATTGCCCCACTTTTCTGGCGTTTTCACCCCCTAAAAAGCCGCGCTTTGCGTTACTGCAAAAGTCGAGTCAGTAGATGGAAAATTATTATCAGAGGCGGCTCCCACGCCGCCGAAACGCGGGCGTGGGAGCCCGCTCTGCTTCAGAATTTCCATCTACTGAGTCTCCGAAGGAGGAGGTGGACAATGGCATGGAAATTGATGAGACGAATGCTGGGAATCGTTTTGGTAATCGGGCTGGTGGCGACGGGGTGTGCGGGGCAGAAGGCTGCCTCGGTGACAGAGGAAGTGGCAGCCCTGCCGCCGACCTTCGGCAACGTGGTGACGGCATCAGGGAAGGTGGTGCCGGCGCGGTGGGCGACACTGAGCTTTGAGACCGGTGGGCGGGTGGAGTGGCTCAATGTTGAAGGGAGCGAGGTAGCTGATGGGAAGGTGCTGGCTCGCCTGGACGCGACCGACCTGGAGCACGCCGTGGCCCAGGCCCGTGCAGCGCTGACGACAGCCCAGGCACAACTGGTGGCAGCAAAAGCAGGCCCAACGTCTGAGGAGATAGCTGTCGCCGAGGGGGCCGTCGTTGCGGCGCAGGGAGGAGTGGCGGCGGCGAAGGCAGCAGTGACCCAGGCGGAAATTAACGCTGAGATCGCCAGCGCCAACGTGAAACAGGTCGAGGATGCGGTGGACGCAGCGGAGACAGGGCTGGCCCGGGCCCAAGGCACACTGGACGTGGCGGAGGCGGCGGTGGCTCAGGCCCAGGGCACATTGGACGCGGCGGAAGCAGCGGTGACCCAGGGCTCGCAGGACGCAGCGAAGGCAGATCTGACCAGGGCGCAGGCAGAACTGGCGCGCCTGCAGGCGGGTGCCCGGCCGGAGGAAAT
>CAYUPJ010000235.1:0-6053 GCA_964446635.1 uncultured Anaerolineae bacterium
CCCTGGCCGAGGGAGAGGTCGGAAAAGTCGGCGTGGCCATTGATTCCCTGGAGGATATGGAAGTCCTCTTCGAAGGCATCCCCCTCGATAAAGTCAGTACCTCCATGACCATCAACGCGCCAGCAGCCATCCTCCTGTCCATGTATGCCGCAGTGGCCAAAAAGCAGAGGGTAGATCCCAAGGTATTGCGGGGCACTATCCAGAACGATATCTTGAAAGAGTACGTAGCTCGTGGGACTTACATCTTCCCCCCCCAACCCTCCATGCGGATCATTACCGATGTATTCTCCTACTGCAAAGAAAACCTCCCTCACTGGAACACCATCTCCATCTCAGGTTATCATATCCGTGAGGCTGGAGCGACGGCCGTGCAAGAGGTGGCCTTCACTTTGGCCAACGCCATCGCCTATGTGGAGACAGCCATCCAGGCTGGCTTGAACGTGGACGAGTTCGCCGGGCAGATTTCCTTCTTCTTCAACGCTCATAACGACTTTTTGGAGGAGGTAGCCAAGCTTAGAGCCGTTCGCCGATTGTGGGCCAGAATCATGAAGGAGCGATTTGCGGCCCGCGAACCTAGCTCCTGGATGTTGCGCTTTCACACCCAGACGGCTGGTTGCACCCTGACTGCCCAGCAGCCCGATAACAATGTGGTGCGAGTGACTCTCCAGGCCCTGGCCGCTGTGCTGGGCGGCACCCAGTCGCTGCACACCAACTCTCGCGACGAGGCGCTATCGCTGCCCACGGAGAAATCGGTTCAAATCGCCCTCAGAACCCAGCAGATCATCGCCCACGAGAGCGGGGTGGCGAACACCATTGATCCCTTGGCCGGAAGCTACTACGTTGAGGCGCTGACCAACGAAATCGAGCGGAGGGCCCAAAACTACATTGAGAAGATTGATGGGATGGGTGGAGCGTTGGCGGCCATCGAACGAGGGTTCATTCAGCGGGAGATCCAGGAGAGTGCCTACCGCTACCAGCGGGCCGTGGAGCGAGGAGATCAAATCGTGGTGAGTGTCAACGAGTTCGTCGTTCAAGAGGAAACCACCCTGCGACGATTGAAGGTTGATCCCGCGGTCCAGAAGCGACAAATCGAACGGCTCCAGGCTCTTAAAAAGCGGCGCGATAGCGATAAGGTACAGAAGTTGTTGACTCGATTGAGGGAGACAGTGCAGGGTGAAGAGAATCTGCTGCCCATCATCCTGGAGTGCGTAGAAGCTTACGCCACTTTGGGTGAAATCTGTGGAGTGCTGCGAGAGGTATTCGGCGAGTACAAACCCTCACTGCTGTTCTAGGCAGGGCCTTGTGAATGTGCATGACTGCAATATGCATACATATTACACTTGTCATTGCGAGCGGAGCGAAGCAATCTCCAAGTGAATTGCCCTCAACGGTGGAGATTGCTTTGTCGCTCCGCTCCTCGCAATGACATTAAGCTAATATTGACTACAATCTGCATATATAACGGAGGTGTTCCATGTTAAAAGAGCTCTTTTCTTCATCGGCACGGGTTCAAATCCTAAGCCTCTTGTTATTGAATTCTGACACGAAGTTCTACCAGCGGGAGATTGAGACGATAACCGGCCTGGCCATACGCTCCATCCAACGGGAAACTGAGAATCTGGAAGCCCTGGGAGTCATTCACAGGTCCACCGAGGCCAACAAGGTATATTTTCAGGGCAATCGTAGCCACAGCCTGTTCCCAGAGCTGAGAAGGATGCTCCTCAAGGCAGTCGGCCTGAAGGTTGTCCTGGGGGGAGCACGACAGGCTGAGAATGGGGTCAAAGCCGCCCTTATCTACGGTCCCGTTGCTGCGGGACAGGAAAAGCGGACCGATCCCATACCGATCTTCGTGGTGGGAGACATCTCCAAGCAAGAGCTTCAAGCCAGGGCCGAGGAGGTTCAAAACTCCATCGGCAGGGAGATCGCCTGCTACGTCCGCACTCCCCAAGGCTTCCGCAGTAGGGTCCAATTAGGCTTCGGTGTCATAGCCAACGTGCTGGCTGGCCCGAAGCTGTTTCTGATAGGGGATAAAAGGACACTACGCTCGCTGGCTACCGGGGCATGGGAGCGAAAGGTGCCCCTCAAGCGCGAGCGCGCCACCGAGGTATTCGAGTGGTGGAACATTCCTTGATGGGGCGAGGCATGATCAAGAAGATAGACCACATTGCCATCGTCGTGCGCAACATCGAGGAAGCTCTGCGGACTTATCAGGGAGCACTGGGCCTCGAGCTGACTGATGTCAAAGAGATGCCGGAGCAAGAGGTGAGGATCGCCTTTTTGCCCGTGGGCGAGAGCGAAATTGAGCTGGTGGAGCCGATCACCACCGATAGCAGCATTGCCAAGTTCCTGGAGAAGTGGGGCGAGGGGATGCATCACATCTGCTTAGAGGTGGAGGATATCGAGGCCACGCTGCAGGATTTAGCAGCCAAGGGAATCCGGCCCATTGACGAGCAGCCTCGCCAGGGAGCTCATGGCCGAGTAGCTTTCCTATACCCCACGAGCACCCACGGCGTGCTTATTGAGTTGATCGAAAAGTCGGACTAAGGAGGATCTCATGCCTCTAGAGCGCGGTCTCATCCAAGTTTACACCGGCTTGGGCAAAGGCAAAACTACCGCTGCCTTGGGGTTAGCCCTCCGGGCAGCAGGACAAGGGCTCAGAGTCTACATCATCCAGTTCATGAAGGGCTGGCCCGACTACGGTGAGCTGGTCAGCGTAGAGAAGCTGCCGAACATCACCTTGCGCCAGTTTGGCCGCCCCGAATTCGTGGACAAAGATAACCCTGATCCTGAGGACGTCCGCCAGGCTCACGAAGCCCTGGATCACGCCCGCCAGATTATCAACGGTGGTCAGTACGACGTTGTGATCCTCGACGAGATCAACGTGGCCTTGGACTTCGGGCTCGTCGGCCTGGCCGAGGTGCTGGGCCTGCTCGATGCCAAGCCGGAGAGAGTGGAGCTGGTGCTCACCGGTCGCTATGCTCATCCCGAGGTGGTCAAGCGGGCCGATTTGGTGACGGAGATGCTGGACATCAAGCATCCGTATGCTGAGGGGGTAATGGGGCGACGGGGGATTGAGTACTGAAGCCCAACCAGGGGCGCATCCTTTAGGAGGTGATAGCATGAATACAGCGTTAGACACGACCATTGTTGTGTCTAAAGAAACGGCTCAACATCTGGAAAGTCTGCCGCTGGGGCTTGCCGATTTGGATGGCAAGTTGCGAGCTTTGCTAGAGGCTGAGTACCGCCGTCGGCTTTCACGCTATAGCTTGACAGATCGTGTACTTCGGCAGAAATATAGAATGACTTACGAGGAGTTCGAATCGCGCAATCTCGTGAAAGAACGCGGCTATAGTTGGGAGGTGGAATCCGACGCTATCGCCTGGGAGACGGCGGTGGATGGTGTGAAGACTATGCAACGCAAATTAGAAGAACTCCTGGGATCTCAAGAGTGAACACTATTGAAGAGCTGCTGGGTGAGGCCCGCGAGGCCTGTGATCATTTCTGGTTTGTGCAGTCCCTCATCGAGGTTGAGCGCACCGCGTCAACGGTCACAGTGCATTTGGTCATTGGGCCCGAATTATACATCCAAGCTTACCTCAGCGAGCTCAGTGGTCGGCTCAGTTTGGCGCTGGTGGATCCATCGGGACGCCTGTATGGTCGGAATCGGGAACGGGGCACGTGGCACCAGCATCCTTTTGATGATCCCGATTGGCATGAACCAACCCCAGAAGGGATGTCCCTTCGACCGCTGTTACAATTCATGGCTGAGGTCGAGGAAATTGTATTGGAGAACGAATTGATCTGAAACGAGGTGCTATGTGTTTGAAAAAGAAAAACTTGTCGAGATAAAGGAGGGGTTGGATAAATGGGAAGAGACCACCCTCCAAAAGACGCTGAATCGTTCCCCTGAGCGGCGCGATATTTTTGTCACCACCTCCAGCGCTCCTGTGGAGCGCCTCTACACGCCCCTGGACATCGCCGATACTTCGACTAAGCTCAGTACAGGCCTGGACTACGAGCGCGACCTGGGTTTCCCCGGCCAGTATCCTTTCACCCGTGGCGTGCACCCCACGATGTACCGGGGGCGGCTGTGGACGATGCGCATGTTCGCCGGCTTCGGCATAGCCGAGGAGACCAACGCCCGCTATAAGTACCTGCTGGAGCACGGCGAGACGGGCCTCTCGGTGGCCTTCGACATGCCCACCCTGTACGGCTACGATACCGACGATCCCCAGGCTGAAGGTGAGTTCGGCAAGTGCGGAGTGGCTATTTCCTCGCTGGCCGACATGGAGATGCTATTCGACGACATTCCCGTGGACAGGATCACCACCTCCATGACCATCAATTCCCCTGCCGCCGTCATCTGGGCCATGTACATCGCCGCTGCCGAAAGAAGGGGCATTCCCATGGAAGTTTTAGGCGGCACCATCCAGAACGACATCCTCAAAGAGTACATTGCCCAAAAGGAATTCATCTTCCCTCCCAAGCCATCCATGCGCCTGGTCGTAGACACCTTCGAGTTCGGCAGCAAGTATCTGCCCCACTGGAACACCATCTCCATCAGCGGTTATCACATCCGCGAGGCCGGCGCCACCGCTGTCCAGGAGCTGGCCTTCACCCTGGCCGACGGCTTCGAGTACGTCAAAGCGGGCATTGAGCGCGGCCTCGACGTGGACGAGTTCGCCTCCCGCCTCTCCTTCTTCTTCAACGCCCACAACGACTTCTTCGAGGAGATCGCCAAATACAGGGCCGCGCGGAGGATTTGGGCGCGAGAGATGAAGGAGAGGTTTGGGGCTAAGAATCCCCGCTCGTGGTGGATGCGCTTTCATACCCAGACCGCTGGCTGCTCCCTCACCGCTCAGCAGCCGGAGAACAACGTCGTGCGCACGGCCATCCAGGCCCTGGCCGCCGTTCTAGGCGGGACCCAGAGCCTGCACACTAACTCCATGGACGAGGCTTTGGCCCTGCCCTCGGAACCCGCTGCGCGCATTGCCCTCCGCACCCAGCAGGTCATCGCCCACGAAAGCGGTGTGGCCAACACCGTGGACCCCTTGGCCGGCAGCTACTTCGTCGAGGCCCTGACCAATCGGATGGAAGAGGAAGCTTACGAATACTTTCGAAAGATCGAATCCCTGGGAGGGATGCTTGGGGCTATCGAGCGGGGCTTCCCTCAGCGGGAGATCGCAGAGAGCGCCTACCGCTACCAGCGCGAGATTGACACCGACCAACGCATCATCGTCGGCGTCAACGACTATTTGACCGAGGAGCCCCTGGCCATTCCCCTCCTGGAGATAGACCGCGAGGGAGAACGGCGGCAGCGGGAGCGGCTGGCCCGGGTCAGAAGGGAGCGGGACAACGAGCTGGTGAGCCAGCGGCTGGAGGCCCTGCGGGAGGCAGCCCAGGGCACTGAGAACCAGATGCCCCACATCCTTGATGCAGTGCGAGCTTATGCCACTCTAGGTGAGATATGCGGTGTGTTCCGTGAGGTATTCGGCGAGTACCGGGAGCCGGTGATTCTGTGATATTGGATATTGGAGATTGGAGGTACTTATGCCTGGGAAGAAGATCCGAGTGCTGATCGCCAAGCCCGGCCTGGACGGCCACGATCGGGGGGCCAAGGTGGTGGCCCGGGCCCTGCGCGATGCGGGAATGGAGGTCATCTACACCGGCCTCCGTCAGACGCCGGAGATGATCGTGGAGGCGGCCCTGCAGGAGGACGTGGACGTGGTGGGCCTATCCATCCTATCGGGAGCCCACATGACGCTCTTCCCTCGAATCATCAACCTTCTAAAGGAGAACGGTCTGGACGACGTATTGGTCGTTGTCGGGGGTATCATCCCCGATGAGGATGTGCCAGCCCTCAACGAACTGGGTATCCGAGGCATTTTTGGGCCAGGTACATCCACCCAGGCGGTGATCCAATTCATCAAGGAGGAGGCCGGTAAGCGGTAAGTTGGTACACTGGGAAACTCGTAAATCCGTAAACTCGTACATTCGTTGTCAGTCACTGTAAACTCGTACCCCAGTGCGAATCATTGTAAACTCGTACCCTA
>CAYUPJ010000236.1:0-6042 GCA_964446635.1 uncultured Anaerolineae bacterium
GTCGCAAAAAACGCTCCTCGCAATGACACGGGCTGAGCAGTTACCACGGATTCTGATCGTAGACGACGAGCCGGATATGTGCTGGGCCCTGGAGAACATCTTGCGTCCCGCAGGTTTCAGGGTGACCACCACGACGAGTGGAGTCGAGGCTTTGGAATTGCTCGCCGGAGAGCCCTACACCGCCGCCTTTGTGGATGTCAAGCTGCCCGACCTGGACGGCCTGGAGCTGGCTGCCTTGATCTGCCAACGGAACCCGCACACCGCCATTGTTCTGATTTCCGGCTATTACTATCAGGAAGACAAAATTATCACCGAAAGGCTGCAGGATGAGCACTTCATCGGCTTCGTCTCCAAACCCTTTAATCTGGAGGAAGTCCGCCTGCTGGCCCGTCAGGCCGTGGAGCGAGCCAGGAAAGGAGGCAAAACCGATGACCCAAATTCTGCTAGTGGATGACGAGCAGGATCTGGTCTGGGCGCTACGACATAGTCTGAGCGATGAGGGATACGAAGTGCTCACCGCCTACAACGGTGTGGAGGCTCTCAATGCTGCGCAGCGGCATCGCCCCGATCTAGTCATCCTGGACATCGTCATGCCCCGGCTCGATGGCCTGCAGGTCTGTCGCAGGCTACGCCGGGACCCAACCCTGGCCGCCGTGCCCATCCTGTTCCTGACAGTGCACAGTGCCATTGAGGACCGGATCAAAGGCCTGGACGAAGGGGGCGACGACTACCTGGTCAAGCCCTTTGACCTGGGAGAGTTGAAGGCTCGGGTCAGGGCTTTGCTGCGCCGGGCCCGATCCGCCCTGGAGCAAGGCCCGGAAGCTGAAGGCATGGGTCCCATGCTGGTGGTGAGCTCCCTTGCCCTGGACTTGCATGCCTGCCAGGTGCGTGTGGGGAGTGAGACTGTGCAACTCACGCCCACCGAGTTCGATCTCCTTCGCCACCTGATGACTCATCCCGGCGAGGTCTTCTCCACCCAGCAACTGCTGCAGCAGGTGTGGGGCTACCCTCCCAGGACGGGTGACCCTGGCGCAGTGCGCTGGCACGTTAAGAACCTGCGCGCCAAGATCGAACCCGACCCCGCCCACCCTGTCTACATCCGCACCGTGCACGGCCACGGCTACGTATTTGAGAGGCGCATTTCCTCTTGAGGCGTGAGTCGTGAAGCGTGAAACGTGAAGACGTGAATTTACGTTTCACGTTTCACGTTTCACGTTTCACGTTTCACGTTTCACGTTTCACGTCTCACGTTTTACGTTTCACGTTTCACGTTTTACGTTTCACGTCCCCCCCCTAACGAAACCCTAACGCAAAGCTCACTAAGACTAACGCTCACTACGGCGATTTTGTGGTATAATGAGGATGAGCTGAAAAGCCGACGTGCTCAATTTTTCTTAGGGAAGGAGGTGAACGGAAATGGCTGTTGAGAAGACAATTGCGTCCACCAGTTTGGCCGAGGTCGTGGACCGCATCCTGGACAAGGGCATCGTCATTGACGCCTGGGTGCGCGTATCCCTGGTGGGCATCGAGCTGCTGGCTGTTGAGGCCCGCGTAGTTGTGGCCGGTGTGGACACTTACCTGAAGTATGCCGAGGCCGTGGGCCTGACGGCGGCCGCCGCAGCGCCCGCCTAGACGACCACCGTCCTTGAGCAGAGGAGCAGAGGTGCAGAGGAATAGGGGGAGAATCTCCTCAGCACCTCAGTTCCTCTGCACCCTAGCTCAGATATGGAGGTGATTCTATGGCATTGCCCGATGAAATGCGCCGGTTGACCCTGCACTTCCTGGACGCTTATGACACCCGGATGGAGGCCGTCGTTGGAATCCGTACCGCGGCAGGGCAGGACCTATTCGAGTTCCACACTGCTCGCCAGGCCATGGACGAAGAGCAGCAGCAACAATTGGGCGAGTACATGGACGGAGTTCGCCACAAGGTGGAAGATCTGCGCCGTGATACCACGACGCTAATGAAGGAACTGGACACTGCCCACCAGGACATGGCCACTGAGCAGCGCCAGCGCCTGGCTGAGGATCGCGACCGCCTGGCTGAGGATCGCAACCGCCTGACCTCGGATACATCTGCCTTTTTAGAGGAGATGAACGACGCCCACCAGTCCATGGCTACTGGTCAGCAGCAGCAACTGAGCGAGTATCTGGATGGACTGCGCCACAACGTGGAAGACCTGCGTCGTAATGCTGCGACCTTCATGAAGGAGCTAGATGCCACTCACCAGGCCATGGCTGCCGAGCAGCGGGAGCGGCTGGCTGAGACTCGCGAGCGTCTGGCTTCTAACACGGCTACCTTCCTGGAGGAGACGAACGCAGCCCGGCAGGCTATAGCTACCGGGCAGCAGCAACAGTTGAGCGAGTACCTGGACGAGCTTTGCCACAACGTGGAAGATTTGCGTCGTGATACAGTGGCCCTCATCAAGGAACTGGATGCTGCCCACCAGGACGTGGCTGTCGAGCAGCAAGAACAACTGAGCAAATACGTCAGCGAACTGCGGGTCAACGTGGGTGGGCTGCTCCTTGACACTGAAGCGTTCGTGAAGGATATTCACGACGCCCACCAGGCCGTGGCCACCGAGCAGCGCCAGCACCTGGCTGAGGATAGCGACCGCCTGGCCTCGGATGTGGCCAAGATGCGCGACGGGTTGGAGGCCGAGCGGAGCAAGTTGCAGGCGGACCTGAGCGAGGCTCAGAGGGTATGGGCCAACTTCACTAAGCTTATGCAGCAACGCAGGGCCAGAAAGCCGGCCGCCCCACCGCCCCCACCGCGACCGCCAGTAAAAAAGGCCCCGCCCCCACCGACGGTGGAGGAAGTGGCCCCGCCCCCGCCCATAGAAAAAGCGCCGCGGGCGAAAGAGGTGGCCCCCGATGATCTCACGGCCATCCGGGGGATCGGCTCCAGGATGCAGCATCGCCTGAACGAGGCCGGGATCTACACCTATGCTCAGTTGGCCGCAAGCACGCCCGAGCAGCTACACCAGACTCTGGGGGCGGTAGCCCAACCGGCTAAAGTGGAGGAATGGATCAAGCAGGCCCGGGAACTGGCTCTGGGGTGAAACTTTTGAGCAGAGGAGCAGAGGAGCGGGGGAGCAGAGGAGCGGGGGAGCATTTACCTCTGTACCCATGCACCTCTGCACCTCTGCACAGCAGGCATCCCCCTGTAGCCCCGTATGGGGTCAATTTGACAGGGGGCACTTTTTGTGCTATAATCTCTGCTAGATAGAGGGCTAGACATTATAGCGCAAAGGAGTTGCCATGTACCTGGCGACCAGAAGGATCCGCTCCGCCGGCCGCACCAGCGGAAGCATCGAGATCACCCTGCCAGCCCAATTGCAGGTGCTGGAGGGAGTAAAATGCCGCCTGATGGTGCGGGATGGGCCCCGGCCGGAGCTGGTACTGCAACCGGACCTCTCCGCCGCTCAGGCCCTCTTCGACACCCTATGGCAGAAGCTGGGCCTAGGCCTGGGAGAGATTGACGAGATAAACGATTTCTCCCCCGCCGATTTCACCCAGGCCCTTTTCCCACCTCGCCACTGGCAGGAGCGGCCCCCCCTGGCCTACGCCGATGCCCTGGCCGTCCTGTGCACCCTCACCCCTCACCCCCGCCCGGCTGCGCCGGGCAGGGGTGAGGGTACAGATGCCCTGCCCCGGCTGTTGGCCTTCCTGGCTGTGGCCGCCAGCTACCGACTCGGCCTGGAGGGCCCTCTGGCCCTGGCCTTCGGCGACGCTGTGGCTTATCTCATCGTTGGCACCCCGGCCGGGCTGGGCACCGACTTCGAGCGGGGGATGGCCCATCGGATCTTCTGGGGCGATGGCCGTGCGCAGCAGTCCCTGGGCTCCCCCTTTGATAATGAGACGTGGCAGCAAGCCCGGCCCGGCTTCCGGCGGGTCTACGACCAGTTTCGCGCCTGGCAGGAGAACCCCGAGGCCTATGCTGCCGCCCGCGATAAGTGGTACCGGGCACTGACGGTGGAGATGGGAGTGCGGGTGTCCTCAGTTGAGAAGTACGTTGGCAGATAGCAGATGGCGGATGGCGGATGGCGGATGGCGAATGGCAGATGGCGAATGGCAGATGGCGAATGGCAGATGACAGATGATCGAAGGAAGCAGCAATGGCCTTTAGGTTTGAAAGCTTGGACATTTGGCATATGGCCAGGGCATACGCTACGAAGGTTTACGCTGTGACTGCCAAGTTCCCCCGCCACGAGGACTACGGATTGAGGTCACAGATGAACCGGGCAGTTAACTCCATCAGCCTCAACATTGCCGAAGGGTCAGGTAAGCGCAGCAGTAAATCGTTCGACTACCACCTGGACATAGCTGTTGGTTCCACCTTCGAGGTCGTCGGGGCATCCTTTCTGGCTCTGGACAGAGGCTACATTACCGAGCAGGAACACGAGGTTTTGTATGACGAGGGCGAGCAACTGGGAAAAAGCATCAACGCCTTCCGCCGCACTTTACGCTAACCATCAGCTATCAGCCATCAGCCATCAGCTATCAGCTATCAGCCATCAGCTATCAGCTATCAGCCATCAGCTAGTAAGGAGGTACAAATATGGCAGTTACAGAGAGAACCGTAATTGAGGGGGCACCAGCCGCTTTGTCCGTGCGGCCGCGGTCCGACTTTGTGGAGACACCCACTGTCCGGGACCTGACGGAGCGGGCCCTGGCCTATCTGGCCGCTGGCTTCCCCGTCCACTTCCGTGGCCCGGCTGGCACAGGCAAGACCACCCTGGCCCTCCACGTGGCCGCGCAGTTGGGACGCCCGGTGATGCTCATCGCCGGCGACGAGGAGTTCGCTACCTCAGACCTCATCGGCGGGCAGTACGGCTACCGCTACCGCAAGGTCATTGACCGCTTCATCCACACCGTCATGAAATACGAGGAAGACGCTGTCCAGCGCTGGGTGGATCACCGCCTGACCACCGCCTGCCGCGAAGGTTTCACCCTGATCTACGACGAGTTCACCCGCTCCCGGCCCGAGGCCAACAACGTCCTCCTGGGCGTGCTGGAGGAGCAATTGCTCGTCCTGCCCACCATGAGTCGCGGCGATGCCTACGTCAAGGTCCACCCCGACTTTCGGGCCATCTTCACCAGCAACCCCCAGGAGTACGCTGGCGTCCACGAAGCTCAGGACGCCCTCAGCGACCGGCTGGTGACCATTGATCTGGACTTCTACGACCGGGAGACGGAGATCGCCATCACCGCCGCTCGTTCCGACCTGCCACCGGAGGAAGCGACCAAGATTGTGGACATAGTGCGGGACTTTCGGGCCTCAGGGGAGTACGACCAATCCCCCACCCTGCGGGCCTGCACCATGATCGCCAAGGTGAGCGCCATGCAGGGCCTGCAACCATCGGCTCAGGATCCGCGCTTCGTGCGCATCTGTCTCGACCTGCTGGAGTCCAAAACCGCCTTCACCAGCCAGGCCCGGGACCGGCGCACCCAGCAGCGCAAGATGCTCCTCAGCTTGATCGAGCACCATTGTGGCTAATGGCAGATGGCAGATGGCAAATAGCAGATAGCAGATGAGAGCTATCAGCCACCAGCTATCAGCCACCAGCTATCGGCCATCAGCTATTAGCCATCGGCCAGCAGAAAGGACTAGGATCGGAATGAAAACCAAGAGCGCCAGGGGCATGCGGGACATTCCCACCATTCAGGGGCTTCGCCACCGTTCCCTGCCGACTAGCCGAGAACAGACCGTGGCCGAAGTGGCCCGCCTGGAACACGAGAAGAGTCGTCTGAAACGAGAGTTAAACTTGTGGATTGGCCATCAGAAGAGGACGGAGAGCCAGCTCCAGCAAGTGGAAGAGCGGCTTGCCGTCCTGCAACAGATTCTGGACCAGCCGGCCGATGACGACCAGACGGAGCCTTCGGACCGAAGGCGTCCCAAAGTCCGCCGATCACCGGCCGAGGAAGCCGATAGCGGCGAAGACAAGGTCCAGGAATGGAAGAAGATCACGCTGGAATACTAGCTAGCAAATAGCAGATGGCAGATGGCAAATGGCAGATGGCAAATGGCAGATGGCAAAT
>CAYUPJ010000237.1:0-5929 GCA_964446635.1 uncultured Anaerolineae bacterium
GCTCGCCTGCGCCGCACGCCTTTGCCCACCGGAGGGCCTTAAGTTGACACCAATGTATTCGATCCGACACAGGATACTGAAAGGACACCATACGAGGCGCAGTCGGCGGATTTCGTCATCGTTGCAGCCTATTCGATCCGACACAGGATACTGAAAGAGCCACCGAGTCTTGAATCGTGAGACTCGGCATGTTCGTTGCAGCCTATTCGATCCGACACAGGATACTGAAAGATCGTTTGACATCGAGAAAGGCGTTACTTGGCTCACAGTTGCAGCCTATTCGATCCGACACAGGATACTGAAAGCATCGTTGACCCAGCAGGTGAACTCTTGTACCTCCTTGTTGCAGCCTATTCGATCCGACACAGGATACTGAAAGTGACCTTCGCGACGATTGTCGCCTTCAGGGTGCCGGGTTGCAGCCTATTCGATCCGACACAGGATACTGAAAGGACAGTCCTCCGATGCGCCCAGTATGAAAAACCGCGAGTTGCAGCCTATTCGATCCGACACAGGATACTGAAAGACATTCGCTACAACGCAGCGCTACAGCGGTGGGAGGTTGCAGCCTATTCGATCCGACACAGGATACTGAAAGCGGTTGCCAGTGACGGATCTGCTCAACTGGGCCTGGCGAGTTGCAGCCTATTCGATCCGACACAGGATACTGAAAGGATCGAGATCACGGACGGGAGCGAAGTGCTGTACTCGTTGCAGCCTATTCGATCCGACACAGGATACTGAAAGGACTGAGCTGCAACTGAAAGCCGACCTGACAGAGACGGTTGCAGCCTATTCGATCCGACACAGGATACTGAAAGAATCGGGGGTGGGTTTCGCTGTCGTTGGCTCTGGCTGTTGCAGCCTATTCGATCCGACACAGGATACTGAAAGTCGATCCAAGCCATGGCGCGCGCCATGGCGTCGCTGTTGCAGCCTATTCGATCCGACACAGGATACTGAAAGTCAGCGTCAGCGTGTACGGCACAGTGAAGAGGGGATAGTTGCAGCCTATTCGATCCGACACAGGATACTGAAAGACTACGACCGTCCAGGCGGCGGGCGGGGACAAGATAGTTGCAGCCTATTCGATCCGACACAGGATACTGAAAGTGAGTAACACGAACCTGGCGGCGGGCACTAATACGCGTTGCAGCCTATTCGATCCGACACAGGATACTGAAAGGGGAGGGCGTGGGGCTGCCGGTGCCTGAAACGATTGAGGTTGCAGCCTATTCGATCCGACACAGGATACTGAAAGGGTTGCAAAGGCTAATTGACGTGTATCTCAGCACGGGTTGCAGCCTATTCGATCCGACACAGGATACTGAAAGGCCGCCTGGACGGTCGTAGTGGGCATAGTAGCAATAGAGTTGCAGCCTATTCGATCCGACACAGGATACTGAAAGCGGCATCAGTTGCCAGCCTGAATCATTCACGCGAACGGTTGCAGCCTATTCGATCCGACACAGGATACTGAAAGCCGGGATACGACCGACGCCGACGTTGCTCATCTGCGAGTTGCAGCCTATTCGATCCGACACAGGATACTGAAAGAAGGCAATTGGAAGACGTCGGCATTGCTAATGACATCGTTGCAGCCTATTCGATCCGACACAGGATACTGAAAGGATGATAATCTCGGTCGCGCCGTGTTCCAGGCGGATGGTTGCAGCCTATTCGATCCGACACAGGATACTGAAAGATAATGGGAATCAAGGCCGTGCACAAAGTGGTCGCGTTGCAGCCTATTCGATCCGACACAGGATACTGAAAGTGGCCGCCGCCGTGACCTTCCATCCGAACATGTCCGCGTTGCAGCCTATTCGATCCGACACAGGATACTGAAAGATCCTGAGATTCACCGGCGACATTGATACTGGCTTGGTTGCAGCCTATTCGATCCGACACAGGATACTGAAAGGCATTGGTAATGTTGCCATCCCTCGCATCCAGCCCCGTTGCAGCCTATTCGATCCGACACAGGATACTGAAAGGACCAACACCTGACCATCATCGGCATCCACGTCCGGCGTTGCAGCCTATTCGATCCGACACAGGATACTGAAAGATGTTGCCCGCATACGTGATCTCAGCATCCGAGGCGTTGCAGCCTATTCGATCCGACACAGGATACTGAAAGTTCGCCCATCTGCCTGTCGGCCAGACAGGTTCGCTCAGTTGCAGCCTATTCGATCCGACACAGGATACTGAAAGTTGGCGCCCTTCCCCGAAGTCATCGCTGAGGGGCAGAGTTGCAGCCTATTCGATCCGACACAGGATACTGAAAGTCGTGCCGTCGCTGCCATCGTGCCGTCGCTGCCATCGTTGCAGCCTATTCGATCCGACACAGGATACTGAAAGGCGCAACCGCGACGGCAACCCGATGGCAACCGCGACGTTGCAGCCTATTCGATCCGACACAGGATACTGAAAGTCTTAACCCCGGCATGGACCGCCATCGCCTGGTTCAGGTTGCAGCCTATTCGATCCGACACAGGATACTGAAAGGATGGCAACCGCGACGGCAACCCGATGGCAACCGCGGTTGCAGCCTATTCGATCCGACACAGGATACTGAAAGTTTGATACCGTGCTTCTTGCCCATCGTTACTCACCTCCAAGTTGCAGCCTATTCGATCCGACACAGGATACTGAAAGATGTGCTACTGTGAACCAGAAAGCGGGCGCACAACTAGTTGCAGCCTATTCGATCCGACACAGGATACTGAAAGGTTAATCGCGGCTACTTCTGAATCTGGTGATGCGGGGTTGCAGCCTATTCGATCCGACACAGGATACTGAAAGTTAGGATACGTCCCTCCGTATAGTCCGCCATCATATAGTTGCAGCCTATTCGATCCGACACAGGATACTGAAAGTTCTATCAGCGGGTACGGGGCGGAGGCTGGCACGTGGTTGCAGCCTATTCGATCCGACACAGGATACTGAAAGTATCCGCTGAGAAGATCACGGCAGGGACAATCACGGCAGTTGCAGCCTATTCGATCCGACACAGGATACTGAAAGACTTCTTCCTCCATCGCCGCCTTGGTGCACATGACAAGTTGCAGCCTATTCGATCCGACACAGGATACTGAAAGCAGGGTGTGGGCCCCGGGGAGGCTTTTTTTACCTTACGTTGCAGCCTATTCGATCCGACACAGGATACTGAAAGACTGGCGCGTGAATCACCTTAGAAAGCCGCCATTCAGGTTGCAGCCTATTCGATCCGACACAGGATACTGAAAGGAGATAGTTAAGATAGTCTGCCGCCTCGACCACGCTGGTTGCAGCCTATTCGATCCGACACAGGATACTGAAAGCCGGGCAGAATCACGGACGAACCGCCAGTCACAATTAGTTGCAGCCTATTCGATCCGACACAGGATACTGAAAGCCTGCGGGGCAGTGGATAGGCGGCCACTACGTCCACGTTGCAGCCTATTCGATCCGACACAGGATACTGAAAGTCCTTCGAGGAATGGGCGGAGGTGTACGCCACAGTTGTTGCAGCCTATTCGATCCGACACAGGATACTGAAAGTTCTTCACCTGCCCGCCAGGGCGGGCCTGCGTCAACGTTGCAGCCTATTCGATCCGACACAGGATACTGAAAGGCGGCCTGAACTTCATTCCCCGATGCAACTGGCGAGTTGCAGCCTATTCGATCCGACACAGGATACTGAAAGGTCGCATCACAAGCGGCAGTCCCGATGGCATACGAAAGTTGCAGCCTATTCGATCCGACACAGGATACTGAAAGCTGCTCATCGGATGCATCATCAAGACCGTGCCCGTAGTTGCAGCCTATTCGATCCGACACAGGATACTGAAAGTTTGCCTCCCTATTTTATTATTGATTACCCCTCCCCAGTTGCAGCCTATTCGATCCGACACAGGATACTGAAAGATAGAGTTTGCCATCATATACAGTCAGGCCACGAATTGTTGCAGCCTATTCGATCCGACACAGGATACTGAAAGTTGAACGCCTTGGCGGCGTTTTTGTGGGTGGCAATGAGTTGCAGCCTATTCGATCCGACACAGGATACTGAAAGGGAGCAGGCGGTGTTGGGGAGCAAGGTGGGGGATAACGTTGCAGCCTATTCGATCCGACACAGGATACTGAAAGAGAGCTCCTCGCTGGTGATTGTTTTGGTCGTCATAGGTTGCAGCCTATTCGATCCGACACAGGATACTGAAAGACTTGGTAGAATTACAATGGCGGCAAGCAGGCACGATGTTGCAGCCTATTCGATCCGACACAGGATACTGAAAGGCCTTGAAGTTGCTCCTGTACACGATCCACGCATTTCGTTGCAGCCTATTCGATCCGACACAGGATACTGAAAGCTTAAACAGGTGTTCACAAAGGGTTGGAGTTCAGGGAGTTGCAGCCTATTCGATCCGACACAGGATACTGAAAGTATGGACAATCTGCACACTGCTCCCCCCAGGTTTCGTCGTTGCAGCCTATTCGATCCGACACAGGATACTGAAAGGAGGATAAGCAGGATGTGGTTCCAATTATATCCAAGGTTGCAGCCTATTCGATCCGACACAGGATACTGAAAGCTTGCAGCTTTGCGCCTGTCACTTCCTTGCTAGAGTTGCAGCCTATTCGATCCGACACAGGATACTGAAAGGTCGGGACTACCTCGCCAACCTGGAAATCTGTCCTCGTTGCAGCCTATTCGATCCGACACAGGATACTGAAAGGAGCAGTATCAGAATATGCAGTACACCTGGCGCAACGTTGCAGCCTATTCGATCCGACACAGGATACTGAAAGCGGTGGGCATCGTCTCCAAGAGGATATTCTCTTCAAGTTGCAGCCTATTCGATCCGACACAGGATACTGAAAGGTGGCCGCTGGCCACCATTGCTTTCACGGCAGGCGTAGTTGCAGCCTATTCGATCCGACACAGGATACTGAAAGGCGGGGCCCCTCTGTGCTGCGCTGGCTGCTTCCCTCGTTGCAGCCTATTCGATCCGACACAGGATACTGAAAGCTATTAGGGCAAATTTATTATCTAGCAGTTCGATAGTTGCAGCCTATTCGATCCGACACAGGATACTGAAAGGCCGAGGGTAATATCCTTCTGCCCCCCAGTCGCCACATCGTTGCAGCCTATTCGATCCGACACAGGATACTGAAAGGCCGAGGGTAATATCCTTCTGCCCCCCAGTCGCCACATCGTTGCAGCCTATTCGATCCGACACAGGATACTGAAAGGTTTGTTGCAACCAATACGACACAGCAAGCTGGGTTTGTTGCAGCCTATTCGATCCGACACAGGATACTGAAAGTTTCAGTATGTCCTCTAATTCTGGCTTGCGGATAAGTTGCAGCCTATTCGATCCGACACAGGATACTGAAAGGAATCATCGGAGTAAATAGGGCACTCGTCAAGGACGTAGTTGCAGCCTATTCGATCCGACACAGGATACTGAAAGCGACGGGTCACACTTTAGACACTCTGGACAAATACATGTTGCAGCCTATTCGATCCGACACAGGATACTGAAAGATGCTTGCAAGGTCAATCCCATATTGGGATAGGCTGGTTGCAGCCTATTCGATCCGACACAGGATACTGAAAGCCGAGTACAGTTCCGGCGTGGGATGAGTCCCCCCGGTTGCAGCCTATTCGATCCGACACAGGATACTGAAAGTCGCCGTGTGGATGGGCACGCGCTCCTGCCCCCACGTTGCAGCCTATTCGATCCGACACAGCATCTTGTAAACTTGTCAAATCGCGAATAAGTGGCGGGGGGTAGGCAGGGGGCAACGACCGCGGCGGTAGCCCGGTTTTTTTCAGGTGTGAGTGTATCAACGTCATCGGCTGTCAAGACAGCGCTGTATATAGCCGCTCACCATCCTGCAACGTCAACCGTGCCTGCGGGCCACTCCTGGGGAGGGGTCC
>CAYUPJ010000238.1:0-5919 GCA_964446635.1 uncultured Anaerolineae bacterium
CCTGTTTTGCTTTGAAACGGACGGTGGCTACTGTGAAAGTTCCGCCAGTCTGACTATGCCCAAGAAGCGCCTCAGCGTATCCAATCGTGCCCGCGGTATTGTCAACACTGTTCTGTTGCACAACAGTAGAACCTGTGCTGTTCAGATTCCCTTGCTGAATGCTGGAGCTAGGATTACCGGAGGCATCCACAACTACCAATATGGCAGGGTCGAACCTGATGTCCAAGCTAGTTGTATCGAAAGACGCATTACCAGCATCCAGCCTAACATCAAAGGTAAAGATGTCGCCGATATTGACAGTTCGGCTTGATGGCTGAAGCGACAATGTCACGCATTGGTTTTGAAGATCGAGAGTGTCTACCGCTGCGCCTGGAAAGGCTATGAAACTCCATCCCATAACCACTAACAGAGCGAGAACTATGGGACGCGTCCCAGTTGCTATCGAGATGCGCACACCTGACGCCGATCTGACAAACCGCCCAGAGTTAGCCATTGGTTTCCTCCTCTATATAGTAGCCACTGTCATAGAGATCCGGGCTGGTTACCTCGGAAGCCACACCTGTACTCCGCAGTGTCTAGGCCAAAATCCTGCCCATCTGTTCGCTATCGCAATATGAACAGCCCAGCGTTGCCAGTTGCCACATAGACGTAACCTTCGTAAACATGGACGTCCAATGCCGAATCCAGGGTTTCGTAGCCTCCTATCTCACGAGGGCTAGCCGGATTCGTTACGTCAATGACCTCCAGGCCACTGGATCCATCCGACACATAAGCATAGCTCCCGACCACGTATACGTCATTGGCACATCCCGGTGTATCGTAAGATCCCACCTCCCAGGGGTTGGTTGGATAGGCCACGTCTATGACTCGTAGACCCCAAAGACAATCCGCTACGTACGCATGGCCATCAGCCACGAAGACACTCGCAGCAAACCCTGGTGTGTCAATCAATCCGACCTCCCGAGGGCTGCTTGGGTTTGTCACGTCTACGATCCGGAGACCTGAATAGCCATCCGCAACGTAAGCGTAGCCACCAACTACGTAGATTCCACGTGTAAGCCCCGATGTATCATAGACGCCCACCTCTCTAGGGTCGGCAGGATTAGAGATATCAAGTATCCGCAAGGCGCTTCCGGAGATCACATAAGCATAGCTCCCGGCTACGTAGACGTCGTATACAGTCCTACTATCAGAGCCCACCTGATAAGGGCTTGCTGGATTCGTTACATCAATAATGAGCAGCCCCCAATCTGACGTGGCGTAGGCATAGTCCCCAGCTACAAAAACCCTTCGGGAGGGCACCGGTATCTGCACCACATTCCATGGCCATTTGTAAGCTCCTACGCCAAATGGTCTGCTAGGATTCAAAACGTTGATGATCGCAAGAGACTCAGAGGTATCTACCGCGTAAGCGTAGCCCCTAGTCACGTAGATACCCTGGGCACGCCCAGGCTCATCATAGAATCCCACTTCACGTGGGCTTGTGGGGTCAGTCACGCTAATAATTCTTAAGCCTCCCGCTTCATCGGCGGTATAGGCGTAGCCATTGACTACGACGATCTCCTCTGCGTATCCAGGTGTGTTGATAGACCCTACTTCGCGGGGGCTAGCTGGATTCGACACTTCAATGATCCGTAGACCGTCAAAGCCATCCGCCACATAAGCGTAAGCCCCCACCACGTAGACTCCATATGCGCCGGGGGGTCCACCCCAGAATCCTACTACCTTGGGGCTTGCAGGATTCGAAATGTCAATAATCCAAAAGCTATGCTCCCAGCTATCCGCCACATAGGCATAATTGCCAAATACGTACACATCCTCAGCATGTGTTGGCGCATCGTTGAATCCAACCTCTTGAGGGCTCGATGGATTCATAACATCAATGACCTTCAAGTCATCCCCCGTCACGTAAGCGTAGCCCCCGGCTACATGGATACTCGAACCTGCCCCTGACGCATAGAAACTCACCTGCTGGGGGTTACTTGGGTTAGAGACATCGACGATCCACAGCCCCGAACCCACCACGTAAGCGTAGCCCCCGGCTACATAGACATCACGAGCAGTGCCTGATGTATCATAGAAGCCCACCTCTCGAGGGCTAGCTGGGTTAGAGACATTGATAATCCGTAGCCCGCCCTCCCAGCCATCCGCTACATACACGTAGGGCCATAATACATCAATACCCTCTGCGCTGTCAGGCAATATGAGCTTGCTCAACAGACGAGGTTGACTGGGGGTAGAGACGTCCAAGATGTATAGGCCAGTTCCGGCGGCCACATAAGCGCGGTTGCCCGTCACCTTCACGTCATAGAAGGTACCTCCGATGTGCCCCACCAGTTCTGTGCCCGTTGGAGGTGGAGGGGGGTAGTTCTTCAGGAGGAGGGGGAGGTAGACACGCCGCCACCCTGTGATAGGCGTTGATGTCGGCGTCGGAGTCCGGGTTGGGGTGCGAGTGGGAGTCCGCGTTGGCGTCGGGCTCGACGTAGGCGTGGGCGTGCCGGTTGCGGGTCCAGAAACAATCACCGTCGCCCCAGTGGGGGAACCAGTACAGAACGTCACAATTGATCCGGCAAGCAAAACTGCAGTGAAGGCTTCTGAGGTGGTATTCCCCACATTGGCAAATGTCACTGAAGTACCTGAGGTCCCCTGTTTTGCCTTAAAGCGGATGGTTGCTACAGTAAAAGTCCCACCGGTCTGAGTGTGCCCCAGAAGTGCTTCAGCGTATGCAATACTGCCAGCAGTATTATCTGCGCTGTTCTTGGTAACAGCGGTCAAACCTGTACTGTTCAGATTCCCTTGCTGAATGCTGGAGCTAGGATTACCGGAGGCATCCACAACTACTAACGTGCCAGGGTCGAAGCGGATGTCCAGGCTAGCTGTGTCAAACGATGCATTGCCAGCCTCCAATCTGACATCAAAGGTAAAGATGTCACCGATATTGACAGTTCGGCTTGGTGGCTGAAGCGACAGGGTCACACACTGGGTCTGGAGACTTTGGGTAGCTACGATTAGCCCCGGAGAAGCAATCAGACCCCACCCAATAACTGCCAACAGGGTGAGCACTATGAGGCGCGTCACAATGGTTCTTGAGAGGTACGCATCCCACATGGGTTTAACAATCCGCCCTAAGTTGGCCATCTGTTTCCTCCTTGTTCTGTATAGGTGCCCCGACCGGCCACATACCGGACTTGCCAGGAACAAAACGCAGGTACTAACAGGATGCGTTCCGTCAAAACGTCATGAGCATCGCCTCCCCCAGTTAGCCGCCAGAATGGAGAGATCGACCGCATTGACAATACCATCATGGTTGAAATCTGCCCGGCAAGGTTGTTGTGAGGTGCATTGTCTTCCCCATTCGCTAGCCAGGATTGACAAATCCACCGCATTGACAACATTGTCTCCGTTGGCGTCGCCTGGACAAGTCTGGATTGGGCTTGGGCCGAGTAGATCGGGTGGGTTTGGATCATCAGGAGCATTTGGAGCTGTCTGGCGGATGAATTCAACCAGCATGGGACCCCACTCGATCGTAGTGTCTGAAGTCGACAATGCTAAGCCATCGCTTATTCGAGTATGCCAATTCGTTCCAGTGGCGAAATCAAGCCAATCGACTGTATAGAAGCTTCTATACCATTCTGGTTTCGGGAAGAATATCGAGACCCCGTGGGCCTTGGCATGGGACCAGTAGACATTTCCGGGGGTCCATCCGTTCCAGTGTTTGTCGTAGACTATGTAGCTATCAATTGCTGCTTTTAGTTGCCTTGCGGCATCTTGGATGTCCGACTGGCTAATGTGAGCCTCCACCTGTTCAGCGAAGTCTTTCAGATCTACGTACTCATCAAACATGGAGATTTCGTTGTCGATACCGTGCAGTATAGTCGAGCGCGACATGAAATGTTGTAAAACTGAAGGATTGTAGAAAGTCGTCAGGGTTTCCTTAAAACTCGACATTCGAGACTTTATCAGTCCTGCGAGCACACTGGCTTTCGTTGCGACGTTCTCTACCTCAGACAGTTTAACCACTGAGACTGAACTCGGACGCGATGAATAGAGTTCGATTTGGCCAGCATAGCTCGTGGCCATCGCGGTAGCCCACTGCTCCGGGGTCGTGTCCCCCCTGAGGGGCGGGAGAATAAGGTTCCAGCGCCCCCCATATTCTTCATGCCCATTCGTAAACCAATCCGCGTGAATTGCGTCCCAAGTTACAGACTCGCTGGCGACGTAGTAGTCAACCAAGCCACGTAACTGGTACCCGCTCTCAATGGTCTCCATTAGGCACGCATCCATGTACAAGATATCCAGTTTCGCCAGTCCCGTGAGAGCCTGGCGCCATTCCTTTGGGGTGAGCTTATCACCCAACAAGCCTGAGCTATCATCATTAGCAGCCCCACTAACTCCGCTTCCATGGTCGGAAATAACGAGGGCATAATGGGCGGCCGAATAGCTCTGCTGGGCCCAGCTCACAAAGTCCCGCAGAGTGTTCGGATCACCGGTATTCAGTTCTCCCTTCTGGATAGGGGTTACGCTACCGGGTGAGAAGACCTCGTAACGTGAATCTGATGATGCTCTTCCATCCCACAACGCCACTATATTGACGTTCGAATTCTGACTGGCCTGTTGCAATCTGCTGCGTTCTAGTTGTTCAACTTCTTCCAAGTTGTTATCTGCTGCAAAGTAGAACATCAAAGTCCAGGGTTTCACCACTTTCGTTGGCGTTGGGGTGACTGTCGGTGTCCGAGTGGCTGTAGGTGGCACTGTTCCGGTGGGCGTTCTCGTTGGCGTCCTAGTAGGTGTGGGGGTCGAAGCGCGGGTGGATGTGGGCGTGGGGGTATAGGTCGGTGTTGGTTGTTGAATTCCGCACTCGACGTCCACAATCAGGTCGTTGTAGTCGTCGGCTCGATCCGGCGGCAGGTCTTCCCAAGCAATCTGCCAATGGTTCGTCCCCAGGTTGGTGATATGGGCATTTGCGGAGGTGGACAGATATTCTGCTGGACCACAGAATGACCATGGGCGGATGTAGAATACCAACGATGTGCCAGGGTTAAAGGGCCCGAACTGCACCACATCAGGTGAAGGGCGGTACCTGTAGTCGGAAAACAGCATGGTTTGCTGGGGGGAGTAGAGCCCAAACTCTCCGGAGCAATAATTACTGGTAGCTTCAAGCCAGCGAACACGACAATAACCTGGAGGGGGCTCTGTCTCCACATCCTCTGTTACGAAGAAGTAGGTCTCATCTTGCGCCACCACTTGGCTGTTCTCTATGGCCTCAATACGTACCGTCTCCCAGCCCGTAGGTGGGGTTACTGTTGCGTCAAAGTAGCCGCCTCGCCCATCATCGTAGAATTGGGCAAAGACGTAACAAGATTCGCCGGGTGGACAATCATAGAACCTGACGTAGATAGGACGGCTCACACTGTAGGATATGCGGATCGGCTCTCCGACAAAATAGACACCCCCCTCTCCACGATCTACCCAAATGTCCACTTGTGCTGTGCATGGATTCGGAATCGTCCAGATCTGGGTCACGATGGGGCCATATATGGGGTTCCCTGCGAAGTCGCTACCGCATTCTTGGATCGAGGTGACGACAGACACGTATTGACCTACATACGAATCCAGGGCCCTGTAAGACTGCGGCGACAGATACACCATTTCATTGCCCTCGCAATCCAGAAGCGGGTAGTATGAGCAGGCATCGTACACCTGGTGATACTGTCCAAGCTGTCCTTGATAAGTGGCCGAACAGGCCGAGCAATCATCCCCCGGAATGATCTGTCGACTTGAATAGCCGGTGAGCACATAAGAACCACATGATGAGTCATAATGGTAGACTGGATTGTCAAAACTGATTAGATACCCACATGGAGGTTCAGCTGGAAGCAGGTTGGGGGCTATCGCGAACAGGCGAAGCGTGCCGCATTC
>CAYUPJ010000239.1:0-5915 GCA_964446635.1 uncultured Anaerolineae bacterium
TATTTCTCGCGGCGGAAGCTCACACAGCCATCTCCGCCGTCACCAGCCTTAACGTAAATCTTAGCTTCATCGAAGAACACAGTTAGAATCCTCAGTCTAAGGTGCAACGCACTTTGTAAGTGCGTTGCACCTGGCTGCCTCCTAGCAATAGCCGCTATGAAGGCTCCCGCCTCCATAGCGGCTTCTAAGTTGATAAAGCCTTGCACTGAGCTCTGTCGAAGTGAACGGACCGAGAAGCTAGAGAAATGCCAGGCTCCTCTTCAAAACATGATAATCTTCTAGAGCCCTCCCAGCACCTTTGGCAACACAGGCCATGGGCTCCTCAGCTACGGAACAAGGCACCCCAGTCTCTTTGGTCAACAAGCGATCAACGTTGCGCAAAAGGGCTCCCCCACCGACCAGCACCATCCCCCGGTCTATGATGTCCGAAGCCAACTCAGGGGGTGTCTTCTCCAACACAGCTCGCACCACTCCCACGATAGCCGCCAGGGCCTCGGCGATGGCCTCCGTTACCTCCTCCGAATTGATCTGGATGGTCTTGGGCAGGCCAATCACCTGATCTCTCCCCTGCACCTTTATGGTCAGCTCCTCTTCCAGCGGCAAGGCGCTGCCGATTTGGAACTTTATCTCCTCCGCCGTCGGCTCCCCTATCAGCAGGTTGTACTTCTTTCTGACGTAGGACATGATGGCCTCGTTCATTTCGTCTCCGCCAACGCGAACCGAACTGGAGACCACGATGCCGTTCATGGAGATAACCGCCGATTCCGTTGTTCCACCGCCAACGTCAACCACCATATTACCTGTGGGGGTGCCAATGGGCAGCCCGGCCCCGATAGCCGCCGCCAGAGGCTCAGGAATAAGATAAGCCTCCTTGCCACCGGCCTGGATGGCCGCCTCGTGCACGGCCCGTCTTTCCACACTGGTAACGCCGACAGGCACAGTGACCATCACCACCGGCCGGAAGAGACGAAAACGCCCGCAGACCTTGGTGATGAAATAGCGCAGCATGGCTTCGGTGACGACGTAATTGGCGATGACCCCGTCGCGCATGGGCCGCATCACCTCGATGTTCTCAGGCGTACGCCCCATCATGGCACGAGCCTCTGCGCCGACAGCCACGATCTTGTTCTCGTTTACCGAGATGGCGACCATCGAGGGCTCGGACAATACAATGCCTTTCCCTTTGACATAGACCATTACGTTAACCGTACCCAGGTCCACGCCGATATGTTTCTCAAACATTAATCGCGCTCTCCTTTACTTCGATTGAGCTCAGTACAAGTTTCAATCTCCTGGACTCTTTACCGTAGGGAACGGTTTCTTTCGCCGTTGCCTGCCGACTTTCAAGCGGATGCGAGAGCGACGCAAGGCTCCCTCGATGGCGGCCATGTCTACTCCAGGGGGCCTCTCCCTCATAAGTTCTGCGGCCCGTTGGCGCGCTGCTTCAGCCCGTTCCAGATCAATCTCTTCGGCCCGTTCCGCGGTATCAGTCAGGACAATCACCTGGTCGGGGCGCACCTCCATGAAGCCACCGCTGACGGCGAAGCTCTCCTCCTCGTCACCCCTTTTGAAGCGCAGCTCTCCCGCCTCCAGGGCTGTCAATAGCGAGGCGTGCTTGGGAAGGACACCCAGTGTGCCCATGACCCCAGGAGCGCTCACAAAGTCCACGTCCCCGGAGTAAACCTGACGTTCAGCGGTAACAATCTCTAGCTTAATCGGCATAATGCTCCCTCAGCATCACAGCGTCTCAGCCTTCCTCACAGCATCATCAATGGTTCCAACCATGTAGAAGGCCTGCTCAGGCAAGTCGTCGTGCTGGCCACCCAGGATCTCCTGGAAGCCGCGCACGGTCTCCTCAATGGGCACGTACGCGCCAGCCCGCCCGGTGTAAGCCTCAGCCACAAACATGGGCTGCGACAGGAACCTCTGGATCCGGCGGGCTCGGTGTACTACCAACTTATCCTCGTCGCCGAGCTCCTCCACTCCCAGAATGGCGATCACGTCCGAGAGGTCCTTGTGTCTCTGCAGAACGCGCTGCACCTCGCGGGCCGTGTTGTAGTGCTCCTCACCGACAAAGCGAGGATCAAGGATGCGGGAGGTGGAGGTCAGGGGGTCTACGGCGGGATAGAGGCCCATCTCAGCTATGGAACGCTCCAGGGTGATGGTGGCGTCCAGGTGGGCAAACACGGCCACAGGGCCTGGGTCGGAGTAGTCATCGGCTGGCACATAGATGGCCTGCATGGACGTGATAGACCCTCGCCTGGTGGAGGTGATGCGCTCTTGCAGCTCGCCCATTTCCGTACCCAGGGTAGGCTGATACCCCACCGCGCTGGGCATGCGGCCCAGCAGGGCCGAAACCTCCATGCCGGCCATGGCAAAGCGATAGATGTTGTCAATGAACAGGAGCACGTCCATACCCTGGTCACGGAAATACTCGGCCAGGGTCACCCCCGCCAAACCCACCCGCAGTCTGGCGCCGGGCGGCTCGTTCATCTGGCCGAAAACCATCACCGTGTTCCCGAGAACTCCTGCCTCCTTGGCGGTGTTCCACATGTCGTTGCCCTCGCGGGATCGCTCACCTACACCAGCAAACACGGAGAAGCCACCACGCTCGATGGCCATGGTGCGGATCAATTCATAGATAACGATCGTCTTGCCGACTCCGGCCCCACCAAATACCCCGGTCTTGCCTCCTTTAGTGAAGGGAGCGACCAGGTCAATGACCTTGAGGCCGGTCTCGAAGAACTCAGGCGTGGTCTCCTGGTCCTCGAAAGTTGGGGCCAGGCGATGGATGGGATAGCGTACGTCGGACTCAACCGGGCCCAGGTTGTCAATAGGCTCGCCCAAGACGTTGAGGAGGCGGCCCAGCGTAGCCGGCCCCACGGGCACGGTGATAGGGCCGCCGGTGTCAATGGCCCTCATGCCCCGTCGCAGGCCATCGGTGGAATCCATGGCCACACAACGCACCAAATCGTCGCCCCTGTGGTGCTGAACCTCAACGATGAGACTCTTCTCCTCCCCGCGAGGTATCTCCACTGCGTGGTAGATCTCCGGGAGTTCATCGGGCGGGAACTCCACGTCCACTACCGGCCCCATGATCTGCACGATCTTGCCAATCGTTCCTTTAGCCATTACATCCTCCTGTCGTAAAACGTAAAACGTAAAACGTGAAACGTCCAACATCCAACATCCAACATCCAACTTCCAGTCATCCAGCTCGGGCCTTGGCCAGGGCCTCTGCGCCACCAGCGATGTCCATGATCTCCAGGGTGATAGACTGCTGCCGGGCCTTGTTGAACTGCAACGTTAGATCCCCCACCCGCTCCACGGCGTTGTTAGAAGCATTCTGCATGGCCACCATGCGAGCGCTGTGTTCGCTGGCGATGGACTCCAGAATCGCCTGGTACACCTGCAACTCGGTAAATCGTGGCAACACCCGATCCAGGATGGAACGAGGATCGGGTTCATAGATGTACTCGATTGCCATCGGGAGCCTGGCACCTTCCACATACTCGGCCATAGCCTGGGTTTCGATTTCGGCCGGCAGGATGGGCAGTAGGCGCTTGACGGTCGGCCGTTGCGTGATCACATTGATGAAATCGCTGTAAGCCAGGCAGACCTGGTCGAAACGACCCTCAAGGAAGCCATCTATGGCGACTCTGGCAATAGGGGTTACATCTACCAGTCTAGGCTGATCAGGGATTGCGGTGAATTCAGCCACGATCTCCTCGCCACGGCGCAACAGGTAATCCCGCCCTTTGCGCCCCACGGTGATCAGCTTGACCGACAACCCCATTGCCTTGCTTTCCTCTATGAAGTCAATGGCTTGCAAGGTGATATTGTGATTAAAAGCCCCACACAACCCTCTGTCGGCGGTCATGACCACCAGCACGACGGTGTGCAAGGGACGAACCTGGAGCAAGGGGTGGAGTTCCTCACCCTCTGCTCCCTGGGCAGCCAGGTGGGTGAGCACCTCCCAGGCTTTCTCGGCGTAGGCACGGGTGGCCTTTACCTGGGCTTGGGCTCGCTGCATCCTGGAAGCCGCGACGGCCTGCATGGCGCGGGTGACCTGCCCGATGTTCCTGACGCTTTTGATGCGCCTCCGAATCTCAAGAAGTGTGGCCAACTGAGACCCCCTCCCTTTGGTCCTTGGTCAGGTGGTCAGGTAGTCCTTGGTCAGGTGTCTCTCTCGACCAGACCATCCGACCATTCGACCGTTATTCTTCCTTTTTTACTACCTTCACCGCGTTCTCATCGAACTCCTGAATCGCGCTGTCCAAGGCCTCCATCAGCTCATTGGGGAGCACCTTCTGATCGGCGATAGCCTGGCCTATCTCAGGATGGGTGTCGGACATAAAGCGATGGAAGTTGCCCTCCCAGTTCCTCACTTCTGCCACCGGCACGTGATCCAGGAAGCCATTGGTCACAGCGTAAATGATCATAACCTGCTGCTCCACGGGCATGGGCACGTACTGGGGCTGTTTGAGGATCTCGGTGATGCGTCGGCCCCGTCCCAACTGCTCTCGGGTAGTCTTGTCCAACTCCGCCGAGCCAAACTGGGCAAAAGCGGCCTGCTCGTAGTACTGGGCCATGTCGGTCTTGAGCTTGCCCGCCACCTGTTTCATGGCCTTGGTCTGAGCCGCGCCCCCTACCCGGGAGACGGAGATGCCCACGTTCAGGGCCGGGCGGATGCCGGCGTTAAACAGGTCTGTCTCCAGGTAGATCTGCCCGTCGGTGATGGAGATGACGTTGGTGGGAATGTAAGTCGTGAAGTCACCCAACTGGGTCTCGACGATGGGGAGTGCGGTCAGAGAGCCGCCGTATTCGGGAGCGAGCTTGGCCGCCCGCTCCAGCAGGCGAGAATGGAGATAGAAGATGTCGCCGGGGTAGGCCTCGCGGCCAGGAGGACGCCTCAGGAGCAGACACACCTGACGGTAGGCCCAGGCGTGTTTGGTGAGGTCGTCGTAGACGATGAGAACGTCCTTCCCCTGTTCCATGAACTCCTCGCCGATGGCGCAGCCAGCGTAAGGGGCAATGTACTGCAAAGTCGCCGGCTCCGAAGCAGAGGCTACGATCACGATGGTATGATCCATGGCCCAGTACTGCTCCAGGGTAGCCACCACGCGGGCCACGTTGGCCTGTTTCTGCCCGATAGCCACGTAGATGCAGATCAACTCCTTGCCCTTCTGGTTGATGATGGTGTCAATGGCCAGGGCTGTTTTGCCCGTCTGGCGGTCGCCGATAATCAACTCCCTCTGCCCTCGCCCAATGGGGATCATCGAGTCTATGGCTTTGATGCCCGTTTGAACCGGGGTATTGACGGGCTCGCGGATCACCACCCCAGGGGCTATGCGCTCGATCATGCGGTACTTATCGGTTTCAATCGGCCCCTTCCCATCAATCGGCTCACCCACCGCGTTGATCACCCGCCCGATGAGAGCTTCCCCTACCGGCACCGAGACGATGCGGCCGGTAGTGCGGACGGTTTGGCCTTCCTCGATGTCCGTGTACTCGCCCATGATGATGACGCCTACGTTGCCCACCTCTAAGTTGAGGACAATGCCCAGGACGCCATTCTCGAACTCCACGAGCTCGCTGGCCATGGCTCCGGCCAGACCAGAGATGCGGGCAATCCCATCGCCCACCTCAATCACATTGCCTACGTCAACGGCCTGTACTGGGGCCTCAAAGGTCTCAATCTGCCGCCTGAGAACCTGGGTGATATCCTCCATCAAAACGTCTCGCTCTCGCACTGCCATCAGCGCCTCCTCTCGTTTGGTCTTGGGTCAAACCTTGTTGAATAGTATACACGGGATATGGCCAAAACGCAAGTCCTACAACAAACCCTTACGGTGACTATTCAGGCTGTCATGCTGAGCGGAGCGAAGCATCTCGTTGTCGCGAGAACGAGACCC
>CAYUPJ010000240.1:0-2158 GCA_964446635.1 uncultured Anaerolineae bacterium
CCACCGCCACGCCGACTGGCACAATGCCCACCTCGACCCCAACGGCAACGCCCACATCCAGCACCACGGCCACGCCTACCCGCACCCCCACGCCTACCAGCACGACGATACCGGGCTGCAATGGCACCGCCATCACCGTCCAGCGTGGCACCTACGGCACGGTAGCCGACGCCTACATCTGGGCCTCCTCACCCGATTACACCGGCAACTGGGAACAACTCTACACCGGCAACGTGGGCAGCGGGCGTAAGCGCACCCTGATCCGCTTCGACCTGGCGTTCATTCCCGATACCGCCACCGTGGTGACCGCCCGGTTGGGCCTGTACCGCATTGACGCTGGCGGCAACCGCACGGTGAATGTGCATCGCATCACCGCCTCCTGGACCGAAACCGGCGTGACCTGGAACAACTTCGGCAGCGGCTACGATCCTGCCGTCCTGGGGTCTTTCCAGGCCGGTGGCTCAGGATGGAAACTGGTGGACGTCACCGACTTGGTGCAGGGGTGGGTTGATGGTACCTACTCCAACTATGGGCTGCTGCTGGACGATCCCACCACCGTCGCCGACGAGAACGAGACCTACCACTCCAGCGAGTACGGCACCATCTCGATGCGGCCTGAGTTGGAGATATGTTACCGGGAGGAAGGCCTCCCCGGCGACCTGGACGGCGACTGCGATGTAGACATCGCCGACATCATGCTGGTGGCCAGCCGCTGGCACACCGCTGCGGACGACCCTGACTTCAATCCATACTACGACCTGGACGGCAACGGCCAAATAGACATCGTGGACATCATGCTGGTGGCAATACACTGGGGGGAACACTGTTGACCTGGAAAGCCCACCCTCCCTCAGCCCCTCCCTCCGAGGGAGGGGAAATGCCCTGCCTGGATCGAAAGGAGCACAGTCGTGAGAAGACACATCGTGCGGGTCACATCTGCTCGAATAGCGGCCTCCCTGGTCACAATGATCCTGCTGAGCGTGCTGGTTGGCACCATTGCTGTTCAGGCTGTAAACATTCCGCAATCCGAAACTTGCACTGAGCCTAGTCGAAGTGCTTGCACTGAGCCTAGTCGAAGTGTCCGAAATCCAAAACTTGTGCTGAGCCCAGTCGAAGCATCGGTTGCCTCCCAGCCTACCGACCTCACCGCCTTCCACCGCAGCGGCCAGACCTTCATCACCTGGGATGAACGGACTGATCTCACTGGGGAGCGCTACCACGTCTACCGCCACACCAGCCCGATTACGGCGGCCAATCTGGCCCAGGCCACGCGGCTGACCGAGGCCTGGGGCACACTGGGCGAAGGCTCCAGCATCTTCTGGAGCGAGCGCAGCCGCGAGCCTGCCATCACGCCCAACTATGTGATCCAGGACCTGGGCACGCCATTGAACGATACCACGGGCCTGTTCATCTGGACGCCCCACGAGGACGGCACCTTTTACTACGCGGTCACCACCGTGGAGGGTGGGACAGAGAACACCACCGATTTCGGCCCTGGCAACACCGCCGGCCCTATCGCCGAGACAATGGCAGACCCGCAGCCGGTCAAAGTGTGGCAGGCCACCGGCGGGCGGGGCTTCGTCTTCACTCAGTACCTGGATTACAGCCGCTACAATCCCACCTTCGGCGTGCCGGAGGGCACTGCCGCCCAACAGTACGCCTTCAACTACAGCGTGACCCTGCCCTCGGACGCGGCCTGCGGCGGCTCGCTGCCGGCCTCCCTGCCGGGCAACGTCTACCTGGAAGGCTGGGGCGGGCGCTACAGCAACGACGACGTGACCCCCTGGAGCTACTGCGTTGTTTTCATCGTCCCCGACGACCCCAACCAGACCTGGTACTACGGCCACAGCGCCAGCTACGACTACCGGCTGGGGGGCACGGCCAATGGCGGCCCCATCGTCAACTTCACCGAGGAGCGCATCCTGCGCGCCGTTTACGACACGCTGCGCGACCCCACCTTCCGGCTGGATGCCGATCGCATCTACGTTTATGGTCACTCGATGGGGGGCAGCGGGGCCCTGGCGCTGGGCATGCGCTACCCCAACGTGTTTGCCGCCACCTACAGCAGCGAGCCCATGACCAATTACCAGGCTGCCGGCCTCTGGCTCAGCGATACCGAGTGGAAGTGGGGCACGGTGGCCAGCAATCTGCCCATCGA
>CAYUPJ010000240.1:2258-5801 GCA_964446635.1 uncultured Anaerolineae bacterium
TCTGGGACTGGCAGAATCACCAGCAGCAACTGGTGAGCCGGCGCGGCGACGACATGGCCCACATCTCCCTGGCCCACGGCACGCTGGACAACGTCATCGCCTGGAACAGCCAGGGGCAGCCGGCCTACGAACCCTTTTACCAGAGCCGACGCGCTTTCTCTGGCGCCACCGAAGCGGCTGATCATACCTGGCTGGGCTACAGCGGCCTGGGGCCGAACGTCCAGGACTACAACTACACGGGGCCATTCTACGGCTGGGCCGCCGTGCGCGACGAAAGCCTGCCCGGCCTGACCTACGCCAGCGGCAGCAGTCCCATGCCTCCCCCCGGCGCTGGCGCGAGCTATAACCTGAACCTGGAATGGTCCGCTAGTTGGTACGACTGGGACGGCCCGCCGGTGGATACCGCCGATGAATGGCGCATCAGCCTGCGCACCACCGACGGCTCTACGCAGACCATGGACGTCACCCCCCGCCGCCTGCAGGCATTCAGCATCGTCCCAGCCGACGCCTACGCCTGGGAGAACCGCCGCGTCAGCGACAACGGCCTGGTGGCCTCCGGCACCGTCATCGCCGACGCCGACGGCCTGGTAACCGTGCTTGCCTTCCAGGTGACAGCCGGCGGCAACCGCCTCATCCTGCGCTCTGGCGCTGGCAGCCCTACAGCGACTCCCACCGCAACTCCCACTCCAACGGTCACCGGCCAGCCCACGACCGCGACACCCACCCCCACTCCGACCGAAACGGCTACCCCAACACCGACGGCTACAGGTCAGACTACAACTGCGACACCAACTCCCACGCCCACCCCCACCCAATCTCCAATACCCAATATCCAATATCTATTTCAGAACGGAGTTAGCCCCGACCCGTCCTACGACGGCACCACCGACGCCACCATCACCACCTGGAGCGGCAACAGTTTCGCCAACCTGGGCGGCTGGGATTACCTGCAGGTGGGCGAGACCGGCGACGCCGACGAGTTCCGCCTCCTGGTGCGCTTCGAGCTCAATGGCTGGCTGCCGGCCGACGCCCAGATCGAAGAGGCCTGGCTGGAGCTGCGGGCCTACGACGGCGGCTACGACGAAGGCCCGCACGACGTGGTAGCCCATCGCGTCATCGAAGAGTGGGCTGAGGGCAACGGCTGGAACCTGTTCGCCGACGGTCGGAACGAGGGCGTCACCTGGGTCACAGCCCGCCCCGGCGTGAACTGGGCGGCACCCGGCGGCGACTTCGACCCGACGGAGCTGGATCGGGTCACCGTGGCCGCCAATCCGAGCGATTGGTATCGCTGGGACGTAACCGCAGCCGTCCGCGCCTGGGTAGGCGGGACGGCTCTAAACTACGGCCTGCTCCTGGAGCCCGACAACGCCCCCTGGCTGCACCACCAGTTCCGCTCCCGCGAGTACGGCTTCCCCACCCTGCGGCCCCGCCTGGTGGTGAACATGGCCACGGAGTGCATCCCCGGCGACGTGGACTGCGATTGCGACGTGGACATCGCCGACATCATGCTGGTGGCCAGTCGCTGGCATACCGCCGTAGGCGACCCCGACTACCACCCGGCCTACGACCTGGACGATAGCGACGTGATTGACATCGTGGACATCATGCTGGTAGCGATACACTGGGGGGAGACCTGCTCGATACCCACGCCCACCCCCACGCCGACCCCCACCGCCACGCCATCCCCAATACCCAATACCTCTTTCTGCCCGCCCTACGTGGACTCCCCGCTGTACCGGCCGCGGCCGTACCAGATCACCGTCGGCCCTAATGACGACTGGATGGGAGCCATACAGAACGCTCGGCCTGGCACGGAGATCCTGCTGCTCGACGGCGAGTACCTGCTCGACGAGTACGCCGTGCTGGTGTACGACGACGTCACCATTCGCAGCGCCAGTGGCAACCGGGACGCAGCGCTCATTCGGGGCCTGGGCTACGGCGTGGGCAGCGAGGGCTTCATGGTGTTCGGGGCCGATGTCACCATCGCTGACCTCTCCATGACCGCCATGCGCAACCACGCCATCTCCATCAAGGGCGAACAGGGAGCCCAGGCCCCCCACGTCTACAACGTCCACCTGTACGACATCGGCACCCAGCACGTCAAGGGCACCGCAGGGGGCATCGCCGACGGCGTCGTGGCCTGCTCGTCCATCGGCTACACCCCCGGCGGCGTGCAGGGCGACTACATAGACGGGGTGGACATCCACCAGGCCATTGATTGGGTGATTCGCGACAACCTGTTCTACAACATCTGGGGCGACGGTTCAGGTTGCGAGGTGGACATTGACTGCGGCAGCTACATCAGCGGGCCGGCGGTGCTCATGTGGAACAACGCCAGTGGCACTATTGTCGAGCGCAACACCTTCCGCGACTGCTTCCGCAACATCGCTTTCGGCCTGGGCAATGGCCACCAGGGGGGCGTCATCCGCAACAACTTCATCTACCAATCCACGCCGGGCGACGCCGGCATCGAGCTACGGGAGGCCCACAACGCCCAGGTGCAGCACAACACCATCATCTTAGGCGGGGACTACCCTGGGGCCATCGAAGTGTGGAACGCCCACGGCCACCTCATCCAGAACAACCTGATCACCGCCCCCATCTGGAATCGGGGCAACGCCTCCTTCACCACCGCGGGCAACATCACCGACGCCACCAACGATGACCTGGTGGCGCCCGGTGACCCGCACCTGCCGCCAGGCTCGCGGGCCATCGGCGCTGGCGTGCCGACCGATGTAGATCACGACATTGACGGCGATCCGCGCGAGGGCCGCTGGGACGTCGGCTGCGACCAGTTCACGCCGTAAGTAGCGCAGTTCCCCTCCCTCAGAGGGAGGGGCTAGGGGAGGGTGAGCCTTCCGTCGGAAAATCAACCTGTGTTTCACTCAGTGCTGTTGGTTCCAGGGCGCAGAATCCACCCCCTCCCAGCCTCCCCCTGCGAGGGGGAGGAGTTTCGTCGCCCCCCTGAACGGTTGCGTGTTGCTGAGGATGATTAGCATGGAAAACCCACTTTCACCAAAGCCAGGAGTGCGAGCATTCCTCGCCGCTGGTTGCATAGTACTAGCCTGCCTCAGCCTCCTTTTGATGAGCAGCTACACTGCTGCCACTACCCCACAGAAGGCACGTGCTCGAGCCGCGGATCCCAACACCGGCATACGGACCACGACCTACTACGTCTCCACCGACGGGAACAACGACAACCCTGGCACAGAAAGCCAGCCCTGGCGGACTATCCAGAAAGCGGCTGAGACCCTGGTTGCGGGCGACACTGTCTACATCAAGGCAGGAACGTACCAGGAAAGGGTAATACCTCAGAATTCGGGGACTGCGGACAACTATATTGTGTATGCTGCATATCCTGGCCATACAGTAACCATTGACGGAGCAAGTATCACTGTGCCCGAATGGGGTGGGCTGTTCGATATAACATACAAGAGCTATATCAGAGTCTCCGGATTGAGGATAATGAATGCTGGTCCCAATCTGCATAACCCTGGTATCCTGGTGGATGAGTCGAGTCATATCATCATTGAGAAGAACTAC
>CAYUPJ010000241.1:0-5784 GCA_964446635.1 uncultured Anaerolineae bacterium
GATTGCTTCGTCGCAAGAAACGCTCCTCGCAATGACACGGGCTGAGCAGTTACCTTCCCGGAACCACTCAATAGTTCTTCTGAGGCCGTCTTCCAAAGGCACCTCGGCTCTAAAGCCCAGCACTCTCTCGGCCTTTCTTACATCCGGCACCCGACGACGAGTCTCCTCGAAGTTGGCACGGTAAGCCTGTACATAGGGCACGTGAACAACTTCCGAGGATGAGCCGGTCAGCCTCTTGACTAACTGAGCCAGCTCCAGGATGGGAGTTTCACGGTTTGAGCCGATATTGAAGCTTTGTCCCTCTGCCTCTTTCACTGTTGCTGCCAAAATGGATCCTTTGATGGTATCATCAATATAGGTGAAACAGCGGGTTTGCTGCCCGTCGCTGAACACCGTCAGAGGCTTGTCTTGGAGGGCCTGGTTGATGAATTTGGCGACGACACTGCCATAGCCTCTGGGATCAAGGCGAGGACCATAGGAGTTGAAATAACGGACGATGGTGACTGGTAGTCCCTTATCATGGTAGATGAATGCCAGGTGCTCGTCAATGGCCTTGGCCAAAGCATAAGACCAGCGCCCTACGGCCGTAGGACCCAGGATGCTGTCGTCCTCTTCGGACAGGGGGACCTTTTCCGATTTGCCGTAGACCTCAGAGCTGGAAGCAATGATTGCCTTTCGCCAGTACTTGTAGGTCAGCTCCAGCACAATCTCGGTGCCTCGCACGTTGGTCAAGATGCCCTGGAAAGGATGATCGAGGACGTGCTTGACCCCCACCACCGCCGCCAGGTGGTAGATAAGATCCACCTGCTCTATGATCCGCTCCATCAGGGTCTCGTTGAGGATGCTGTCGTTGACAAAGTGAAAGTGCTCGTTCCCCAGGAGGTGACGGATATTGTCTATTTTCCCCGTGAACAGGTTATCCACCACGTAGAGCTCGTGGCCCTGGGCTATCAAGGTGTCTACCAGGTGCGAGCCGATGTAGCCCGCCCCGCCGGTGACGAGGATTTTCATAATATCCCCAGCCTTTTCCTCAATTCGTCGTGTTCTGTCATCGAGGCGCCAGTCTCTATTTGCTTATGCACCTCTTCTAGTTCAGCCAGCAATCTGGGCAAGGGCTCGTATTCTGAATATACCATCTTGAGGCCATTCTCGATGTAATATGCTTTGACCTCACTGGGGGGGCGGCCCTGCTTATCTATGTAATCAGCATAGGCTCGCTCATTGTCAAAGCAAATGTAGCCTTCATCGTCAATGAAATAGTCTCTACGCCTAAGCTCGTAATCGCGCAGCGCTTCTTTGACTTTGCTTTCGATTAGCTTCTGCAAATCCTCTAAAGTTACGCTACTAACAAACTGATCCGACATTAACTGTGTCATGAATCATCCCCCCTTTGTCATTTTGCTACCTTCCACTTTCCCTTGGCAACTCACGTTGGCAATCATGGTCCAGGCGGCTAGAACCTGTCTTCCTTAACAGGGGAAATCTCAGCACCATAATCTTAACCCATTTGGCGATAAAAATCAAGTGGGTGGTGTTCAAGCAGTTGCTCCACCACCTCCTGCATTCGCCGGTACCCCTCCGGGGTTCCTACGTCAACGAAAGGCCCACCCAACGTGTAGCCGTACAAGGGGGCCCCCATCTCGACCAGGTGGGGGAACACCTCCAGTTCCAAGGAGACTTTTCTGCCGGGAATGAAGTCCAAGATCTCCAGCTCAAATACGTACACTCCGGCACTGATAGTGTGACAGGTTCCTTGCAGTGTGCCCTTTTCCATGAATCGCACTACCTGACCGGCACCATCAACCTGTACCAGGCCCGATTGGGAGGGATCGCCCACCAGGCTCAGGCCAATGGTAGCCAAAGCACCTCTGTCCTGATGAAAGTAGACCAGATCCCGAAGATCCACCTGGATGTAGGTGTCCCCGTTCAGAACCAGAAAGGTACTATCAATCCAGTGGGCAGCGTTCTTGATAGACCCCGCTGTCCCCAAGGGCTTCTCCTCCACCGAGTAGGTGAGGTGTACGCCGAAGTCCCTTCCATCGCCGAAGTATTCTTCGATGGCTTGGGACATGTAACCGGTGCAGAGGATGATCTCGGTGAAACCCTGCCTTCGTAACAGATCAAGCTGATAGGTCAGGAAGGGCTGGCCCCCGATCTGGACCATGGATTTGGGGCAGTCTGCGCCGAGGGGGCGCAGCCGGGTGCCCAGGCCGCCAGCGAGGATCAGGGCTTTCATTGACCGTAACTCCAGGTCTGTAGGCCGTGGGGCTCGAAGCCGAACTCCACCATCTGTCCCCCAGCCTCTTCTAGCTTCTCGGCCACGATGTGCCGCCTGTCAAACTGGCAGTACAGCAGAAGGAAGCCACCTCCGCCCGCTCCGGAGATCTTCCCGCCCAGGGCTCCGTGCCGAAGCGCGATGTCGTAAAGCTCGTCAATGTAGCTGTCGGTGATATTCTTGGCCAGCTTCTTCTTGTGCTGCCAGGCCTGATGGAGGAGAGCGCCGAATTCGTCCAATCTGCCCAGAAGGAGGGCATTCTTCAATAAAATTGTCGTCTCCTTAAGGGCATCCAGCCCTGCCACTACGTCCGCCTTTCGGGTTACATAGCCCTCTATCTGCGTGCGCAGGATGTTGGCCGAGCGCCGGGTCTTGCCAGTGTAGCACAGAAGCAGGTGGTACTCCAATTCGTTGAGGGTAGCGGGGTCAATGCGCAGGGGATTGACGATGACCGCATCGCGGTTGAACTCGATGAAATTGAAACCACCGAAAGTAGCGGCGTACTGATCCTGCATCCCACCCTCGATGCCCAGGTCTACCCTTTCCACTTCGTAGGCCAGCTCCGCCAGTTCATAATCGGTCATGGGTTTGCGCAGCCAGTGGCGGAAGAGGCCCAACAGCGCTACCACCACCGTGGAAGAGGAGCCCAGGCCCGATCCCGGTGGGGCATCGCTATGCATGAACAGATTCAGCCCCGTGGGGGCTCCCATCTTGTTGATGACGGCCTTCACCAGGTCCAGCTCCCCGTCGTATTGGGGTTCCTCCTGGCGGTTGTACTTGGCCACCACATCGTAATCCAGCGATTGGACCTGGATCTCCTCATCCTCCCGGGGAGCCAGCGAGCAATAGGCGTACTTATTGATGGTGGCGTTCAGCACCACTCCTCCTCGCTCTTCGACGTAGGGGGAGACGTCGGTCCCACCGCCGCAGAAGCTAAGGCGCAGTGGAGCGCGGCTACGGTAGATCATGGTTACTACCTCCCATTGAGCAGTCTTTCATAAAGGGCGGCAGTCTCTTCAATCATTCTCTCTTTAGAGAACTCTTTCTCTGCCCGTTGACGGCCCATTTCACCCAATCGGCGGCGCAGGTCAGGATCAGCCAAGAGTTGATTGATAGCCTTGGCCAGGGTCGCACTGTCCCCGGGGGGCACTACCAGCCCTGTCTCATCGTGAAGGTTGACATAGGAAGTGCCTGTGCCTAGCTCAGTGCACACCACTGGCTTTCCACAGGCCATGGCCTCGATCTGAACCGCTCCCCAGGTCTCGCTGCGGTGCGTCGAGGGCAAGACGAAAATGTCACAGGCCTGGTAGTAGGCTGGTAGCTCAGCGTCGGGAACGTGCCCCAGGAAGGTCACCCGCTCTGTCAGCGATAACTCTGCTGCCAGAGCCTCCCACTCCTGGCGCATGGGGCCATCGCCTACTATCAGCAGGTGAGCCTCAATGTCCCTCATGGCCGCGATGAACACCTCCAGGCCCTTGTAGTAACGCAGCCGGCCCACGAAGAGTAACAGCGGATGGAGAGGATTTAACGGACTTTGGGGGCTTGCTGTGTATCGGGCGCGGATGGCGGCGACTTGGTCGGGATTGGGAGTGGCGAAGCGGCTGAGGTCCTGCCCGTGGTGGATGACCGTGCACTTGCTGGCGAAGGGCTTGAGGTAGGGTGAGGTCTCGATATACTGGGGGTTGGAGACGGTGATAACATCCGCCCTGGCCAGGACCCGCCACAGAAAGGGCCGGTAGACTTGCAAGAGATACTTTTGGCGCACGATGTCGCTGTGGTAAGTGAGAACGAAACGCTTGCTGCGACCGAAGAAAAGTTGGCCTAGCTCGCCAGGAGGATTGGGGAAGTGCAGGTGGGCGATATCAGGCTCCAGGCGACGCAACCATGCGTAAAAGGCAGGGCTGATGGGGGCGCCAGAGATGCGAAGGGGGCAACCGGCCTTGATCACGGGCATACCGTTGATCTCCTCGGTCACGGTTTTGGGGCTGGTGTTAGTTACCAGCACCTGCACCTGGTAACCCCGCTGAGTGAGCCCCTCAACCAGCATCTTGATGTGGTTCTCAATCCCCCCTAGCACAGGGTAGTAGTCTTTGTAGACGTACAGGATCCTCATGTTTCAGTCTCCGCAAGAATCCACTGGGCGGCGGATAGGAGATCAGACGCAATGTAGTCGGGTTCAGCCTCCCACTCACCCTTGTTCTCCAACTGCTCCTGCCCGTGTCCTGTGAGAATGAGGACAGTGCGGCACCCCAGACGAGCGCCTGGCAGTAGATCGGTCATCTTGTCGCCCACAGCATAGCTCATTCTTAAGTCAAGATCAAATTCTTGTGCTGCCTGTTCGAAAAGAGCTGTGCCAGGCTTGCGGCAGGTGCAGCCATCATCCGGTTGATGGGGGCAGACGTAGATACCATCTATGCGCGCCTCTTCTCGGTCCAGGGCAGCTTTCATCTTGTGATGGACGAGCGCCAGTTCCTCCTCGGTGAGATAACCGTATGCCAGGCCGGATTGGTTGGTGATGACGATGACCAGCCAGCCCTTCTGATTTAGCGTGCGGATGGCCTCCCCGGCACCAGGGAGCAGTCTGAACTGCTCCGAACTGCTCAGGTGGTTGACCTCTTCGTTGATGGTGCCATCGCGGTCCAGGAAGACAGCGCGTGTCGGACTGTTCGCTGCCTCCTTGTAAATCTTCAACGTTTCTCTCGCCGTTCGTTCCCACGAGAACCTGCTCGCCTGCATCATCCCTTTTGCAACCATCTCCTCCCGCAACTCCTGATTCCCCAGCACTCGCTCCATGGTCGCTGCCAGCTCGTCTATGTCCAGCGGGTCCACCATGATGGCCGCTTCGCCCACTATCTCGGGCAGGCTCGATGTGTTGGAGCAGATCACCGGCACGCCACAAGCCATAGCCTCCAGCACCGGCAGGCCGAAGCCCTCGTAGAGGGAAGGAAAGACGAAGAGGGTCGCCCCGCTGTAGAGGGCAGGCAGGTCTACCTCGGGCACTGGCCCCAGGAAACGGACGGCGTTTTCCAGTCCCAAGGCCTCCACCTGTTGTCGTGGTTCAGGGTAGCGGGGGTCCCAGGCGCCGGCGATGATGAGTGTGAAACGTGAAACGTGATGCGTGATGCGTGAAACGTGATGCGTGATGCGTGATGCGTGATGCGTGATGCGTGATGCGTGATGCGTGATGCGTGAGAAGGCGTCAATCAGACCAACGAGGTTCTTGTGGGGCTTGTTGATGCCCAGGTACAGGAGATAGTCTTCTGGAAGGGCGTATTTGCGGCGCACTCGCTCTATCTCAGCGGGATGTTGAGGATGGAAGACTGGGTCAGCGGCCAGGGGGATAGCAGTGACCTTTTGTGGCAGGAGACGGTAGAAGGTCAGCAGGTCACGGCGGGTGGCCTGGGAGATGACGATGACCCGAGATGCCGCCCGCAGGGCCAGGGCCGTCATCCATCGGAACAGCAGGCGAGCTGGGGGGGAAACGTGCTGCGGGAAGAGGAGAGGGATCA
>CAYUPJ010000242.1:0-5779 GCA_964446635.1 uncultured Anaerolineae bacterium
AGGGGTACAAGTTTACAGTGAAACTGGATGGGGTACAACTTTACGATGACTGACAATTCGTTAACTGATCTACGAATTTACGTAACTGCTCAGCCCGTGTCATTGCGAGGAGCGTTTTTTGCGACGAAGCAATCTCCTCCTTGCGGCTGGGGGATTGCTTCGCTTCGCTCGCAATGACAGCCTGAGTAGTTACGAATTTACGACTCTACCAATTTACCAACCCACCCGACGTCATGGAACTCATCCAACGCTTGCTGACGGGCGATCGCCGCGCCATCGCCCGTCTCATTACGATAATCGAGAACGATAGAGCTGAGGCACGCGAGGCTCTGGCCGCGCTCTACCCCCACACTGGCCAGGCTCACGTCGTGGGCGTGACCGGGGCGCCAGGCACGGGCAAGAGCACCCTGGTCAACGAGCTGGCCAAGGTCTACCGTCAGAGGGACTGCACGGTAGGCATCATCGCCGTGGACCCCACCAGTCCTTTTTCCGGCGGAGCGCTGCTGGGCGACCGCATCAGGATGCGAGACCTATCGGGAGACCCAGGCAGCTTCATTCGTAGCATGGCCACCCGGGGCAGCCTGGGTGGACTGGCGCGGGCCACCGCTGACGCCATCAAGGTACTGGATGCCGCTGGCTACCAGACGATTTTCGTAGAGACGGTGGGAGCCGGCCAATCTGAAGTGGACATCGCCAAGGCGGCCCATACCACCATCGTGGTGGAAGCCCCGGGCTTGGGTGACGACATCCAGGCCATCAAAGCCGGCATCACCGAGATCGCCGACATCTTCGTAGTCAACAAGGCCGACCGCGAGGGAGCCGACAGCACTGCCCTGGCCCTCCAGATGATCCTGGATCTCGACCACCTTTCGCACCTTGCATCTCAGGGCCCCGGTTGGCGCCCCCCCATCTGTAAGACAATCGCCCTCCATGGCGAGGGCGTCGAGGCGGTGGTAGAAGCCATTGAGGAGCACGCCGCTTACTTGCGGAAGAGCGGGAATCTTCAGCGCCGTGAGCGGGAGCGTGTGGAGGGAGAACTCAGGAGTATACTAACTCAGGAGATGGCCAGGAGCTTTTTCGACAGGTTGGATGAGGCGCAGTTCGATAGCCTCATTGATAGCATCATTCACCGCGAGCTAGATCCTTATTCGGCTGCGGCGCTGCTCCTCGAAGGGTGGGAAAGACGGTATGCCTGAACTGCCGGAGGTCGAAACCATCGCCCGTGGCTTGCGGGGGCCTCTCGTTGGTCGCCAATTCACCGGCGTCCGCGTCGGCTGGGAGAACCTGGTCGCCAGGCCGACGGTGGAGGAGTTCGAGCGGGGCCTCGTTGGCCAGAGAATCCTCGGCGTGAAAAGGCGAGGCAAGTACCTGGTCTTCGCCCTGTCCAGCGGGGGAAGTTTGATCGTCCACCTGCGCATGACAGGCCGACTTCTGATCAAGAATCCCGACGACGAGCTCGACAAGCACGATCACCTGATCTTCGAGTTAGACGATGGGCGGGAGCTGCGCTTCAACGAAATGCGCAAGCTGGGCCGGGTCTATCTGGTGGACGACGAAGATGAGGTAGTGGGTGAGCTAGGGCCGGAGCCCCTGGATGACGATTTCAGCCCGCCTGATTTCGCCGCCCTCCTCTCCGGCAAGCGGGGCATGATCAAGCCCTTGCTCCTGAATCAGCGGTTCATCGCTGGCATTGGCAACATCTACGCCGACGAGGCCCTCTTTGCTGCCCGCGTCCACCCTGAGCGCAGAGCCGACACCCTCACGACCGGGGAGATCGAGCGTCTGTATGATGCCATTCGTCAGGTTTTGCGCCAGGGGATTGAAAACAGGGGTACCACTTTGACCGCCTATCGCGACGCCGAGGGGAGAGAGGGGGAGAATCAGGAGTATCTTCGGGTGTTCAGGCGCACAGGCGAACCCTGCCCCCGTTGCGGGACGCTCATCCAGCGCATGGTGGTGGGGGGACGGGGGACTTACTTCTGCCCCAGGTGCCAAAAGTGACCTCATTTGCTTAAAACCCGGTAGAACGCGCATTTTGACACCTGGCCCTTTTCGCTTATCATTGAGAATGATCCCCCATTGTTAGGGAAGCAGATTATGAGCTACAACTCCTGGTTCCAATGCATTCGCGGCTGCGATCAACGCTATTCCATCTATGATGTCGTCTACCGCTGTGAGCAGTGCGGTGGGTTGCTGGATGTGGAGCACGACATTGAGGCCCTGAAGGCCCGTAGCGCTGCCGCCTGGATGAAGCTCTTCGACCAGCGCATTCGCACCAACGAATGGCCCTATGGCAGTGGGGTGTGGGGTAAGAAAGAATGGGTCTGTCCCCAGGTAGCCGACGAGAACGTGGTGTCCATGTACGAGGGGCACACCAACTGTTTTTGGGCCGAGCGGTTAGGGAAGGAAATCGGTGTGGAAGACCTGTGGGTCAAGCTATGCGGCAACAGCCACACCGGCTCCTTCAAAGACCTGGGCATGACGGTGCTGGTCTCGGTGGTCAAGCAGATGATAGCCGATGGCAAGCCGATACGGGCCGTAGCCTGTGCCTCCACCGGGGATACCTCGGCCGCCCTGGCCGCCTATTGTGCCGCCGCCGGCATCCCTTCTATCGTCTTCCTGCCCCGGGGCAAAGTCTCCACCGCCCAACTGGTGCAGCCCATCGCCAACGGAGCCCTGGTACTGGCTCTGGACACCGACTTTGACGGCTGCATGAAAATCGTGCAGGAGGTAACGGCCGACAACACCATCTACCTGGCCAACTCTATGAACTCCCTGCGCATGGAAGGCCAGAAAACAGTGAGCATTGAGATCGTGCAGCAGTTCGACTGGGAGGTGCCTGATTGGATCGTGATCCCGGTGGGCAACCTGGGCAACGTCAGCGCCCTGGGCAAGGGCTTCCTGATGATGAAGGAACTGGGTCTCATCAACAAGCTGCCGCGCATCGCCTGTGCCCAGACGAAGAAGGCCAACCCCCTCTATCTGAGCTACTTGACCGGGTTCAAGGAGTACCGGCCCATCACCGCTCAGAAAACGCTGGCCAGCGCCATCCAGATCGGCCACCCGGTGAGTTACGAGCGCGCCGTCAAAGCGCTCCAGGCGTTCAATGGGGTGGTGGAGCAGGTCAGCGAGGACGAGCTGGCCAACGCCGCCGCCCGGTCCGACAAGACCGGCATGTACTGTTGCCCCCACACCGGCGTAGCCCTGGCCGTGCTTTTCAAACTGGTAGAGCGGGGCGACATCGGGCCCTCGGATAGAGTCATCGTCATCTCCACCGCCCACGGCCTCAAATTCACCGATTTCAAGGTGGGCTACCACGACCGGGTGCTGAAAGAAGTAGTCGCCCGCTACGACAACCCTCCGCTCGAACTGCCAGCCGATTATCGGACAGTGCAGGATGCCATTGCCAGGGAATTGAATCGCCGGGGATAGGACAGTAGACCTGACGGGTTTTTGAAACCCGTCAGGTCTTCGAGGCAAGTACTCATTCGATGAATTTCGGAAGATAGTCGCCGAGGAACTGCTGGTGGACGAGGAGGAGATCACGCCCAAGACCTCCTTCTTAACCGACCTGCGCGTGGACTCGGTGCGCATGGTGGACATGATGTTGCGGCTGGAGGAGCAGAGGATCAGCATCCCCTTTGAGGCTGGCTGGCAGATCGAGACGGTGGGCGACGCCTACCGGTTCTACTTGGAGGGGATGCCCACGGCGCCCCAGCGCCCCAGCTTCGCCGAAGGACTGGCGGAGGGATGAACAATGGTCAAGAAGGAGCTAGGCCGTGACCAGAAGCGCAGGAGGAAAGTGTGCTATGTCGTGCGGTCAGGTGGGCAGTAATGCCTGATGTGGAGATAGACCAAAGCGGTAAAATGAACAACCTGGCCAGGAACACGGTTCTCGCGTTATCTAACGACCTTCAGCACGCGATCCTGATACCTGCTGCGGTGAAACGGAACCTGGTTCAGTATTTGAGACAAAAGGGCAAGTCTAAAACCCGCGCTGTGATGTTGCTTTTTTCAGCCGCACTTTTTCTATTGTTGCGAGACGCACTGGAGCGCATAGATCAGATCGTGATTGATGTTGAGTACGAAGGGTACGAGAATGAGATCAAAGGCTGGTTGTTATCCCACATCTATCAGGTGGATCCGGCCTTTGATAAGGCACGAGTGAGGTTTCAACGGGTGGGCAAGGAGTCACCTGCACACCAGCGCGCGTCAGCGGTCTTTCGCGGTCAGGAGCCACCTGATCAGGTCATCACAGAGCAGGCGCTGTTAAGCGCGTTAAGCGAATAAAAAAACGGTCGGGGTAGCTTACGCCCAAGATCCGCTTAGTCCCCGGTGATGTTCCGGGGAGGCCACGGACCCCCCGACTGTTATTCATAATACCACAAATTCGCCACATTGTCAAGGACGCAAGTCGGGGCGATTGGACGTTAAGCTCTAGTCGTCTACCAGCCCATCCTGAAAGGCGGTTCTGACATGCCCTCTGCCTTTGCCCGTTATGAAGGCGAAACTCTAATCATTGGCAATGCCTGCCTCGAGCGACGGCTGGCGGCGCGAGCCGACGCGCCCTGCGTGACCTTCTCCTTCGTGAACAAGGAGACCGGTCGGGACTACCTCCGCCCCAGCAGCCGCGAATTTTCCCTGGCGGCCAATGGCCGGGCGATGACCACCCGTGACTTTGGGTTCGAGCGCGCCGAAGTCCACGAAGGCGATCCGACCGAGGCCATCGTCCACCTCTGCACAAAACCCGCTCTCCCCCTCTCCGTGTCTCCCCCTCCCCCCCTCTCCATCGAACTGCATTACCAGGTCTATTCCAACTATCCCGTCCTGCGCAAGTGGCTGATCGTGCGCAACCTCAGCACGGAAACGGTCACTCTCTCCGACCTGGACTGGGAAGACCTGAACCTCCTAGTGGATACGCCGGCCAGCGCCGAGGTGTGGACGGATTACTTCACCCGCCGCGAAAAGGCGGTGGCGGTGACCATGGACGACTGCGCCCTCCTGGTCAACGACAGCGAGCACGGCGAGGGCTTCATCCTGGCCACCGAGGCCCCCGGCCCCCTGAAGCGCCTGGAGGCGTATGCCCAGCCCGGACGTATCGCCGCTGGCTACAACCGCGACGATGAAACGGTCTTCGAGCGCATCCTCGCCCCCGGCGAAGAGTTTCAGACCCCGGCCAGTTTCATCCTCACTTTTGCTAACCCGGTTCCCCAAGACGTCGTGGACGGCGAGTACGCCCGCTTCGTCGAGGAGCGATTGACCATCTGCGATGTGGCCCAGGTGCCGAGCATCACCGTGAACACGTGGGTGCCGCACCTGTCCGAGCTGAGTCGCGCCCTGTTGCTGGAACAGCTCGAGCGCGCGGCGGAGTTGGGGGTGGATGCGTACCAGGTGGACGACGGCTGGTACGACCGCATGGGGGACTGGAACGCCAATCTCGCCAGGTTTCCCAACGGGCTGGAGGAAATCGCCGACTACGCCCGCGGGCACGGCATGAGGTTTGGGCTGTGGATGGCCGTCGCCACCGTGGACGAACGGAGCCTGGTTTTCCGGGAGCACCCGGAATGGATCGCCCGCGATCGGCATGGGGAGCCGAATCGGCACCCCATACCCGGCACAGCGACGATGTGCCTGGATAGCAGCTTTTACGAATTCATCCTGGACAAGATTGACGCGGTGATAAGCCGCTACGGGGTGGAACTGCTCAAGCTAGACCTGAGCGCAGTGCGCAACCTCTACGCGCCGGGCAGGTATCCGGGCTGCTTCGCCGCCAACCACG
>CAYUPJ010000243.1:0-5742 GCA_964446635.1 uncultured Anaerolineae bacterium
CTCTCCCCACCCCCGAACCCCCTCCCCTCTCCCAAGATTGGGAGGGGGCAGGGGGTGGGGAGAGGGCTCTCTGCGTACCTTCGACAAAGTAACGGCCAATCCCATGTGGAATCAGAAGTTCGGCACCGAGGTGTACGAGAACGACACCTATGGTCGCTTCACCCGAGGCACGCCCCCGGGTAGCTCCGCCGACTGGGGCTGGATCCAGCACATGTACGCCTCTCTGAACGCGAGGGGCAAGATGGCCGTGGTGCTGGACACCGGCGCCGTCTCCCGTGGCAGCGGCAACCAGGGCAGCAACCGGGAACGCGACGTCCGCAGGACTTTCGTCGAGGGAGACCTGGTAACACCCGGCGATCTCATCGAGGCGGTCATCCTGCTGCCTGAGAACCTGTTCTACAACACCACCGCGCCGGGCATCATCATGGTCATCAACAAGGCCAAGCCTCACCCTGGCGAGATGCTGCTCATCAACGCCTCCAGGCTCTGCGCCAAAGGGCGGCCCAAGAACTACCTGACTGACGAGCACATCCGCCAGATTTACGACATCTACCGCGACTGGCGGGCCGAGGATGGGGTGAGCGCCATCATTGCCACCCAGGAAGCGGCCCGCAACGATTACAACCTGAGCCCCTCCCGCTACGTGGCCAGCGACGATCAGGAGCCGCCGCTGCCATTGGAGGAGGCGCTGGTGCTGCTGGCCCAGGCGGAAGAGGAACGCCGTGAGGCCGACAGCGAACTGAACGCCGTGTTGACGGCGCTGGGTTTTGGAGGGTGGCAGCATGGCAGTTGAACTTGAGACATTGATTCTCGTAGGCAAAGGTGAAAGGATCGAGTTCAAGGCACAGTGGAGTGATGCGGCGCTGGAGACTCTGGCTGCTTTCGCTAACGGGCACGGGGGGGCGCTGCTCGTCGGCATAGATGACGATGGTCGTGTCATCGGCTGGCAAGGGGGTGACAAGGATCTTAGGGCGACCACCGACCGAATTGCGGACGCCTTGCGGATTCAGCCCTCGCTGGAGGGATGCATGCTCAACGAGAAAAGGGTGCTGGTGATCGAGGTAGCTCCTTCGCAGACACCCGTCGCCTACCACGGCCGATACTACAGGCGCATCGGCAATACGACCCGCCAGATACCGCCCGAGGAACTGGGACGGCTCTTCATCAAGAAAACGGGCATTACCATCCTCGACGATAAACTCATGCGGGGCAACCTCTTCCGGCAATTGGAGCAGGTTATGCAAGTCTTCCGGCTGTACCTCCAGGTACGATACGAGATCCCAAGTGAAATGGGCGAAGCCGCCAGTCCGTTGGAAGCCTTGCAGCGACGGGAGATCTGGGACTATCCATTGGAGGCCCTGCGGGAGGCGGTCATCAACGCGCTGATCCATCGCGACTATTTCGACCCCTATGGGGAGATCAGCATCCGGGTGTATGACGACCGTGTCTACATCTGGAGTCCGGGGGAACTGCCGCCAGGGATCACCGTGGAGGACTTGAAGAAGAGCCCCCACGACTCCAGGCTGCGCAATCCCCTCCTCGCTCAGGTTTTCTACTTTGCTGGTTGGATCGAACGTTGGGGGAGCGGTACCACCATGATCGTGGAACTCTGCCGTCAACAGGGCCTGCCGGAGCCCGACTTCCGTTCGGAGAAAGGCCGCTTTGAAGTCATCTTCTACAAGAACCCCTACACCGAGGAACGTTTGCGCGAGATGGGATTGAACGAGCGGCAGTTGAAGGCGGTGTTGTACGTGAAGGAAAGAGGCAAGATCACGAACAAAGAGTATCAGGAACTCACAGGCGCCTCCAAGCCGACGGCAACGCGGGACCCTGAACAAGTTGGTTACGCTCGCAGTTCTCCAGAAGATGGGCACTACCGGCCGAGGCACCTATTACCAACTGATGGACTCACAAACGGCTCAAAGGGCCCAGAATGGGCTCACAAACGGCTCATAAGGGAATCTCGATGAGACTCGAAGACAGCTTCAAAGAAACCGATTTCGGCCCGATCCCGGTGGATTGGGAGGTGGTGCGACTGGGGGAGGTCGCAAGTGTCAAGTATGGCAAAGCAAAGCCCGTAACCGACGGGGCAGTGCCAGTTGTGGGCTCAGGTGGCATCTATGCCTGGACGGACTCACCCCTTGTAGAGTTTCCCACCCTTGTGATCGGGCGGAAGGGAACGGCCGGCCGGGTGTGGTTGATGGAACAACCTTGTTAGCCTGCGGACACCACGTTTTATCTGAAATGGGAGCGATCTGTAGACGTTGTTTTCCTCTTTGGCTATCTGACCCTTAAGCCACTATCAGGCGAGCACGCTAAAACAACTCTACCAAGTCTCCAACGTCACGACCTAGAGCACTATCCTGTTCCCCTCCCTCCCCTCCCCGAACAGCGCCGAATCGCCCACGTCCTCAGCACCATCCAGCGGGCCATTGCCACCCAGGACGACCTCATCGCCGCCGCCCGCGAACTCAAGCGCAGCCTGATGCGCCACCTCTTCACCTACGGCCCCGTCCCCCTCGACCAGGCCGACCAGGTGCCGTTGAAGGAGAAGGTGTTCAGTTGCGAGACTTGTGGGAAGATTTTACCAAGCAACACCAGGTGGTTGCCGAAGTCATCAAGCCGGAGTTCCTGCTCAAAGTGATTTCGCTTCTGGAAGGGAAGGAAACGAAGAAAGGCACCCTTCTGGACGTCATAGACGCATTGGATCCGGCTAAATTCAGGAAACAATGGGAGATAGCAACGCAATTCATGGTCGAGGCGTACAAGCGTGTGACTTATAACGGTGGCTACGGAGCTTTTGCCGAGAATTGGATTCCCTACACGACGATGCTCGTCCCTTTAGCGGCTCTCCTTCAGGCGATCCAGCAGCGTCGTGGCGCTGAGGCAATGTATCGCAAGGTTGATCGGTGGTACTGGGCCAGTGTCTTCACCCAGCACTATGATTCCGCTGTAGACACTAAGACTCATAAGCGATTTTTCGCCCCGATAGGCGGGGATATTTGCGTCATTTGATTCGCGCAGGCCTCAGGTCGGTAGTTTCGCTCATTTACAATCAAGGGCTGGCTAATAGCGGTTGTCCGGGTTGGGTGTAAACCGATTCCGGGATACCCAGCAAGCCAGGGATGCGTTGCTGAAGGGCCGACAACGGTGTGATCTCGTACCGCACAATTTCCCCGTCACTCAGGCGATACCAGGTGATGTGGTCAAAGGCCTTCAGCAGCCGCTCAGCCGTGGGCTGCTGGGTGGTCCGCTTGGGGTTGCCCGGATATAAGCCCTGCAACGGATCGGCCTCCTCGTGCAGGCTGCGGCGGGCGACGAACTCGAGCAAGGTCAGGGCCCGCAAGGCGATCACCAGGAGGCACAGCAGTCCCCGGATACGCTGATCGGAGCGCAAGAACAAGGGGCGGATGGCCAACGCCGCGCCCTTGAGCCGATGAAAGCCGCGTTCCGGCTGCCACTGCCCGCGATAGCCGGCCGCCGCACCGTTCAAGTCGAGCCGCGCGGCCGGCGCATTGGTGACATAGAGACGCCAGCCGGCCAGGCGGTTGAAGGTCTCGATGGCCTCCGTATCCCGCGTGCTGGTCAACTGCCACTGGGTGGTCGTGACCATCTCATAGGGGCTGTTGGGGCCATGCCGCCCGCGCTTGAGATAGTGCTTGGTCTGCGTGGTGTGGGCTGTCCACGTCACCCGCAAGTATGCGCCGACGTCATGCCGCTCCAGAATGGCCTGGCTCTGAGTGATCAACTCGGCTTCGGTGGCCGTCGGTTGGGGCTTCAGCTTGGCGAGGGCCTGTTCGGTGCGCGCCAGGCGATCGGCCAGGCCTTGCTGTTGCCGTCGGGCCAGCTTATCGCTGCGCATGACCAGCACCCGCTCGTCCCAGGTGACGTGCTCTTCCGTCTGGGGGTCGGTCCAGGTACGCGGGACGCTGACTTCGCAGCCCTGGCCAAGCGATTGGTCCACGCTCGGCAAGTGGATATCCGCAAGCGGCACCGGCGGCTGCAGCACCCAACGCCGCAAGTCGTCCGGCGTGTCCCCAGTCATCGGCAGAGGGGCCAGGTAGTAGCCGCCACCGCGCTGGATCTGCCCCCGATTGGCCAGACTGGCCAGTTTGCAGTCGCCGACCACCAGGAAGTCGCACCGGCCCAGGGTCTCGACCATGCGCTGCCAGATCGGAAGGTAGAGTGGATCGTCCGCCCGGTGACCGGCCACCGTCGCACTGCACAACGGGATGCCCACCGGGTCGAGGGTGCTCAACACCTCTTTGAACTGGCGCAAATCGGGGCGGCGGTCTTTGCTATGGCCGAAGGTGAGCAAGCTCTCGCCGGCAGGTTGATGGTAGACCGCTACCGTCGTGGGATCGATCCAAGCGGTGTTGGTGGGCAGCTCGTAAGCCCGGATGAGGTGCTGACCCAGTTGCTCCTCGACCTGCTCGATCACCGCGCCAGTACCGATGGCGTCCAGCAGGTCTTCCAGACGGTCATCGGTGAAGTCGGTGGCGCGGATGGGGTGCCCTAGGGCCCCTTCCAAGCAGTGACGGTGCTTCTCTACCCAGTCACGCACCGGGCTGAGGAAGTGGTTGCATACGCTCAAGATGTAAGCCACGAAGACCCCTGCCAGTTGGCCGTAGCTCAGCCCTTGCCGGTTGCCATGCGGTGGGCCGAGCACCGCATCGATGATCTTGTCAACGTGCATTTTGAGTAACCAATGGATCAACAACGGGATGTTGTCAATCCGTTCCGAGGTAATGATGGGAGAGAACATCGTTTCCTCCAGTACTGAGTTTACTGGAGGTTATACACCTGTTACCGCTATTGTGTCAACTGCCTGCCAGAATGAGCGAAACTACCGGCTGAACACGAGCCCATCCGGCTATTCATTGACGAGGACATGTGGCTTGGTCTGGCGGCCGCTTTGCGAGAAAGAGGCTTTGACGTCATCCACGTCTATGAAGTAGCCCGAGGTAGCTTGAACGACAGGGAACAGATGGCCTTCGCCGTCCAACAGAAGAACCCCTCGCCCTGACTCACCTTCCTGGCGCTGCGGGTGCAGAAGAACTAAAACTAAGAAAGGAGGAAATCTGGAGGCTCTTTGAAGACAGGACAGAGCGTGATCGTAAAGGAAATCGAGTGCAAGTCCATCCTCACCAAATCAGGCATCGAGGGGGTTGACTACGCTATCAACCCCTACGTCGGCTGCAGCCACGGCTGCGTCTACTGCTACGCCACCTACATGAAGCGTTTCACCGGCCACACGGAGGAATGGGGCACCTTTGTGGATGTCAGGGTCAATGCGGCGGAGGTGCTAGCCAAACAGATGAAGCGGGCGAAACGGGGCAACATCGCCTCCGGCACAGTAACCGATCCCTACCAGCCGCTGGAGAGAAAGGTATCTTCTCAATAATTGGGGGAAAGGTTAGGACGTGTTCCACGACGCGCCCAGGTTGAGGTCCTTGGCCTGCGCTTCAATCAGGCTATCCAACCCCGGCATCTGGTTCGCTCCGGAGACCCGGTCGCGGGTATTGCGACGATCTGGATCAGGTTGTGCTGATGACCGATCTGAGACAGCACGTGGTTGAGCAATACTATGCCCTGGTAGAGAAGTATCGGCCTGCGAAGATGTTAAAGAACAGGCAGTCTGCTCCCGCTCAGAGCAGTTGGAGGACATATGCCCCAATATACAATCCAGGCCGAGCAGAGTTTAGCCTTGCTCCCGCCGAATCGCCAGATCCGGCGGTTTGT
>CAYUPJ010000244.1:0-5689 GCA_964446635.1 uncultured Anaerolineae bacterium
ACCAACCCCATACCCAGACTATCCCAAATCCTCGGCAATTGCCTGTAATGATAAGCTAAAGCAGGTGTTTTGTCAAGATAAACCAGGGCAGCCCAAAGTGACGCTACCCTACCCAGCATGATTTGCATGGGAATGAGATTCGTGTATAATCCAGGTGGAGCACACATGGCATTAGACATCGAAGCAATCATCTTCGACTTTGGCGGAGTGATGGTGGACTTTCGCCAGATAGATTCGTTCCAGGAACAGGAAGCGCGGCTGGGATTGCAGCCTGGCAGCTTGTCCGAAATTCTATGGCGATCAAACAACTGGCGGTTGGCCGAAGTGGGAACCATCACCGATGAGGAATTCTGGCGGCGGACCGGTCCCGGGCTGGGGTTTCACACGCCGGAAGCGGTCCGAAACTTTGTGCAAGCGCTGCTCCGCGACGCCAAGACTGACCGACGGATGGCAGACCTGGTCCGGCGATTGCGGGGCCGGTATCGCACGGGCCTGCTGAGCAATGCCAGCGACGTTCTCCCCCGACTGCTGGGCGAACGCTACGGCCTGGATGGGCTGTTCGACGTAGAGGTGATCTCAGCGGTGGTGGGCCTGGCCAAGCCCGACCCGGCCATTTACCGGCTGGCGCTGGAACGCCTGGGCACGGCCCCTGAGGCAACGATTTTCGTAGACGACTACGAACCGAATGTGGCGGCTGCGGCGGAGCTAGGCATCCAGGCCATCCACTTTGTTGGCTACGAAGCCCTGATCCCGGCGCTGCAGAAACAAGGTGCAATACTGGCTCCTGACACTACATCGGATTGAGAAAGGAACGGATTCTTTCTCCATCTGCTGTTTTCCCAATCCGGTGTAGTGTTCCGCCAGATCTAACAATAACCTTTGAGAGGAGACAAAGCATGTCCAACGAAACCACCGAAGCTGTGCGCAGCGCCATTGAGGATCGGGCCACGTATCTCTTTTTCCTGCTCAAGGAGATGGAGGCAGCCCTCGGCCCGGAAGAGGCGGAACGTTTGGCCAGCCGAGCTATCTACCGCTACGGCCAGACCAAAGGCCAACGAATGGGCCCCCTGGCCACCCCGGCCGACTTCATCGCCCACCAGATGCGCCCCGGCCGACAGGAGATCTTCGCCAAGGAAGCGATTGAAGCTGGAGAAACGCGGGGCGAGATCCGCTTCCACTACTGTCCCCTCGTTGCCGCCTGGAAACGGCTGGGAGCCGCGCCAGAGGAACTCTCCCGGCTGTGCGACATCGCCATGCAGGGCGATCACGGCATGATCAGCCACACTGCCATGACCCTGGAGTTGCCCTGCTCCATTGCCCGGGGCGATCCGTACTGCCAGTTGATTCTGGAGCTGAAGTGAAAATTCAGGTATACACCGACGCTGCTGGCTTCGCGGCCTTGCGCGACGAATGGAACCCCCTCCTGCGCGATAGCGTATCCGACACCATTTTCCTGACCTGGGAGTGGCAAAGTACCTGGTGGGAGCACCTGGGCGAGGGTGAGCTCTACCTGATCGCTGTGCGCGATGGCAGCCACCTCTCAGGTATCGTCCCCTTGTACCTGACCACCTCGGACGACGGGCTGAAGACCCTGTCCATCGTAGGTTGCCGCGACGTGTCCGATTATCTGGACCTCATCGCCGCCAGCGGCCAGGAGGAGAAGGTTTACGGCGCCTTGCTGGACTGGCTGGAGAGCGATGAGGCGCCTGCCTGGGACCAAGCTGACCTCTGTAACATCCCGGCCGCCTCCCCTACCCACCGGTGCCTGGCCGAGATGGCTGTCGCCCGGGATTACCAAGTCCAAACAGAGGTCGAAGACGTCTGCCCCGTCATCCCCTTGCCATCCACCTGGGATGAATACCTTAGCTCATTGGACAAGAAGCAACGCCACGAGATACGCCGCAAAATCCGCAGGGCCGAACGCAGCGAGCAAATCAACTGGTACATCGTGGGTGAAGAACGTGACCTGGCGGCGGAAATGGAAGCTTTCATTGAACTGCATCAGAAGAGCGACGTTGACAAGGATGAGTTCATGGATGCCCAGATGAAGGGTTTCTTCCACGCCGCAGCCCGGGTCTTGCATCAGGCTGGATGGCTGCAGTTGGCTTTCATCGAAGTCAATGGGGAGAAGGCAGCCGCCATGCTGAACTTCGACTACCGAGATTCCATACTCGTCTACAACTCCGGATACGATCCTCAGAAATACGCGGGGCTCAGCCCAGGCATCGTCCTCCTGGCCTACTGCATCCAGTGGGCCATCGAGCTGGGCCGGGCGAAATTCGACTTTATGCGCGGCGAAGAGGAATACAAGCTCCGTTTCGGCGCCCAACCGACAAAGGTTTATCGCCTGCTTATCGCCAGGAAATAGAAAAGCCTGCGAATTTCCATTCGCAGGCCAAAAGCCAAGCCCGCAGGCTACGTCTAAGAGCCCCTTAGTTCCTCTGGCTTCGATACGACCTCTGGTCTACTCAACCCACGCTCCCTCCCCCCAACACCTGAATACGTCCTCACCGCCCCCCCATGCCCGTAAGGGTGATGCCTCGCACGATCCATTTCTGGCCAACGGCGTAGATGATGAGCACTGGCAGCATGGCGATGACAGAGCCGGCCATCAGCAGGTGCCACTGCACGTTGTACTGGCCCTGAAACGCGCTGAGGCCCACGGGCAGGGTGCGCATCTCCAACGAGGTGGTGATGATCAACGGCCACAGGAAGTCGTTCCAGGAATTAAGGAAGATGAAAACGGCCAGGGCAGCAAGGGCTGGGCCACTGAGGGGCATGATGATCTGCCACCAGATGCGTAAAGAGGACGCCCCGTCCATCCGCGCCGCTTCGTCCAGGTCCATGGGGATGCCCAGGAAATACTGACGCAGCAGAAAGGTGCTAAAAGCCGAGAAGGCCGGCGGCAGGATAAGGGCCTGGTAAGAGTCGTACCACCCTAGAAGACGCATGAGGATGAAATTGGGGATCATTGTTACCTGGAACGGGATCATCAACGTAGCCAGGTAGAGCAAGAAAAGCGCATTGCGTCCTCGAAAGCGCAGCCGGGCAAAGGCGAAGGCCGCCAGGGAGGAGGTAAGAATCTGCAGGAAGGTGACGCTGACGGCCACCACCAGGCTGTTGAAATAAAAGCGGCCAAAGGGCATGATCGAAACAGTGGTGGCGTAGTTTTCCCAGGCGATGCGGCTGGGGATCCAGCGAGGTGGGTAGGTGAAGATCTCCCGCGGCTCCTTCAAGGAAGTGCTGAGCATCCATACAAAGGGCAGCAACATGACTACGCTGCCGGCGATCAGGATGGCGTGCAATGCCAGATTGCGGGTTGCAGATTGTGGATTGCGGAATGGAAATAGCGTCCTACCCACCATGCCTCGTCATTCTCCCGCTTCGTAGTGCACCCAGTGTCGTTGCAGGCGGGTTTGGATAAAGGTGAAAGTGAAGATCAGGGTAAACAACACCCAGGCCATGGCCGAGGCTTTGCCCATGCTACCGAATTCAAAGGCGTTTTGATAGATGTAATAGACGATGGTCAGGGTAGCCTGTAGTGGACCGCCCTGAGTCCGGGTCATGACGTAGGGCTCGCTAAAGAGCTGGAAAGCGCCGATCATCTGGATAACGAGCAAGAAGAAAGTCGTCGGGCTGATCAGCGGCACCGTGATGCGGCGGAAGCGCTGCCAGGCGTTGGCCCCGTCCACCTTGGCGGCGTCGTAAAGCTCTTCCGGGACCGCCTGCAGCCCGGCCAGATAGATCACCATGGTGAAGCCGGTGTTCTTCCAGAGGGTGAGGATCACCACGGCCGGCTTGGCCCAAGCGCTGCTGCTCAACCAGTCCGGCGGGCTGATGGGTAGCCCCGTCAATTCCCCCAATCTCCAGACCATGGCGCTGATCAGGCCAAAATTGCGGTTGAACATCCACTGAAAGACCAGGGCCGCGGCGACAATGGTGGTGACGACGGGCATGAAGTAGATCAGCCGATAGAGGGTGACGCCACGGATCGTCTGGTTAAGAGCCACTGCCAGCGCCAGGCCGAGAATCAATTGTAGCGGCACGATGGTGACGGTGAAATAGGCGGTGTTCCAGAACGCTCTCTTAAAGATGGGGTCGTGGGTCAACAGTTGCGTATAGTTTGTTATGCCGACAAAGGTTGGAGGAGTCAAGAGGTTCCAGCGAACAAAGCTCAGGGCCAGGGCCGCAATGACGGGGAGAGCGACGAAGATCAGGAATCCGGCGAAACTGGGCAGCAGGAAGAGGTATGCTTCCCACTGCTGATCGGGCCGCCACCTGGCCCACCAGCGCCGACGGTAGACTTCCGAAGTCTTACCCACGTCTTTTGAGGATGGCGGCTTCCGTGGTAGAAGGGTCATGATCGGATCCTGGAGAGGTGTGAGGGCGATAGGTCATACAGTTGCACGACCCATCGCCCTCTTTTCATCAGTTGTAACCATTCAAGAGAGTAGCCAGACTCCTCCCCCTGGCAAGGGGAGGCCGGGAGGGGATAGACTCTACGACACAGAAGGCTCACCCTCCCCTGGCCCCTCCCTCCGAGGGAGGGGAAATGCGCCACTCGCTACCATCGGTTTACTTCGGGTAGCCGTGCTCTGCCAGGAAAGCGTCTACTTGTGCACAGATCTGCGGCAGTGCTTCTTCGGGGGTGGCCTCTCCGGCCCAGATGCGCTGCATGCCAGCGCTGATGATGGAGCCGTCCAGCTCATCCCACTCAGGGAAGTAGCCGAAGTTGCCCACCTTGGCGTTCTCGCCCTCGGTGAGGAAGGCCTGGCGATTAGCCGGCGGCTGGCCGGATTTGAGGAAGTCGTCGGAGCGAGCGGTAGACTTGAGGGCCGGGAAGATCTCGCCAGAGGCGGCGTAGAGGTGTTGGCCGCCGTCCTTGCTTTGCAGCCAGCTCAGGAAAGTCCAGGCTGCCTCTTTGTTGCCACTGCCGCTGCTCATCACCCAGGCGGCCCCGCCAGCAGCCGCCGACCGCTGTCCACCCTTGGGAATGGGCACCGTGGCCACGTCGTAGTTCATGTCCGCCGCGTTGAAGGCCGACACTCGGCTGGAGTTCTGGATGATCATAGCCACCTGGCCACTCTGGAATACGGCAGCGTCGCCGCCGGCCTGGCTGAGGTTGGCATCACGCATGGCGTAGTTGTTGTTCATCATGTCGGCAAAGAACTTGACGCCTTCCACGGCCGCCGGTTCGGTCAAGGTGCATTTGGACGGGTTGCGCATGTCGTCCAGAATACTGCCCCGGTTCTGGCCGACCCACAACTGATACTTGCCGCCCTCCATGCCCAGGGCGTAGCGCTTCACCCGACCACTGGCCTCGACCACGGTCAGCTTCTCGGCGGCGGCCAGGAAGTTGTCCCAGGTCCAGTCATCGGTGGGATACGACACGCCAGCCTCGTCGAAGATGTCTTTGTTGTAGTAGAGGGCCTCCACGCTGATGTCGCGGGGCAAACCGTAGACGCTGCCGTTATACATGGCCGATTCCAATAGAGCTGGCCAGTAATCGCTCAGGTCGTAACCGGTCTTCTTGATCCAGGGGTCGAGGTTCTCCAGCACGCCATCGGCGGCGTAGCGAGGCGTAGGCCACAGGAAGAGCACGTCCGGAATCACCGACGCGTCACCGCTGGCCCAAAGGGTCTGGACCTTGGTGAAGTAGTCGCTCCACGGCTCGACCATGGTCTCGATT
>CAYUPJ010000245.1:0-5687 GCA_964446635.1 uncultured Anaerolineae bacterium
CGGGCATGCGGCAGTTCGCGGTGAGGATGTCAAACACGGAGCGGATGGGCTGGCCGCGGGAAAAGAGCTTGACGGCAGCCAGGATCATTCCCTCCTGAAAGATCTCGGTGGCGTCGGTGGACATGCTGCCGGGCACCATGCCGCCCACGTCATTCCAGTGGGCGATATTGGCGGTCCAGGCCACGATCTCATCGCCGGCAAAGACTGGCATGGTCAGCACGGCGTCGTTCAGGTGGGTCACGCCGCCGGTGTACGGGTCATTGGTGATAAAGATGTCGCCCGGCTCGATGCGCTGCCCTGAGCCTTGTCCTGAGCCCCGTCGCTTGTCCTGAGCCCCGTCGAAGGGAAGGGCTGTCGAAGGGTCGCCCGGCTGGTTGAACTTTTCCATTACCCGCTTGACGGTCTTGTCCAGCACACCGACAAAGGCCGGGATGCCGGCCCCGGAACCCGCCAGTTCGCCGTTCTTGTCGGTGATGCCCGTGCCCATGTCGAGCACTTCGTAGATGATCGCGCTCATGGCCGTACGGCGCAGAGCGGCGAACATCTCGTCAGCAGCCGCCTGGAGCGAGCTCTGGATGATTTCCAGCGTAATCGGATCATACTTGTCGTTCATGGGTTATCCTCCTTTACCTTGGATGTTGGAAGTTGGAAATCGAATATTGGATATTGGATATTGGAAAACCAACCTCCAATCTCTAATATCCAATCTCCAAATTGGTGCGGATGTGATAGTTACCATAGTCGTCCACCTGACACGGCAGGCCGGGCGGGATCACGGTGGTGGCGCCGGCCTCTTCGATGATGGCCGGACCGACGAAACTCATGCCGGGTTCCAGGGCATCACCATTGTAGATCGTCGCCCGATGGATGCCGGCTTCAACGTAATCCACTTCCCGCCGTGCTTTGACCGCCCCCCCCATCCCCCCCGCCAGCGGAGGGGGAAGAGGGGGGGAGGGGAGGCGCCCCGTCGTCGGGAGTTTCTCTGGCTTCAGCTTGTCCACCTCGGCAATGGCCACCAGGTGATAGACGACTAGCTCCACCGGGGTGTCCAGCGTGTAGGTGTATTCGCGTTCATAGTCCGTGACGAAGCGCTGGCGGATGGTCTCGATCTGCTCGGCCTTGATAGCTCCATCCGGCAGGACGATTTCCACCGAGTGCTCCTGGTTCTGGTAGCGGCAGCGGCCATAGCGCAGGAAATGCACCCGCGCGGGGTCAATGTCCTCGGCGGCGTACTCCTGAAGCGCCTTTTCTTCGAGTTGCCGCAGCGCCTCGTCGAGCTGCGCCGCCGCTCCTGGGGCCGACAGGTCAACGATCTGGGTCTGCAGGTAATCGCGGCGCAGGTCGCTGAGCAGCATGCCCCAGGCCGAGAACACACTGGATTGCTTGGGGATTACCACCTTCTTGATGGCCAGCTCCCTGGCCAGGGCGCAGGCGTGCATGCCGCCCCCGCCGCCAAAGGCGATCAGCGTAAAGTCGCGCGGGTCATGGCCGCGATTGACCGAGATCAGCTTGATGGCGTTGACCATGTTGTTGTTGGCGACGCGGACGATGCTGCGCGCCGCTTCCTGCCGGCCCTCACCCCTTGCCTCTCTCCCAGGGGGAGAGGGGTTGGGGGTGAGGGCTGCGGCCAGCTTATCCAGCGCACGATCCACCGCCTCCATGTCCGCCTCCAACGTGCCACCGCAGAAATAGTGCGGGTTGATGCAACCCAGCGCCAGGTTCGCGTCGGTGGTCGTCGCTTCCGTGCCGCCGATCCCATAGGACACCGGGCCGGGCACGGCGCCGGCACTCTGTGGGCCGACGTGGAGCCTCTGGAATTCGTCCACCCAGGCAATGGACCCGCCGCCATTGCCGATTTCCACCAGATCAACGACCGGCACCATCACCGGATAGCCGGCCGAGGTTTCGCTGCGTCCGATCTGGTAATTGGTGTTGAGCTTGACCTGGCCGCCCGTAATCAGCCCGCATTTGGCTGTCGTCCCGCCGATGTCAATGGCGATGGCATCCGGCTCTCCGATCAGCCGGCTCAGCGCCGCAGCGCCCCAGATCCCGCTGGCGGGACCCGACTCGACCATGGTGATCGGGATTTGGCGCGCGCTCTTGACCGTATCCACGCCGCAGTTGGATTGCATGATGTACGGCGTGCAGCGCATGCCGGCATCGTAGAGGGCGCTGGTCAGGCGGTCCAGGTAGCGGTGGGCGACCGGTTGCACGTACGCCGACAACACGGCGGTGTTGGTGCGCTCGTACTCGCGCCACTCGCGCGTGATCTGGTGCGAGGCCACCGTGGAGACTTCCGGCCACAGCTCTTTTATCTTGGCCAGCGCTGCCTCTTCGTGGGCCGGGTTGGCGTAGGAATTGATGAAGCAGATGGCGACCGCCTCCACTCCTTCGGCCCGGAAATCGTCGAGGATGGCCGGCAGCCCGGAGAGGTCCAGGGGCGTGGTCTCGATCCCCTTGTAGTTGATGCGCCCCCTCACTTCGCGGCGCAGGTAGCGGGGCACAAAGGGCTCGGGCTTGCGGTATTCCAGGTTGAAGAAGTCGGGGCGGGTGCCGCGGCCGATCTCCAGGATGTCGCGGAACCCCTCAGACGTGAGCAGCCCGACCTTGGCTCCTTTTCTTTCGGTGATGGCATTGATGACGATCGTCGTCCCGTGCACAAAGGACGCGAACTCACTCGGCGTTGTGCCGCTGGCCGCGATGACGTCCATCACCCCCTTTTCAAATTGCGCCGGGGTGGTGTGGCTCTTGCCCGTGACCACCTCACCATCCGGCGTCACGAACACCAGGTCCGTGAATGTACCTCCAATATCCGTAGCAACTCTCAGCATATTGATAACCTCCATTATAAAATCTATGGCTGACTTGCTTGATCTGTTCCTTTGTCCGATAGTCTGTCCTCCTTCTTGAGCCTTTCCGGCAAAGACCTACAGAGCTGCGATGGCGATTCTACTACTACCCCTCACACCTTCTTTCTACGGTGGTGAGCCCTTTGCTCACGGCGCGGCGCACTAACGAAGAAGCTCAGCCGCCCGCCCCGTCCTTCGCTAACCAATGAACATTGGTTAAACCCCCAATGTCGCAAACGCGCGCTATTCTGGAGCCCCAAAGGGGCGGGTCGGCTGCAGCGGGGGTTGGGCGGCCTCCGCTGCGCTTATGCTTGAGCTGCCAATGTCTTTGACCCCTTCGTGGGCCAACGTTCAACAATGTACTTTGTAAGGACTGCTCCAATAACAAGGGCAATCCAAAAAAACGCATAAAAGAGGGCTAAAGCGAGCGTCTCATCTGCCCCTGGCGTGTTCTGCACCAACAGCACAAAGATGTCGTGTACATAGTGAAAAACGATAGCTGGTAAGAGCGATCCTGTTTTGAGTACGAGATAAGTAAAGAGCAATCCTATAAAGAAAATGCTGACCAGATCGACTATCATTTCCAGATTTATTGCCATTGGGTTTTTTAGATGCACCACAGTAAACAGAAATGTTGAAAAGAACACAGCCTTGCGTAGTGGATATACTCTCATGAACAATACCAAGATAATTCCGCGAAAGAAGACCTCTTCCCAGATACCCCGGGTGAGTCCTTTCACCCACCGCAACGCAGGCACCATGCTCCAGTCAAACACAAAGTGTCCTGTCAACAGCGATGCCAAGAAGATGCTGGACAAGGTAAGTGTAGCCATCAACAAGCCAAGCAAAATGTTTCGGCCTAGAGGCGTCACAGGTAATAGACGGATGTCTCGGCAGTAATCTTGAAACGATTTGCGACCATTGGGAAGTCCAATAACGTAGGGCATAAGATACAATGCCAGAACCCCCAAGGCAAAGAAGTAGAGCAGAGCGGGAATAACGGTCCCTGGCAGGCGTTCCAGGCAGCCTAACAACAAGTAGGTTACAGCCGTTAAAGCAATAACTGGTCTTGGATAGTTGGCTAACTTTGAATTGTATTGGGTTTGATTTGTGCTTGTCACTGCATTCCTCCATTATGAAAGATAGACTCTGGTCGGTCTTGGCCGCCCAACCAGTGAATATGTGGAGTTTTTTCCGCATAACACCCCCAAAAAAGGTTTATGCGGGAATCTCCTCGTGGAGCTTCTCTCAAGAGTACAGGAAACAGCTAACCTCATGGCCAGGCGCAATCCCCATCAGTGGCGGTTCCTCCGCACAGCGAGGCGGGGCGTGCTCGCAGCGGGGGTGTGGGATGCCACAAAACCGAAAGCACCGCCGATACGACGCGCGCGAAGCGCGGTCGCCTCCAGCGAGGTGTTCGCGTGCCCTGGATGTTCAGGACTGCAACTCTAGGCAAAAACAGCTACAGATACAGGGCGCTCTTGAGCAAAGCTCTTACGGTGCAGTTTGATACGCTCAATCTCGTGCAACGTCTCGGCCGTCAGATAACTCTCCCCGCAATGTGGGCAACTGACCACAGGGATGTTCTCGATGACCAGCAAATCCTTGCCTTGGCCGTAACTGCGCGTCACGTGACGAACGCGGGCACCTTCTTGACCACAGATGTCACAGATCATATCTTCTCTCACACCATATAGACGGTGATCATCACCAGCTTGTTGGTTATGCTCAGCTTGGCAACGACGACCGCCAAGTCACCGGCAATGGTTTCACCCTCAACAAGGTACTTCCACTCACCTGTGTCGTGATCTTTCTGCCGCTCAGTGATTTCACCAGTGAGGATAACATGCTCAACATCGAAGATGGACAGATTGTCACCTGCCATCTCTTCTTCGGTATGTACGGTCATCACATACTGCCGTGTACGGATTTTCTCCCGCATTTGCCTCAAAACACGATCATACATCCTATCTTCCTGGCTGATCCTGTTAGCACATCAACCTATAACCTCATGGTCAGGCACGATCTCCATCGGTGGCGGTGGCGGTTCCTCCGCACAGCGAGGCGTGGCGTGCTCGCAGCGGGAGTGAAACCTACAGCCTGGTCGCTTATGCTATGGTCTCAACGTGCGAGTATTCGAGAAGCCTGCCGTCGGACGTCACCAGCGGGCACCCATATACCCTGGCTGTTGCCACAATCATCTGATCCGCAGGATCACGGTGAAACTCGCCCGGCAGTTGAGTCGATTCTATTGCAATCTCCGGCGTCAGCTCAAGCAGATGAATGCCGGGATAACTCAGGGCGTCCTCGAACCATTCTTCCAATGAACAGGGCAACTCGAGTCGTCCGTATTCCACAAGTTTCGCTATCTCCCAGCACGAAATAGCACTCACGCCAATAACATCCGGCTCGTTGGCCTCAATGACTTCTGCCTGGGTTCGGGTAAGCCGTTCATCACCGTGCACCCACCAGACCCAGATGTGCGTGTCGAGAACGATCATTGTAGCGCTTCCCAGTCGCTTTCGGCAACGCTCTTAAATGGGTCAATATAACGTATCGGCTTGCCCCGCAAGGGATAGCGCCCACGATGCTCCAGTTCACGCTCGCGGCGGCGCACAATGACTTCGACTTTCTCGCCCGCCTGGAAAGGCAACCCCTTAATGGTAAGCGTTCTGTTGCTCGAGACCATTGTTTCTACACGGTATGTTTGCATTTTCCTCCTCGCTAATCTATGTTGGTATATCAACCCAGAGCCTCATGGCCGGGCGCGATCTCCATCCGGCGCCGGTGGCGGTTCCTCCGCACAGCGAGGCGTGGCGTGCTCGCAGCGGGGGTGAA
>CAYUPJ010000246.1:0-5687 GCA_964446635.1 uncultured Anaerolineae bacterium
CAGCGGTGCCCAGAGGCCCACCCCCTCCCAACCCTCCCCCTGCCAGGGGGAGGGCCAGGGTGGGGGTCTCGGCCTGGCCCAGCCCCACGGCCAGGGTCAGTAGCAGAACCAGCACCAAAATACTTGTGAGAATCCGTTTTCCTTTCATCGTACACCTCCTGTGAATTTGGAATTTTGATCGGACAACTGTACGAGCCTATTATAACAGAATAAGGTACAGAGGTCAACCATTTTTGCGGCGAATGGTCAGATTTTTTGGGGGGGGGACGGTCGAGGGAAGGCCAAAGCCTGAGGGGTTTGCTCACCAAGCTAAGCAGTGGGCATCGGTGTGGGTGCCAACGAGATGGGGGTAGGCGTCTTACTTGGTTTTGGTGTATTGGTCGGCAGAGAGGTAGGTGAGGGGGTAGGCAACGGTCCGAGGCTAATCACGATAGTCACATCTCCGTGGCATGGCTTCATTCTCGAGCCCGCCGGCGGATCCTGCGAAATCACAGCTCCGGCTATGACGCCTGGGTCATATTGGTTGCTCCTGACAGGTTGCAACTCCAATTCAGTGAGCATGCGCTCGGCAGCTGCCTGATGCAGCCCCACAACGTCAGGTACCTCGCATATCTCCGCCGGAGTGAAGCCCGTCGGAAAAAGTATTGTGCCGGCACTCGTGGCAGAAGCTATCGTCACAAGAACCAGCCCGCGGAGAAACATACTTTCAGCTACCGCTAGGGAGTTAGCCTTTTTGATTAGAATTGGTTGGTTGAATTTCGCCTGAGAGACATACATTACAATACGGTCGGCGACTGACTGCCTGCGTTCTTGAAGTGTCTCAACAAACTCGTCAGCGTTAGGAAGTGCGAAGCCCGCCACGCGCCTAGCATCAATAGCATAATAGACAGCCACTAAAAGGTGTATTATCGCAAGGCCATAAAAGACCCCTACAATCAAAGCAGCAGGTGTTGAAATACTCCACTTCTCGCCGAATAAGGTTAGCAAAGCTGAAATAACACTGACTGACACTCCGAAGACGGAAACAAATGCGAGGGCTTTGTTCTCGACAGTCTCCTTTCGCTTAGTCTCGGACTCAAATACTAGCTTAGCAAGAGATTCGCTCTCCTCTAGCAGTCCTGCGTCTTCGGGAAGCGATTTGCTAATCTCTGCCTGAATCGACTTCATTCTCTCCTGATAACTACCAGAAATGCTGCTATCAATAACTTTCCGTGCTACGCGCTCCTCGTAAGGTGGCCAAAGCCAAAAGACGATCTTCAGCAAACCTGACATCTATATCCCTTTCTCCCTATCGTAAGAGATCATTAGATCACATAGTGCCTCAGCAATCGGGATGTTATTTGGCTTCTGCAACCATCCCCATTCACCGTTGGGGTTGATCTCAAGGAAGAAAAAACTTCCGTTGTGCTCGACTAGGTCTATTGCGCCGAAAATAAGATCACTAGCCTTCACATACTTTCGACATAGATCCTCTACTTCAGGGGGCAAACTGCAGGCAATGAAACGAAGCTCGCTCTTCTCGCTCCTCCAGTCTATATGCGAGGATTTGCAATTTTGACGCTCCACTCTTACTGGAAAAACAGTTTTTCCCACAACTGTGACTCGATAATCAATCTTCGGGCTTAGGGACTGCTGAAATATGCACGGACTAATCCTGATTTCTTCCTCTGCGGCGAGATCAGCAGCAGTGATTTCATTTGTGAACACAAAGAAATCTTCATCAGGTTCTTCAATCAGCGGAGAGTACAGTGCCTTTGCCACGAGTCTATTGCCGTGCCTTTTCGCCAGTTGCCGTGCTTCGTCCGGATCATTTGTGATAGCGGTCTCAGGTATTTGGAAACCGATTCTTGAGGCCACCAATAGTTGACGAGCCTTGTTTTCCATAGCGTCGTTTGCTTGTGGGTGGTTGATCCACATAACATCAGGGATAAGCTGAAGAGCTTCCAACCATGAGAACCATTGATCGTTCACAAAGCTTTGTGTCGCGGGTGAGGGTCTCGCGCTTCGGGGTATGTCATCGAACGGTTTTCCTGGTCTACGATTCCAAATCACGTTGACGGCGCGCGTCAGATCGTAAACTTCTCCGCGTTTGGATGCCAGAATCCTAAGATCTGGAAGACAGATCGTCGCTTGGCCTGAAGCAAGATCTTCCGTGTTAATTCGCAAGAAGTCGCATCCGCGAGCACGCAACTCAGCGACAACGAAGTCAATGGTGAGATCCCACTTATTTGAAAGGATCAAGATCATGAAGCCTCACCGTTGTCTCCACATGCGGCGGTCCTTTTGATCCTCACCCTTCTCGATGTCTTCCTTCTTAGTTATTGGCCCTTCTCTTCCATGTTGTTCGATCGCGGGTGGGCAATCTTGAGAACCTAGCCACCGGACCATATCTATGGATTCATCGTAAGCGTAGTCTGGGTTCTTGCCCGCGCGCTCAGGCGAAAGGCATGGTTGGGCGAAGCGGAATAGAAAGGGTCTAATCATAGCGAACCTCCAATCGTTGCTCTTGAACAGTTCTGAGTGAGAGACGGCTTTGCACTCTGCTAAGGCTGTCCCGATAATACGATAAATCTGTGTCACAGCCAACGTCAGCGCCAGCGTGTCGTTATGCACATCCCCGCTACAGTGGATGGCAGCTCACCCCAATTATACACCAAGGGCAACGCTTGCGCAAGCAAACAGCCGACCACCCACTGAGATCTCTCCCAGGCTAGGGGTTGGCTGTCAATCTTTCATGCGACCCTCCTCGGTGAAATACGATTGGGATGAGAGCTGCGATGGTGCTACACCTCGATTCATGTTACTATCATATCACAGATTGAGGCAAACCGCAATACCCAATTTCATTGCACCAGGCAAGGCTTGTCACAATCGCCGAATGATGGTATACTATCTAACCGCGCGGAAGGCTACACTGGAGGCATACTTTGTCGCTTTTGGCTATCGTTTACGGGCTCACGGCCGTGCTTTTGGCTACCTATGGACTCAACTCCCTGATCCTGGTGTTGCTCTATCTGCGCCATCGCCGTGACCCCCACCCCTGCCCTCCCCCCCTGACAAACGCGCCCCCTGTGACGGTGCAATTGCCCATCTACAACGAGCTCCACGTGGCGGAACGCTTGATTGATGCCGTGGCCCGCCTGGACTATCCCCAAGACAGGCTGCAGATCCAGGTGCTGGACGATTCCACCGATGAGACGACGGCACTGGCTCAAGCTCGCGTGGATTATTATCGGAGACAGGAACTTGACATCGTCCTGATCCACCGCCCTGAGCGGACGGGCTTCAAGGCCGGAGCCCTGCAGCGAGGCCTGGAAACGGTCAGGGGGGACTTCGTCGCTATCTTCGACGCCGACTTCGTGCCCAACCCGGATTTCCTGCAGCAGATCATCCCCTACTTTCAGGGCAGGCCTCGCCTGGGGCTGGTCCAGGCCCGCTGGGGCCACCTCAACGCCGACTACTCGCCCCTGACCAGGGCTCAGGCCCTGGCCCTGGATGGCCACTTCGTGGTGGAACAGACGGCCCGCCAGCGCTCAGGACTCTTTATGAACTTCAACGGTGCCTCAGGCGTCTGGCGAAAGAGGTGTATCGAAGAAGCCGGCGGCTGGCAGGCCGATACCCTATCGGAGGATTTGGACCTGAGCTACCGGGCCCAGTTAGCCGGTTGGGAGTTTCTTTATTTGCCAGACGTGGCCTCCCCGGCCGAGATTCCGCCTCAGATCAATGCCTTCAAGCGCCAGCAGTTTCGCTGGGCTAAAGGTTCCATCCAATGTCTCTTGAAACACTGGCGCACCTTGCTCAGGGTACGACGGCCGGCCTTTGTGCGCCTGCAGGGGCTGTTCCATTTGAGCAACTATCTGATCCACCCCCTGATGCTGCTCCTGCTGCTCCTGACCCTGCCTCTGCTGCTTGGGCAGGGCGTGGTGCGCCTGCCGCTATTTTATCTCGGCCTGGGCAGCCTGGGGCCGCCCCTGCTTTTCGCCCTCTCGCAGTGGGACATCTATCCCAACTGGCGTCGGAGGCTGGCCTATTTTCCCCTCCTGGCTCTACTGGGCACGGGGATCGCTTTGAACAACGCTTGGGCCGTCGGTGAGGCCCTGGCCAAGCGGCCCAACCGTTTCCAACGCACGCCTAAGTTCGGCCTGGAAGGGCGCACTGACCGCTGGGCCAAGAGCCCCTACGCCCTGCCCCTCAGTCGGATGACGCTGGGCGAAGTTCTGCTGAGCCTGTATTCTCTGATTACCGTGATAGTAGCCTTAGCCAAAGGCAACTACTACGCTGTGCCCTTCTTGCTCTTGTATTTGGGCGGGTTCGGTTACGTGGCTGCTTTGGGCCTTGGGTTAAGAACACAGATGGGCAGGATTTACGGATTAACAGGACAAAAAAGAGCCCAATCGAGGAAAGTCCTCCCTCGATTGGGCTCGTAGCCTGCCGATCGGTCTTTATGCAATTCAGGATTCAAGCGCTCTCGGCTTGTTCGACATCGGCGATTTCTGGTGGTAGCTTGGGGGCCTTGGTGATAGGAGGCTCGAATTCGGCACCTTCCATGATGATCTCACCACGGATGAAACCTCCCTCATCAACCAGGAAGGATTTCACCGTGATGTCGCCCCAGACGCGACCAGTGGATAGGATCTCCACCCGATTGGCCTTGATGTTGCCTTTGATCGCTCCTGCCACTGAAACGTTGTAGGCGACGATTTCAGCCATTGCCCTGGCCTCCTCGCCAACGATGAAGTTGCCGCCTGTCTCCACCACTCCCTCGAAGACGCCCTCCACGCGCAACCCACCGTCGTTTTGGATGGCGCCTTTGAAATTGGTAGTGGGGCCGATCACCGTCTCCACCTGGCCTGGTGGGGGAGGACTGAATTTCTTTCTCTTGAATACAGACACAGTAGGTTCCTCCTTGGGCATAATTTGGACGCTGTAAATATACTACGCTTAGAGAGATTTGTCAACCAGGATGGTGAAATTGCTAGTAGCCACCAATAACCCCGGCAAGGTAGAGGAGTACGAGGAACTGCTGGCCGGCCTGCCCCTGGAGCTAACCTATCCGGCCCAGGAGGGCCTGGACATCGAAGTGGCCGAAACAGGGGGTAGCTTCACCGAGAACGCCACACTGAAGGCCACCGCTTATGCCAGAGCCAGCGGCCTCTTGACCCTGGCCGATGATTCAGGACTGGAGGTGGATGCCCTCGGCGGCGAGCCAGGGATACGCTCGGCCCGTTACGCCGGAAAAGGAGCCAGCGATGAGGATCGCTATCAACTGCTCCTGGAAAAGCTGCGGGAAGTGCCCTGGGAGGAGCGGACAGCTCGCTTCCGCTGCGTCATCGCGGTGGCTACACCGGAGGGGCAGGTTCACAACGCCGAGGGAAGCTGCGAAGGGATCATCGCTTTCGCGCCCAAGGGGGAGCATGGCTTCGGCTACGACCCCGTCTTTTACTTTCCGGAATACGGGATGACCATGGCCGAGCTGCCGCCGGAGATAAAAAACCAGATCAGCCACCGGGCAAGGGCAGCGCAAGGGGCGCGAAAGATACTGGAAGAGGGGTTGGAGGTTGGAGGTTGGATATTGGGGATTGGGTATTTCTCGGCGAGAGGAGAAAAGTGATAGTTGTAGCCAGCAGCAACGGCAAGGTGGGTATCTTGGCAGCGATGGCGGTGCTGAGAAACGGTGGCTTGGCCAT
>CAYUPJ010000247.1:0-5621 GCA_964446635.1 uncultured Anaerolineae bacterium
ATCACTGCCTCCCGTCCCCTTTCCATCTTCACCTACGCCGTGGTGGATAGCGAGGGGGTCACCCTCACCGCCCAGTGGGATGCCCTTCAGTATCTCCAACGAATGGGTTTCCCGGTCAACACCGATAACCGTGTGCTGCCGGACTTCGAGGAAGTGGTGGCCTACTGTCACGAATGGATGAAGAAGCGAGACTCTCTAAACTACGAGGTAGATGGGGTGGTGGTCAAGATCAACTCCCTGACGGTCCAGGAGCAATTGGGAGCGGTGGGCAACGCCCCCCGCGGTGCGGTCGCCTACAAGTTCCCAGGCCGGGAAGCGACGACCAGGCTGCTAGACATCGGCATCAACGTGGGCCGCACCGGCACCCTGAACCCCTTCGCCATCCTGGAGCCAGTGGAAGTGGGGGGAGTCATCGTCAGACAGGCGGCCCTCCACAACGAGGAGGACATTCGCCGCAAGGACATCCGCATCGGCGACACGGTCACCGTGCGGCGGGCCGGGGAGGTCATTCCCTATGTGGAGGGGCCTATCGTGGACCTCCGCACCGGCGAGGAGAAGGTCTTCCACATGCCCGACCGCTGCCCGGCCTGCGGCGAGCCCGTGGTGAAGCCTGAGGGCGAGGTGGCCCATTACTGTGTCAACGCTGCCTGTCCCGCCCAGTTGGTGCGGCGGGTAGAGTATTTTGCCTCGCGGGGGGCCATGGACATCGAGGGCTTCGGCTCCCGGATGGCCGAGCAGTTCGTCAAAGAGGGTTTGCTCAAAGATGTGGCTGACTTCTATTATCTGCGGCGGGAGGACATCCTGTCTCTGGAGGGCTTCGCCGAGAAGAGCACGGACAACCTTCTGGCGGCCATCGAGGCCTCCAAGGACCGTCCCCTCTGGCACCTCATCACCGCCCTGGGCATCCGCTTCGTGGGGAGCACCGTGGCCCAGCTCCTGACCGAGCACTACTCGTCCATTGACGAGCTGATAGCTGCTACTCAGGAGGAATTGCAGACCATCCCGGGCCTGGGACCAAACACGGCGGGTAGCATCGCAGAGTGGTTTAGTCGCGAGCGGCACCGGGCACTGATCGAGAAGCTGCGGCGGGCCGGGGTCAGGATGGAAGAGGGGAGGGAGGTCGAGGAGGCGATACCCCAGCCCCTGGCGGGTTTGACCTTCGTCATCACCGGCACCCTGCCCTCCATGAGCCGCGATGAGGCCACGGCGCTGATCGAGCGCCACAGCGGCAAGGTCACAGCATCTGTCTCCAGCAACACCGATTATCTGCTAGTAGGAGAGGACCCTGGCGGCACCAAGTACAACAGGGCCCGCGAGCTGGGCGTGCCCATGATCGAGGAGGCAGAACTGCTGCGGATGATCGAAAGCGCGAGGCTAAAGACCCCGCGCTGAAAGAACGAAGCTCCTTCGACAGGCCTGTCCTGAGCATAGTCGAAGGGCTCAGGACATCGCCTGCGGGATAAATCTCAGCTTGGAGCGGAGTCCCGAACTTGTTCGGTTTGGTTGCACTACCCCAACAAGTTGGGGACAACGCTTTAGCTCAAACTCCAAACTTCAAAAGCCATGGCACGAGTCATCTTAAAACGCGGTCGGGAGAAGCCGGTGCTGAACCGACACCCTTGGGTCTTCTCCGGAGCTATCAACCGCATCGAAGGGGAGGTCGCCGACGGAGAGGTGGTAGGGGTAGCTGACTACCAGGGGCGCTTCCTGGCGCGGGGCTACCTGAACCGCCGCTCTCAGATTGCGGTACGGCTTCTTACCTGGGACGAGGGCGAGGTTATCGGGCGGGACTTCTGGCGGCACCGGCTGGGGCGGGCTTGCGCCAGCCGGCAGGCCCTGGCCGATGATCCGTCTACTGATGCCTACCGTCTGATCAACGCCGAATCCGACCTCTTGCCCGGCCTGATTCTCGATCGCTACGGCGATTACCTGGTGGCCCAGTTTCTTACGCTGGGAATCGAGTGGTGGAAGGCTGAATTGGTCAGCCTGATGGCTGACTTGCTGAAGCCCAGGGGCATCTACGAGCGGAGCGACGTGGAGGTGCGGGGGAAGGAGGGATTGGCTCAGGTCAGCGGCCTGCTGCATGGGGAGGAACCGCCGGACCTGGTGGAGGTAACGGAGAGCGGTCACCGCTTCCTGGTAGACGTCAAAAGGGGGCAGAAAACCGGCTTCTATCTCGACCAGCGGGCCAACCGTCAAAAGCTGGCCAGGTACTGCCCAAGCAAGGAAGTGCTCAACTGCTTCGCCTACACAGGGGCTTTCGCCGTCTATGCCGCCGCAGCCGGGGCCGGGCGCATCACCAACGTCGAATCCTCGGCCGAGGCCCTGGAGCTGGCGCAGCGCAACATGGCCCTTAACGGCTTCGCTGATCGCGACGACGAGTACGTAGAGGGGGACGTTTTTCAGGTGCTGCGGGGCTATCGCGATCAGGGGCGGACCTTTGATCTGATCATCCTCGACCCGCCGAAATTCGCCTACTCCCAGGATCAGGTGGAATCGGCCTGTCGGGGCTACAAGGACATCAACCTCCTGGCCATGCAGCTCATCGCCCCTGGTGGCATCCTCTTCACCTTCTCCTGCTCCGGCCTGGTGAGCCCCGATCTGTTCCAGAAGGTGCTCTTCGGGGCCAGCGTTGACGCCGGCCGCGACGTGCAGATCATCGAAAAGCTCTCCCAATCCTCCGACCACCCCATCCTGCTTACCTTCCCTGAGTCGGAGTACCTGAAGGGGGTGGTGTGTAGGGTGCTTTGAAGTGAACAAGAGATAAAACAAAGCCGCCGGCTTTCGTCCTCAGTCGGCGGCTTTGTTTTGGCCACTGCATGCTGTCCATAGCACCAGACGACGCTCGCAGTTCTCCCAGTTGGGAATGTAGCAGCCTATCAGCGCCCGGAATCCCTTGCCGTGGTCTGGGACCCTAAGATGAACCAGCTCATGGCAGATGACGTAGTTCACCAGGTCTCGGGGCAGCTCTAGCAGGTCAGTGCTCAATGTGAGAATGCCATTGCTGGAGCAAGAGGCCCATTTGTTCCGCATGGCTCGCACTTGCACGCGTCTGATTTCTACGCCAAGACGCTCTGACCACCTGGTCGCTAGTTCATGCAGATCCTCGGCTGTCAAAGGTTCGTTTGATGTGTCGGGCTCGAGTGGCTTGAGCTTTTCCAGGCCAGTCTCGATGAAGGCCTGCACGCAGGCACTATCGGCATCCAGGTCGGCCGGGATGAGCACCTGGATGCCCGCGGGCGTGACCCGCATGGCCAGCGTTCGGCGATTTCGCGAAATTATCTTTATGGGCGGGAGACTTCCGAAGTCTTCAAGACTTCGGAAGTCTTTTGTCTTGTGCTTCATGACGCCACCACGCGATACATCCTAAGCAAGTTGTCCACTGTCTCCTTGAGAGCGCTGGCTCGTCGGGCCTCGGCTACCAGGTTGGCAACCTTGGTCTGGAACAGACGCTCGACGTCGGTGCACAGCGGCGCGCCAGGGTGCTGCCGGCTTTGCGAGCGCTTGTCCCCCCGTTGCCGCTCGGCTGCCTGGCGTTTGGCCTCCTCACGCAGGGCCGGCTTGAGAGCGACCTCGATGAACTCGGTGACCAAGGTTTCCTGGGCGGTGAACACGTCCAGCTTCAGTTGGGTCAGAAGACTCTCCTGGGTGAGGTCCAACTCGGCGCGCGGGGCCAGCTCGGTCTGGGTCGCGTTGCCCTGGGCCAGCCGTGCGTTCAACCCGGCCAGGGTCTCGCCCGCCCGGCGCACCTGAGCCGACAGCCGGTTGACCACACTCCTCAAGTCCGGGATGCTCAAACCCAAGACGCCCGACCGGGTGCCGGCACCCCCTGCCGTCAGCCGATCCAGTTCGGCCTCGACCTCGCTCAGCCGGGCCTGGACATGGGTCTGACGCGTGGTGACTTGCTGGCGGTGCTTGGCCAGCCGTTTGCGCTCTGCTTCAGTCAGGGGCGACTCGTCCACCGGCTGGACCACAACTGGCCCGCCGCCGAAGTGAGACCAGTCCGCCCGCCGCAACAAGCACTTCAGCAGAATCTCCACCCGCTGGCGGTAGCGCAACTGGTCGCTGACCGCCTCGGCCGTCAGTTCGGTGGGTGCCAGCCCAATCGCCAGGCGGGCGCGTTTGCGGCTGCCGGGCTGCCCATCCCAGTCCACAATCGCGCGCACGGGCTGGTCGAGGCCGTACACCTGCAGTGCGATCTCCAGACGGTAGCCCACCACCTCCTCGACCTCCTGACCGGTCGTCGGGTCGCTGACGCGGCGGGTGACCGGTTGCCAGGCGGGGTCGGCTTCGTCCACCTGGGCCATAGCCGTCAGGGTGCTCTTGACCGAGCGGGCCCAACACAACAACTGCAGACCATCCGCCAGGACATAGCGGATGACCCCCTGCACGCTCCACCACCGGTCGGCCACGACCCGGCGCAGTTTCACCCCAGGCCGCACCCGGTCCAGACCGCCGTTGATGATCGCCTGGACCTGCTGCAACACGACCAGCGGCGTCACGTTCGAGGCCGAGAGGGGACAGGTGACGGCATGCCCCGTCTGGGTATCCTGGGCGATGTTGCGGCGAAAGGCCTTGAACGCCCAGTTGCGTGTCCCATGCCAGGCCCGCGCGATGGGCTCACGCCGAAACACGGCGTTGACGTAGCAGTCCAGGCGGATCGACTCCGCCCGCACCAGCCCGCGCTGCACCCGTTGGGCGACTGCCCGTTCCTGGTAATCCTGCAAGGCGGTGATGGTCGCCATTTGCCCGTCCGAGCGGGTCACCGCCACGGGCTGCCGCGCACACGCGGTGACCTGTTTCAGCCAGGTCCGCAGGTGGCTGAGCGAGGGACCGACTTGCCCGCCTAGCAACCCGACCAGCGGCGCCCAATCCAGGTGGCGCAGCCAGTTCAGCGACGCGCCCCCCGTCACCAACGCCACGCTCAGCAGGGCGTGCCACAGCGACCACTCCCCGCACCAGTCCGCCACCAGCCCTTTCAAGCTGGCGTAGGCGCCGTTACGGGCCAGATGCGCCGTCGCCAGCGCAGTGGTCGCCTGGGGACTGACTTGGTGCGCCCATCCTTCTTCCGTCGGCGGGGTGTCGCAGATGCCGGCCAGGGGCTGACGGTTGACCCCGGCCCAGTAGGCCGCCTGTTCCCGTGTGGCAATGACCGCCTGAATCTCGGCCCGCAGTCCACCGGCTTCGGCCGCGCGCAGTCCCATCTCGTTCAGGTGCCGATCCACCGTGCGGTCATTGACCACGCCCCCCAACTGCGCCGCCAGATACCGCCCGCTGGTGGATTGGTCGTTGACCAAATTTCGCGTCCAGTGCGCCACCAACGCGGCTCGGTGGGCTTCCATCCGATAGGCGGTCTGCTGGCCCGGGTTGAAGTGGCGCCGGTCTATCAGGTCAAGGGAGTCGGCCGTGTGAGCATAGGTGACACAGTGCTCCAGCACCGTGCGGGGGGTGACCCCCAGCAGGTGGGCCGCCTCTTCGGCGGAGACGAGTCCGGCCTCGACCTGCCAGATCAAAAACAGGGCCAGACCGGTGGTGTCGCCCCGGCGCAACGCGCCCACCGGTTGATCGTCGCGCACTACTCAGCGTTGCGGGCGGCTGGGGTCATCGTCAAAGCGGAAGGT
>CAYUPJ010000248.1:0-1623 GCA_964446635.1 uncultured Anaerolineae bacterium
TAGAGTGCCACGTTGACATCGTGGAGGTCACTGGTTCGAGTCCAGTACCGCCCACCTCTCTGGCGAATAGCAGATGGCAGATAGCAGATGGTTATAGAAGGGTATCATGGGGGTGGGCGTTTTTGAGGTTGAGATCAGGGTGCGAAATTGGCAAAACCGTTTGTTGAGGTAAGCCACATCATTAACTAAAAGCGATGACCAGGACGAGTACTTGAGGGTAGGGCTTCAGGGAGGACGTGAGTAAAACCTCTCGCCCCAAGGGCGAGAGGTTTGTTATTTGAAAATGAAGGAGGGATTCACCATGTCTGAGCAGAAGAAGCTGGATGTCCTGCGACACTCCACATCCCACGTCATGGCCGAGGCGGTGCTCTCGATGTTCCCTGAGGCCAAGCTGGGCATCGGGCCGCCCATTGAGGACGGCTTCTACTACGACTTTGACTTGCCCCGCTCGTTAACGCCGGAGGACCTGCGGGAGATCGAAGCTCGCATGCGGGAGAGCATCGAGGCTCACAAGCCCTTTGTGCGCCGCGAGGTGTCCCGAGAGGAGGCCGTGGAGCTGTTCGCCAGCCAGCCCTACAAGCTGGAGCTCATCCGGGATATGGAAGAAGGAGAGGTTATCTCCATATACTCCCACGAGGGCTTCACCGATCTCTGTAAGGGTCCGCATGTGGACAACACTAGCCAGATCAACCCCGATGCTTTTAAGCTGCTGAGCATAGCCGGCGCCTACTGGCGAGGCGATGAGGGGCAGCCCATGCTACAACGCATCTACGGTACGGTCTGGCCCACTCACGAAGAACTGGAGGCCTACCTTCATAAACTAGAGGAGATCGAGAAGCGTGATCACCGCAGGCTGGGCCGGGAGCTGGACCTATTCAGCATCCACGAGGAGGGCGGCGCAGGCTTGATCCACTGGCATCCCAAAGCAGCGCGCATTCGCACCATCATCGAGGACTTTTGGCGACAGGAGCATTATAAGGCTGGGTATGAGATCGTCTACTCGCCTCACATCGGCAAGGCATCGCTGTGGCAGACGAGCGGGCACCTGGATTTCTATCGGGAGAACATGTACTCGCCCATGGATATCGATGGCCAGGAGTACTTCATCAAGCCCATGAATTGCCCCTTCCACATCATGATTTACAAAACCAGGACGCGCAGTTACCGTGAACTGCCCCTTCGTTTGGCGGAGTTGGGCACAGTCTACCGTTACGAACGAAGTGGTGTCTTGCATGGGTTGATGCGGGTGCGGGGCTTCACCCAGGACGACGCCCACATCATCTGCCGGCCTGACCAGATCGAAGACGAGATCTTGGGTTGTCTGGATCTGGCTTTGCATATTTTGCGCTCTTTCGGCTTTCAAGAGTACGAAATCGCCCTGTCGGTGCCCGATCCGGAACGCAAAGAGAAGTACATCGGTGATGATGCCATGTGGGAGGCGGCGGAAGGATCACTGGTTAAGGCGTTAGAGCAGAGGAACCTCCCCCATAAGCGGATGGAGGGTGAGGCAGTCTTCTACGGGCCCAAGATTGACATCCACATCAAAGATGCCCTGGGCCGTCTGTGGCAGTGCACGACCATCCAGTTCGACTTCAACCTGCCAGAGCGCTTCGACATGACCTA
>CAYUPJ010000248.1:1723-5608 GCA_964446635.1 uncultured Anaerolineae bacterium
CGCATGCAGGCCAAGATCCGCCAGGCTCAACTGGAGAAGATACCCTACATGCTGGTGGTGGGGGATCGGGAAGTAGCTGAAGGGATGGTGTCGTTGCGCTTACGCACCGAGGAAGACCTGGGGTCGCGTCCGGTGGCCGATTTCATAAAGATGGCTCAAGAGGCTATCGCTGAGAAGCGCGACATTTAAGTGAGGGGAGTGCAGGTGCGAGCCTGCCGGCGGGGCGGACTTTCGTCCGCACTCCTCCCTCAAAGGTGGCGATTTGACTTCTCTGCTCAAATGTGTTATATTCTTGTCAATTGGTCCAGAGTCCACGTTAGACTCTAGGCTAATTGACCATCAGACCATCTTATTATGAGGTGAGAGTATCAGCGCAAAGAGACATCGCGTCAACGAGGAGATCAGGGCCGCAGAAGTTCGGCTGATTGATGAGAACGGTCAACAAGTGGGGATTATACCCCTCCGAGATGCCCTTGGGGCTACCCGGGCTCGTGATCTGGACCTGGTGGAGGTAGCTCCCAGTGCCGACCCGCCCGTTTGCCGGATGATAGATTACGGCAAATACCTGTATGAACAGGCCAAAAAGGAGAGGAGGGCTAGGAAAGCTCAGAAGACGGAGGTCAAGGAGATTCGCCTGGGTCCCAAGACCGGTGAGCACGATGTGGCTTTTAAGGTCAGGGATGCCCGCCGTTTCCTCAACGATGGATGCAAGGTCAAAGTCCGGATCCGTTTTCGTGGGCGCGAGATCACCTATCCCGAGATCGGGCGGGAGATGCTGAACAGGATAGCAGGGGACTTAGGAGACGTTTCCAGCATCGAGCAAGAGCCTCATATGGAAGGTCGCAGTATGCTCATGATCTTGAGTCCTAAATAGGAGGTAGATTGCCTAAGATCAAAACGCACAAGGTGACAGCCAAGAGATTCAAATACAGTGGCCGAGGCAAGCTTTTGCGCACTAAGGTGGGCAAGAGCCACTTGCGCCGCAGAAGGTCGAAACGTGTTAAGCGCATGTTCGATGAGATGCACGAGGTCACCACGCGAAGAGACATCAAGCGTATTAAGAGGCTGGTGCCGTATCTCAAGAAAAGCCGCTAGAGGAGGAATTTGAAACTTGACAAGGGTTAAAGGAGGACCAAGGGCTCGTCGGCGTCATAAGAAAGTGCTCAAGCTCACTAAGGGCCAGTGGGGAACCAAGCACGCCCTATTCCGCCGCGCCAACGAGGCCATGCTGAAATCGTTGCACTATGCCTATCGCGACCGCCGTAACCGCAAGCGTGATATGAGAAGGCTTTGGATCGCGCGCATCAACGCCGCGGCCCGACAGGCTGGGTTATCGTACAGCCGCTTCATGTACGGCCTCAAGCAGGCGGGAGTGGAACTCGACCGCAAGGTCTTGGCCGAGATGGCCGTCGAGGATGCTGATGCCTTCGCCCGTTTGGTCGAGGTAGCCAAAGCGGAGGTTGAGGGGTGAAGCGGTGGCGAGAGTGCAGGACTACCTTTGGTTAAACGATAAATACCTCAAAGAAGCCGAGGCCTTGATGGAGGAAGCTGTGGCAGCCAAGAGGGGCATTGAAATCAGATCCCACGGGGAACTGCATGGATTCGTATCCACTGGATCGTCATGATCACTAGTGTTGCCAACGAGAAGGTCAAATACGTTCGCTCCCTCTACAGGCGACGGATTCGTTATCGTGAGAGAGGCTTTGTTATCGAGGGAGTCCGTTTGGTAGAGGAGGCGTTCAGAGCGGGAATCGGGCCCGCTCTTCTCTTTTATAGCGAGGGGATAGTTGCCGTCCCTGGCGGGCGGGAGCTCTTGGTAGAAGCGCAGACAGGGGAGACTCCCATTTTCGCTGTTAGCGAGGGGGTGATGAAGGCCATGGCCGACACTGTCTCCCCTCAGGGCATATTAGCTGTCGTGCCCTTCGTCGAACTGGTCCCACCCTCTCACCCCTCGCTGAGTTTGGTTGTGGACCGGTTGCGCGATCCAGGCAACTTGGGCACCATCCTTCGCTCGGCCAACGCTGCGGGGGTAGAGCAGGTTATCCTGGCCCCGCAGACGGTGGATATTTACAATCCCAAGGTAGTAAGAGGGGCCATGGGCGCCCACTTTCGGTTGCTCATCGAGGCCCTGAGCTGGCCGGAAATCGTCAACGCCCTGGCTGGTGTTCAGATTCTGTTGGCCGATGTGCGGGCCGACCGGGCTTACTACGAAGTAGATTGGACACGCCCCTCGGCTCTGATTATCGGTGGCGAGGCCTACGGGGCCAGCCGGGAGGCGAAGGGGCTAGCCACGGCCACCATTGCCATTCCCATGCACGGCGGGGTGGAGTCCTTGAACGCTGCCGTAGCCGCCAGTGTCATCCTTTTCGAGGCGGCACGGCAACGGCAGGGGTTACGAGTGGATGGTTCTCTTTCCACCAAGGCTGTTTTGTAGTATAATTCGGGTAGCTTGGTAACGAGTAACGAGTCAACGGGTAACATGGCTATGAGCCGCATCTACGTTGCTCTGGATTTGGAAACTACGGGGTTGAGTCCTGAACGCGATGCCATCATCGAAATTGGGATGGTGAAGTTCCGCGACGAGCAGGTGCTGGAGACGTGGTCCAGCCTGGTCAACCCCCAGAGACCCATCCCCTACCGGATCCAACAGTTGACGGGCATCACCCAAGAAGAGGTAGACGCCGCTCCCCCCTTCTCCTCGATCATGGGAACCCTGTTGAACTTTCTCAAGGACTACCCCATCGTTGGCCACAGTGTGTCCTTTGACCTGGGATTCCTCAACCGCCAGGGCCTCTTCCTGAGTAATCAGGCTATTGATACCTTCGAACTGGCCAGCATCCTCCTGCCTCACGTTGCTCGCTATAGCCTGGGGAAGCTGGCTGAAGCTTTCAACATCCATTTTCCCACTCGACACCGCGCCCTGGAAGACGCGCTAGCCACTAAGAACCTCTTTGTGGCCCTGGTGGAACAGGCATCAAAACTGGACATGAGCATTATCCAGGAGATCAATCGCCTGGCAACTCGGGTAGACTGGCCTCTCCGCCAGGTCTTCCGTGATCTGGAACACACCAAGGCCCGCTCGGCTTTCGTGGGCAGTATCGGCCAGCAGTTGCTGGCCAAGGGAGCCTTAGACGGCGAGGGCTCTTTGACCCTCTTCACCAGGGAAGACACGCCCCCTCTAAAGCCATCCTCTGAGCGAAAGCCCCTGGATGTGGACGGTCTGGCGGCCATGCTGGAGGAGGGGGGGCTATTCGCCCAGGATTTCCCCAGCTACGAGTACCGCCCCCAGCAGGTGGAGATGCTGAGGGTCGTGACCCAGGCCTTCAACGAGAGCCAACACCTGCTGGTGGAAGCGGGCACAGGCACGGGCAAGTCTATAGCTTATCTCCTGCCCGCTGCTCACTTCGCCGTCCAGAATGGGGAGCGAGTGGTCATCTCCACCAACACCATCAACTTGCAGGATCAGCTCTATGGCAAGGACATCCCCGATTTGCAACGTATCTTGCCCTTTGAGTTCAAGGCGGCCCTTCTCAAGGGGCGCAACAACTACATCTGCCTGCGCCGGCTGGTCGCTTTTCGTCACAGCGGCCCCTCCTCGGTCGAGGAGATGCGGCTGCTGGCCAAGATTTTAGTTTGGCTGCCTAGCACTGTTACTGGCGACCAGGCTGAGCTGTTCCTGCCCGACTACAAAGAGCAGGCCCTCTGGGGCCGCATCTGTGCCGACGCTGAGACCTGTCTGAGCGAACGGTGTCGCTACCGTGAAAAGGGCAGGTGCTTCTTCTATCGGGCCCGCCGGGATGCGGAGCGGGCTCATCTCATCGTGGTCAACCACGCCTTGCTCCTGTCCGATGTAGCCGTCGAGAATCGCGTCTTGCCCGATTACCG
>CAYUPJ010000249.1:0-5587 GCA_964446635.1 uncultured Anaerolineae bacterium
CACCACCCGCTCCTATGGTCGTTATGTCGAAGATGTAATCCTGGATGCCGGACAGGTCTCCCACCAGCAGGCAGAACCTCTCCTCATCGGATGCCTCTTTCACCCTGTCGGTCCTCATGTCCCTTTCGTGGTACCGATAGAGACAGGCAGCGATGGCGCTGGTCAGCTTCAGGTGGTCGAAGAGAGCCATGTCCTCGGCATGGCCAGCCAGACACCAGGTGTACTGCTGAAGGACAGCAAGCAGGTGGCTATAGAGGTAGTCGAAGCGGTTCACGTCTACACTCTGGGCCAGTTCATCCAGTGCCCTCGCAAACTCTTCCGCATGGACGTTCAGCCCCTCTAAGTCGCCCGATTCTGTAGGGAAAATCGCCGTCTGATCCAACGCGGTGTCCGGCAAGGGAGCCAAGCGATGGTAACTGGGCTCCGGCTCCTCAGGCTGCCACAAGTGCACGCGAGAAAAGATGGATACCAGAGGCACCTGGACCAGCCCTCCCTCCAAGCTGGCTCCTCCTGCCGCGTAGCGATGCGCCTGCTCCAGGATGGCTGCCAGCGCGGGGTCTTCCAATTCACCCAACGCCAGCAGTTGTCCCGTGGGCTCCGTGAGCGTCACCCCTGCTTGCTCGAACAATCCCTCCAGCCCATATACTAACCCGGCCAGCACTACTCGCTCAAAGTCTTGCATGATTCCTCCCACTCTCCATTCGTCTCTAACCCGGCCACCAAATCCCCGATTCATCGGGTCGAAGTCGAACACAAAACGCCAACGCAAGGACACATTGTCCCCTCGCGTTGGCGTAGGAAAGTCGAAAAGCGAAATGCTTTTGAATTGGGGTCCGGGCTGTAAATGGTCTTCACAGTGCTTCTCCCGGAATGACTACCATCGCTACGAGACCTCTCTGCACCATCCGGCGCTCAAAGCACCAGGTCTCAAAGCTGAATGCCTATTATATCCGGCTGATTCACCCGCTATGAGCCCGGCTTACCGGGCTTTCTGGCTCATTGTTTGCACGTTGGGCGGGTACCCAAAACAGCCAGTTGATATTATCGCACAGAATTCCAAAAAAGTCAAACGCTAGACCACTTCCCTAACCCTCCTCGGAGACGGCGATGGCCAGGTCGGGACAGAGCAGCTCACAGAGACGACAGACGGTGCAATCCTCCGGGCGGACCACCACCACGGGGTGAAAACCGCGCCCGAAAGCGGTTTCGTCCCAGAGGAACAACGGACTAGCAGGATTCAACGGACTGACGGGATTAACAGATCAGGTGACTTGGGCTGAGGAGGAATCCGTAAATCCCTTCGACAGGCTCAGGGCGTCGCCTGCGCATCCGCGTCCTGCGAAACAAGGGGACTGTGAGCCCCGACTCCCTCAGTCCTCTCAACCTTTTTGCTCTTTGTGTAACCGCTGCCTGAACTGCTCGACCAGGGCGGGCACGACCTGGAAGAGGTCGCCCACGATGCCGTAATGGGCCACCTGGAAGATGGGGGCCTCAGGGTCTTTGTTGATGGCCACGATGCAACGCGCGGTCTTCATCCCCGCCAGGTGCTGGATGGCCCCGGAGATGCCACAGGCGATGTACAGGTCGGGCCGCACGGTGCGGCCAGTCTGGCCCACCTGATGGGCATAGGGGATCCAGCCGGCATCTACGGTGGAGCGCGAGGCCCCCACCGCCCCGCCCAACACCTCCGCCAGCTCGCGAAGGGGAGCGAATCCCTCAGACCCTCCCACCCCCCGGCCGCCGGAAACGATGATCCGAGCGTCCGCCAGGTTCACCACGCCCTCCTGGGTGACGAAATCCACTACCTTGCTGGCGATCTCGTCCTCGCCCATGACGGGCCTCTGGCGAACGATCTGGCCCCGACGGCTGGTGTCCATCTCCGGCATCTCGAAGACGCGGTGGCGGACAGTGGCCATCTGAGGGCGATGGTGGGGACATAAGATGGTGGCCATGATGTTGCCCCCGAAGGCCGGACGGGTCTGACGTAACAGGCGCGTCTCAGGATCAATAATCAGCTCGGTGCAATCGGCGGTCAGGCCAGTGCGCAGTTGGGTGGCCACCGACCCGGCCAAGTCCCGCCCGCGGCTGGAAGCCCCCAGGATGAACACCTCCGGCCTGTACTTCCGAACCAGCTCTACCAGCACCGCGGCGTAGGGATCGGTGCGGTAAACACTCAACGTCGGATCGTCCACCAGGAAGACCCGATCGGCGCCATAGTAGATGGCTTCCTGGGCGACGCGCTCCACGCCCTGGCCCAACACACAGGCGGTGAGGGTTGTGCCCAGCTCATCGGCCAGCTCCCGCCCCTTGCCCGCCATCTCCCAGGAGATAGAACCAGCCTGGCCCCGAAACTGCTCCACCCAGAACCAGACCCCCTGATAGACACTCAGGTCAACTTCCTCGACCTCCCTCTCCGGCAGGCTGAGGGCCTCGACCGGGCACTCGGGCAGGCAAGCGCCACAGGCCGTGCAGGTCTCATCCACCACGGCGATGTTCTCATCGTCCAGGCTCAGAGACCCAAAGGGGCATACCTCCACACAAACCCCGCAGCCTATACATTCATCGCGATTGATTTCTAGGAGAGCCAATGCAATCCTCTACAGTTTCACACAACTAACGTGGACTCTTGGAGCGCCGAATAGAATTCGACACCTGAAATTGAACAGGCCCCTCAGGGTCTAGTTTCAGCGCCTGAGGGAGAGCGTTGCGGAATTCGTAGTTTAGCCCCTTGTGGGCGTTGTGCGGGCTTCTTTTAGGCGCAAAAACGGCCACAAGGGCCTATACTACGGCAATTCTTCAACACTCTATGAGGGCGCTTTTCAACTTCAGACGGGGATTTCCAATCCTCGGCTCTCTGCCAACAGCTTCTCCGCCAACAAAGCCGCCGCCTCTTCAACGGTCTCCGCCTCGATGATCTCGGCCTCCTCCTGGCGAGACGGGGGGGTGAAGACACGCACCACCTTGGTGGGCGAGCCGTCCAGGCCACATTGGCCCGGATCGGCTCCCGCCAGAGCACCCGCATCCCATACCGGAATCTCCACCCCCCGCGAGCGAATAACCCCCTTGAAATCGGGGTAGCGCGGCTGGTTGATGTCCTTGTTCACGGTGATAACAACTGGCAGGGTGCTGGCGACCACTTCGCACCCCTCCTCCACCAGCCTCTCGACGGTGATAGTCTTGTTATCGAAATCAATCTGCCGGATCCTGGACACGTAGGTAAGCTGAGGGACTCCCAGGCGGTTGGCAATGCCCGGCCCCACCTGGCCAGTATCGCCGTCAATGGCCTGTCGGCCACAGATGACGAGGTCGTAATCGCCGATTCGCTTGATGGCTTCGGCCAGGGTGTAGGCCGTGGCCAGGGTATCAGCCCCGGCGAAGGCGCGGTCGGAGAGCAGGATGGCTTCGTCGGCGCCCATGGCGATGGCCTCCCGCAGGGCATCTTCGGCCTGGGGCGGGCCCATGGAAACCACCGTCACCCGTCCGCCGAACTTCTCTCGCCAGCGAAGCGCTTCCTCGATGGCGTAGGTGTCGAAGGGGTTGATGATGCTGGGCACACCCTCGCGGATCAAGGTCCCCGTCTCCGGGTTGACCTTCACCTCCGTAGTATCCGGCACTTGTTTGATACACACTATGGCGTGCATACACTACTCCAACATCGCCTCGATCTGAGCCATAATCTGGTCACGGGTGAAATGGCTGAGGGTCATGGTGCCGGAAGGACAGGCCGCGGCGCAGGCTCCGCAGCCCTTGCACAACACCTCGTTGACGGCCATGATCCCCCTCCTGGCATCGCGGGCCAACGCGCCGTAAGCGCATAGGCTCTCGCAGATGCCGCAGCCGGCACAGGTCTCCATCTGGACAAAGCTGGTGATGGATTCGACTTTCACCCTGCCCCGCGACAAGGGGATCATGGCCGAAGAAGCAGCGGCCTTGGCTTGAGCGATGGTGTCGGGGATGTCCTTGGGCCCCTGACAACAGCCCGCCAGATAGATGCCATCGTTGACGGTATCCACCGGCCTCATCTTGGGATGGGCCTCGGCGAAGAAACCATCAGGGGAACGGGGTAACTTCAACAGCTCAGCGATGGCCTGAGCACCACGGCGGGGAACAACCCCCGTAGCCAGCACCACCAGGTCGGCCTCCATCTCCAGCGGCTCACCCAGCAGGGTGTCCTCGGCTCGCACCACCACCCTGTCCCCACGCTTGTAGATCTCCGACACGCTGCCCCGACGATACTGCACCCCATCACGCCTTACCCGATCGTAGAACTCCTCGAACCCCTTGCCGAAGGCCCGCACGTCCATGTAGAACACCGTCACGTTAGCCTTTGGTAGCCTATCTTTGACCAGGTGAGCCTGCTTGGCCGTGTACATGCAGCACACCCGCGAGCAGTACTCGTGGCCCACGGTCTGATCCCGCGAGCCCACACACTGGATGAACACCACATCACTTGGTCGGGTGGTCAGGTAGTCAAGTGGTCGGGTGGTCGGCCCTGCTCCCCTGCTCCCCTGCTCCTCTGCTCCCCCGCTCCCCTGCTCCTCTGCTCCTCTGCTCCCCTGCTCCTCCGCTCCTCTGCTCCCCTGCTCCTCCGCTCCCCCGCTCCCCTGCTCCCCCGCTCCCCCGCTCCCTAGCTCCATGGAAAGCCTCTCGAACTCGGGAGCGGTGATGACGTTAGGATACTTGCCATAGCCCAGCTCAGGCTTGAGGCAAGCATCGAAATGATCGTAGCCAATGGCTACCACCACCGACCCCACCTCAAAATCCAAGGGATGCCCCTGCTCCCCTGCTCCCCTGCTACCTTGATCCCCTGCCCTTTGCACCTTGACCTGGAAGTTGCCGATGTAGCCACTAATGTCCACTACCTCCGAGGAGGTCAGAAGCTCGATGTTGGGGTGCTCCGCCACCGCCCTCATCCTGGGGCCCAACAGCTCCAGACAGCTCTCCAGGGTGGGGAAAGTCCTGTTGAGCTGGGCCATGCGTCCGCCGATGGTCGGCTCCTTCTCCACCAGGTAGACCTGGAAACCCGCGTTGGCGATGTCCAGGGCGGCCTCGATGCCCGCTATCCCCCCGCCGATGACCAGGGCCGCCGGGGTGACACCCACCTCTCTCTCCTCCAGCGGCTGCAGCAAGGCCGCCTTGGCCACCGCCGAGGCCACGAGCTGCTTTGCCTTCTCCGTGGCCCGCGCCCTCTCCGCGTGCACCCAGGAACACTGCTCCCTGATGTTGGCCATCTCGAAGCAATAGGGATTGATTCCCGCTTCCTGAACCACCCCTCGAAAAGTCGGCTCGTGCATCCGGGGAGAGCAGGAGGCCACCACCACGTGGGTCAGGTCGTACTCCCTGATGTCACTTTTGATGAGCTCCTGCCCAGGATCAGAACACATGTAAGTGTAATTCCTGGCCACCACCACGTTGGGCAGCGTCTGGGCAAAGGCGGTCACCGCCTCCACGTCCACCGTGGCCGCAATATTAATCCCGCAATGGCAGATATACACCCCAACCCGTGATTTCATCGCAATATCTAATCTCCACGTAACTGCTCAGGCTGCTGACGCAGTTTGAGCGCAAACGACGGGAGGGACAAGAG
>CAYUPJ010000250.1:0-5544 GCA_964446635.1 uncultured Anaerolineae bacterium
GTGCGAGGGGGACGGGGTGAGGGGGAGAGGGGGTGAGGGGGGGACGGTTTTTCTTTGTTGTTATCTCCTTCGCTTCACCCTCTTCCATTCATGAATCCTTTGGAATGGTCCAGTCGGTGGGATGTCGAATCATGTTGACAATTTTGCCCAGGATGTGATCATAAGTGAGATGCAGTTCATGACCGATGGTCGGTTTGAGATACTCACATTGGACCGCAAACTTCAGCCAGACCTGAGTCTCAGCCGCCTCGGCCTCGGCGTCATTGAGCTTGCTCACAAAAGCCGCCTGGTAGCGACGTTTCCGCCAGGCCTCAGCGATGTTGGAGCAGACAGAGCGCGAGGAGCGGCGAATCTGATCAGTCAAAGCGTACGTCTCCTCTTTGGGAAATCTCTTGGTCAGTTCAAAGGTCCGCATCGCTGCCTCAAACGCCATCTGGTACACCTCCAGGTCGCTGTGTGTCTTTATCCTTTCAGCCATTCTCCTTGTCACCTCCTCCCTTTATCTCCCCGTCACCCCCTCCCCCCCTCTCCCTCTCTCCCCCCCGAACGCTCAGTCGAGTCGACCTGGCGGGCTTGCGCAGCAAATCGAATTTGTGGGGCAACCTACCTCAAAACCGGGTAGAAGCCCAATCATATTGGGCGGCTCTGGCGCAAAGACGGCCAATGCGATTGGCCTGCTACCCCATGATAATGAACCACTGCGCAAGCCCAGCACGGTGACAATTTGACCTTTGTGTACAAGCGTGCTATACTTCGTTTAACTCGCGCAGAATTCCTATGAGAGCAGAGAAGGCAATGGAAGGTATCGAGTATCGCCGTTTCTCCGCCTGGCAGGAAGAGCGCGCCGCCAGAAGAGCGTGGGTGTTGGAGCGGGATCCCCGGCCCAAAATGTCAGCCAAGGAATGGCATGCACACTTCGAGGCCCTGGATCGTTTCGCCGCCCACTTCGACGATGTCACCCCGGAAGAACTGGAAGCTGAAATCACTGAAGCGATTGCCGCTGTACGGGTTGAGGAAAGAGCAACATTTGAAGCAATATCAGGGCATTCGCATCATCTCTCTGGAGCAGTTTTCCAAGAAGTTGAGGTTGACCTGAGAATCTTGTGACCAAATGTCGCCCCGTTGACCAGACAGAAAGAGACGGGGATGCCCAATGCCTGGCGGCTTGCCCTCTACGTCCCTTTGATGTACAATTAGGGTGGAGGTTAACATGGCCCACCAGACGGATGTTGAGCTCTATCTGCAAAGAGCCCGCGATGCGTTGCAGCAAGCTGGAGACAACTTGAACCTGGGCTACTACGACCTAGCTACTTCACGAGCCTATTACGCTATGTTCTATGCCGCCAGCGCCCTACTGGCCAGCAAAGGGATCTCCCGCAGCAAACATTCTGGCGTGCACTCAGCCTTTGGCGAGTACTTCATCAAAGCGGGCCTGATCGAAACCGAATACGCCAAGATGTTGGGACATGCTTTCGACTCTCGCCTCGACAGCGATTACGATATGACGTTTACAGCCGAGCGCACGCTAGCCGAAGAGGTGTTGCGCGATGCGCAGCGCTTTGTTGAGCGGGCCGAACGATACCTTCGTCAGGCAGGTGTGCTATGAGGGTGGAGCGAGAGAACCGTCTCGACCATCTGACGGACAAAGAACGGCAGGTAGCGATGGAATTTGTGGAGCGGGTGCGTCAGCGCTTCGATGGTCAACTGCTGTCGGCTGTTCTGTTCGGCTCCAGAGCTCGGGGCGAAGCTGAAACCGACTCCGATATGGATGTGCTGGTCGTGATGTCCAGCGCTGGCCCGGAGATACGGAGAGAGATCCGCCACCTTGCGGTTGAGCTCTGGCTAGAGCACGATATCTATCTTTCCACCCGTGTCTGGAGCCAAGCTCACTGGCGCAAGCTGGGGGAACTGCAGACCCTGCTCTATGGCAACATCCACCGAGATGGCATCAACCTACTGGACATTTTTCCTGCAACTGCTGATCGTGGATAGCCAGTGGCAAATGGCCACCCCCTCTCCCCGTCACCCCATCCCCCTATCTCCTCTGCTCCCCTGCCCCTTTGCTCCCCTGCTCCTCCGCTCGCCGTCCCCTTAATTGCTCTAAACCGAATCTGGAGTTCAGCGTCTGGGTGGTCAAAGCCGGATGTCTGAAAGAGCATGTAGCGCACGCATGAGTGAGATAAAGATCATCACCAAAGTAGAGATGCTGATAAAGGCGGTGCAAGGAGTAAGCAAATGAGCGATCGAGAACTTGCGGTGCGAGAGATCATTGAAGATCTCCAGACCGTTGACCAGGAACTCCGTAACTATGAACGAAAATATGGTTTCGTAATTTGACACCATTCCGACTTTATGATAATAGTGTTGTAATCACAAAGCTGTTGAGCTTTTGACCCCTGGCGAAGAGTCGCCGACTGTGGCGGCCTGCTCAGGCCTTAGGACCCGAGCTAGCCAGGGGGGTTTTCTTGCGTTGGGAACTTGACAGCTTCAGGATTTGGTGGTATCATTCAAGAAACCTTTGACTTGCTATGAAGATTGTGGTGTAAGGAGTGAGCCATGGCCACACAAGTACCCCAGACGGTGCGCCGGGCCTGGGGAGACGAATTGATCCTCGAGTTCGTCCCCTGGTTGGAACAGGTTATCGAGGAGAAGACCTTCCCCCGGCTGAAGCAACTGGTTGAGGAAAAGGCCGTTCCCCGCGACGAGTATCGCCAGGTGCTCTCGCGGCTGGACGTGTTGGAACACGATGTCGCCGACATCAAGGCGGACGTCCACGAACTGCGTGTCGAGATGAACGAGCGGTTCGACCGGGTGAACGAGCGCTTCGATCAGATGGGCCAGCGCTTTGAGGTGCGCCTGGACCAGATGTCGGAGCGGATGTTGGTGCAGACCCGCTGGCTGATTGGCTCCATCGCCCTGTTCGGCACCATCCTCACCATCCTGCAGGCCATCGCCCAGTTCACCCCGTGAGGGGGTGAGCCTCCCCCTCTCCCTGTCCCCGCGTCTCCTTCTCCTTTGTTTCTCCACTCCTCTGCTACTCCGCTCCCTGTCCCCTTATCTCCTTGTCACCTTTGTCCTCCAACGACCTCATCTCCCCCGCCCCCCTGCTCCCCTGCTCCCCTCGATTTATCATCCAATTTGACCTTTGGGTACGACCGTGCTATACTTCACTAAGCTCGTGCAGAAATCTTATTGATAAATGTCTCTGCCCATGTGGGAGGAGGAGATGAGTACCCAAGTGAAGGATTTGATACAAACTATTCAACAGCTTCCTCGGCCAGAGAAGCAACTTGTCATCGAGTCTGTTTTGAAGTCCCTACAGAAGACTGCGTCCGAGGTTCAGAGCCTGGCTGATCTCAGAGCGCGGTATGCGGGCGAGTGGCTGGCCGTGGCTATCCCCGAGGGGGAAGACCTCTATAATCCTCAGCGGGGGCGCTTGGTGGTTCACAGTCAGGACAGGTCGTTCGTCTGGCAGCAAATAGACGCCCTGGCACAGGGCGAGGATGTCTACGTTTTCTACAACGGGCCGGTGGCCGCTAAAGGATTGGGGATTGTTTTCCATGACACAACGGATACGCCTGTCGTTGCCACAGTGGGCGATTGACAACGTCGTCCTACTGAACGTACGTCTGAATGGTGACACGCTGGTTCGGACGTTGTTGGACACTGGAGCCAAATACACCATCATCACGCCCGAACTGGCCCGTCGCCTGAGCCTCAATCTGCGAGGAACTCGGCGCGTCCCGGTAACGACAGCAACCCAGATCGAGATGGCCGCCTTGACCACTGTGGATCGGATAGACATCCACGGGTTGGTGCTACAGGACGTCGAGACTGCCGTTATGAACCTGCCGGCTGCCCTGGGTGTTGAAGGCCTCCTGGGTATGTCCTTCCTGAAACGGTGCCGGTTAGTATTGGATGCACCCAACCGCTCGTTGGAGATCGAGACCCACTGATCTACTTACCTGCTCCCCTGCTCCCCTGCTCCCTTGCCACCCGCTCGTACATCCGCAGCAACGCCTGCTCCTAGTCTCCCCCTCTCCCACCGTTGACCAGGAACTCTGTAACTTATGAACGAAAATATGTAACTGCTCAGCCCATGTTGTCACCCTGAGCGCAGCGAAGGGTCTCGTTCTCGCGACAACGAGATGCTTCGCTCCGCTCAGCATGACAGCCTGAGTAGTCACGAAAATATGGTTTCGTAATTTGACACCATTCCGACTTTATGATATAATAGTGTTGCAATCACAAAGCTGTTGAGCTTTTGACCCCTGGCGAAGAGTCGCCGAATGTGGCGGCCTGCTCAGGCCTTAGGACCCGAGCTAGCCAGGGGGGTTTTCTGGCGTTGGGTACTCCAATATCGTGACAATCTTATTCGCCAGGTGCTGGTACCCCTCGCTTTCACCCCAGCTATAATGCCGCAAAATCGCCCCGGCCACCACATCCGCGATCTGCACCAACCCCTCACTACGCGACCGTACCGCCCGGATGCGTCTGAACCCGTATCGCAGGCCACGCCGGCCAAAGGCTCGCTTTAGCTCAGCCACGGTTTTGCCGGCACGGTCGAACTCATCGAGCCATAAGGGTGCTCCTTCACGCATGGCCTCTGGAATCAGCAGGATAGCTTCGCTGACAAAGTAGACGTAGAAGGTGCGTGGAAGCATGATCCGGATGGTGTCGGGGAGTCGCTGCTCGTGAGCTACCACAGCCCAGGCATGGAAGTCAAGCGGCTTCAGGGCGTCCCACAACCCCTCGCGCAGCCTCCGGTTGCTGAGCCGATGGAACTTGAATTCGAAGCTAACCGGTAGATGGAATTGTGAGCACAACTCATCCAATGCCTGACGTAACCGATCCGGTTCATGGGTGCCGATGAGGGTGACCACAAAGTGGCGAGTAGCACCGCGCTCGAAGCGAAAACTGGCGTCACCGGCCTCATCCCCGGCGAACTGGTAGAGGCTAGGGTTCATGCCTCACCTGTCTCCGTGTCTCCCCCTCTCCCCTGCTCCCCTGCTCCCCTGCTCCCCTGCTCCCCTGCTCCCCTGCTCCCCTGCCCCCTTGCTCCCCCGCTCCCCTCGATTTATCATCCAATTTGAGAGCGTTGCGGAATTCGTAGTTTAGCCCCTTGTGGGCGTTGTGCGGGCTTCTTTTAGGCGCAAAAACGGCCACAAGTGTAGTGTCTCCTAACATGTCGAACAGTATGCAAAGAGCGGCACTCTGCACATCGGCCCTAGATTTTGGGGCATATTTGCTAACTGCCACAACATGTAGTGCCCTCAACGTTCCAAAAGCAACTTTCCACGGTTCTGTAAAGTGTTCAAGATGTTAGGAGACACTACAAAAAACGGCCACAAGGGCCTATACTACGGCAATTCTGCAACGCTCTAAATTTGACCTTTGTGTACGACCGTGCTATAACTTCACTAAGCTCGTGCAGAAATCTTATTGATAAATGTCTCTGCCCATGTGGGAGGAGGAGATGAGTACCCAAGTGGCTGATCTCAGAGCGCGGTATGCGGGCGAGTGGCTGGCCGTGGCTATCCCCGA
>CAYUPJ010000251.1:0-5542 GCA_964446635.1 uncultured Anaerolineae bacterium
GGGTTGTTGTCCATCCACTGCGCCCACTGCTCGATCTGGGGGTAGTCGTCGGACTCATCTATGAGGTAGAGAAAGTAGTCGGTGGGCGTGGCGAACGCCTGGGCGTCGAACCAGTTGACCCACGGGTCGGTGTTGGCCCACATGTCCGCCTCCGTGCCACCTTGCCAGGGCCAGCTCCCATAGGTGCCGATGGAGTAGACGCCGTTGCCCACCCCGATGCCCACGCCGTCGTAGCCCTGGGCAAGGGTAAATGTCTCACCGCTCAGGTAAGCTGTCCAGGCATCGTCCATCCGTTCGATCTCCAGTTCGCCGTTAATGAGGGAAACCTTGTGGCGATGGGCCATCTGGAAGTGGCGGTCCATCAGCTCGATGGATTGGGCGTACTCAGGGGTTCCGGGCTCGGGCCACGTGTTCTCCTCGCCCAGGTAGCGATCATTCACATTCCCCCATTCATAAAATATCATCGTTTTGGCGTTGGGCAGGTCGGGCAGGGTGAAATTGCGCACCTGCAGGCTGATGGGAATCTGCCAGGTGAGCTGGCCGCCCTCCGTTACCTCAATGGTACCCGTGTAATTACCTGCGGGCATCGCTTTCGGAATATAGATGTCCCCCCAGATGGCCTGGTTAGTGCCGGCGGGGATAGTGAACGGGGTGTGGAATTCGAGGGGCACGGCGATGTCGGGGTAGAACTGGTTGTGGCACGGCCGATCCTCCCAGGTGCCCGTGCCGATGCCCCACTCGTCATAGGGGCGGCGGCAGCGCTCTGGGATGTGCCGCTCGTCGTACGTCTCGTAGGCCAGAACGCTGAGGCCCCGGATTTCCAGGTAGCGCACGTAGAACAACTCAATATTGCGGCCCACGTAGTTGAACACGCCGTCGCCGCTCGCTGGCACAGTCGTGATGCTGGCGCCGCCAGGCCCCGTCAGCGATGCCAGGCTCACGCTGACGTTGGTGGCGCTGGTCGTGGGCGCTTCCAGCACCAGGTTGAAGGCCACCACCTCGTTGCGGGCGCCAAACAGGGAGAGGCCCGTGCCGTCCCACACCGAGTTGAGCACCGCGTTGGGGTCGTCGGTGGCGCGCAGCTCGTCGCGCGCGACCTTATCGCCGCCCTCGTTGGCCCAGACGTAGGCGATGTGGCTGGAGGCCTCACCCCTCACCAGCCCCCACCCCGGCCCTCCCCCAACCCTTTGACCCTGCTCAGGGCAAGCTTTGGGGGAGGGAGCCTGGGAGAGGGGAGAGGGGGTTGAGGGGAGTGGGGTGAGGGCCGAAACTGCCCTGGACAGGCCGATGTGGAAAGCCACAACGACCAGCAGGCCGACCATCATCACTGCCAGGCCAAGCCTGCTTCTGTTTCGTCGCATGTTCAACTCCTGTTTTGGCCCTTCGATGGGGGTAAACGTTGTCTGGGGCGCTGCTGGTGTGGCTATAACCTTCGGAGTGGACGTTGCCAAAGACAGCGTATTGGGTGTCTGGATTGGTGACCGTGACTCGTACGTGCTTGGTACCGCTGTTGAGCGTCACAGTTTGCGCAGCAAGCGCGATGTCTTGCCAATCGCTAGTAGTACCTTGAATTCACCGAGTTTGTCGGCGAGCTAGAGTCGCTTGTAGGTGTGTTCCTTCCTCCGATCTACTTTGTCTATGACCACCACCTTCTCGTGGTCGTAGATGCTGTAGATGATGCGATAGGGCCCCACGTGGATGCGGTGCACTCTGCCCGCCAGCTTTTTGACGCCGAACGGGCGGGGATTGTTGGCCAGGGACTCGATAGCCTCGGCTACTTCGGGATAGATCTCGTCATCTACCTTGTCGAGTTGCCGCTCGACGCGGCGGCTGGCAGTCTTAACCTCGTACACCGGTGCGGGCCTTTCGTTCAGCATCGTACTCAGCAAAAGATCGGCCCTGCCCAGCCTGATACTCGGCCTCGGCCTGGAGCGCGTCTTGCAGGTCTTGGATGTCTTCCAGGAGCTCGATCACGGCCTCGTACTGCTCAGGGGGAAGGAGAAAGCCCTTCACCTGATCGTCGTGGAGCAACTGTGCTGGCCGGGTGTCGAGCAGGCTACGCAGAATGTCGAGCCGGGTTTCGGGAATAGTTATGGTTTTCATCGCACCTGCCTCCCTCTACTTTCGTTAGCGGACAGCCTGAATTATACCGTTCTTTTGAACTGATGTCAATCGTTAATCGAAAGGACCTCCGAGGTCTTGCGATCACCTCCGCCTCCGCAGCAACAGCAGCAGCCCGACCGCAACCAGCCCCACCAGTCCCATCCACGGGGCTTGTCCTGAGCCTAGTCGAAGGGCCAACAGCCCGAGCTTGTTCACCGGCACGACGATGCCACCAATAGGATAGCCAAAAGGTAGCGGTGCAGGTCTCGTCGGCGTCCATGGTGACCTGGGTGGTGAGCCCTGCGCCAACGCAGTCCCCGCTCCAATTGGCAAGGTAGGATTTGGCACCGGGGTGGGCTGTCAGGGTGACGACCGTGCCCTGGCCGTAGTTCTCTGTGCAGTCCCCTCCGCAATCGATCCCGGCGGGATCGCTGGTTACCCTCCCGCTCCCGGTCCCGGTCACGTTCACGGTGAGGCTGAACAGCTTCCTGAGGGGGAGGTTGTTGTTGAAGATGATTGGATCTCCAGCCGCCAGATAAAAGCTCAGGTAATAGTCGGTGCAGGCGTTAGAGACCAGAAAACCAGTATCACCATATTCGCCGTTACCCAGCACAGTTGGGTTCGGGCCGCCTGTCGGGTCAAGCGGTGGCGGGTCCTGCCGCAAGCAGGTACTGCTCCAACCATAGCCGGGCGGCAAGGTCACTTGTATGGGGTATGTCCCCGCAGTCGCGTCGGTTGTGAACTGGTAAAAGCCGCTGGAACCATCGTGGACGATGGTAACGACGCCAGGTCCGGTTACGGATACCTGACCGCCGGGTATGATCTGGCCAGTGGTCTCATCGTAGAAATAGCCGGTGGGGTCATAGTCAAGATAATCGGGGATACCATCGCCGTCCCGATCACCGGCACCTTCCAGGCCATCGGGAGCGCCATCGCTGTCAGTGTCCGCCTCGTTGGTGAAAGTGCAGGTGACGGTCTCGCCTGCCTCAAGGTTGATGGTGGCGGCCCTCGTACCGAGGGTCCCGAAGGAGTTGTTGGTGCCACTTTCCACGCAGTCCAGGTTGGTTAGAACGTAGCCTCCTGGCGTCGGGTCGGTTTCGGTGACGGTGTAGGCACCAGCATCAACGTCGTTGAAGGTCCGACTCCCACCGTGGTTGAGGTTGAAGGGGGTGGGGCCGCCGGGAACGTCGTTGGTGAACTGGAAGCCCGTGCCGCCGGCCGGATCGGTGACCTTTTCGATGACGATGGTGCCGCCCGCACTGACCGTCACGCCCGCGTCGCTGCTGTTGTTGCCGGGGTTTTCGTCCTGCATCGTGGCGGTGATGACAGCGGTGTTGGTGAAGGTACATGTGGCCAGGGTAGCGGACAGTTGTCCGGTAATGGTGATGATCCCGCCTTCGCCGAAAGCCAGATCGGCCATGTCCCAGACATAGCTGACGCTGCCCGTGGCGGTGATGGCTGCGCCGCTGTTTGTGACGCTCAGACTGCTGTGGGTCACGCTGACCGGGATGGTATCGGTGATGACGACTTTAGTGACCGTGGCGAAACCGGTGTTAGAGAAGGTCAGGGTGTAGGTGATGGTGTCGCCGGGATTGACAGGCGTGGTGGGGGCAACGGATTTGGTGATAGCCAGGTCAAGGGCGGTGAACTCGTCCGCCCCAATGTCGGGCGCGGTAGGGCTGCGTGGTTCGCCGTCGTAGTCGTCGGTGATGCCAGCGATGGGCGTGCCGAGGTTCGAGACGAGCGACAGCGGGCCGGAGCCCGAGCCGGGCTTGATGTGCAGGTCGCCGTTGGCCGGGTCGGTGAACAGGCTGGCGGCGGGGATGTTGGCCGCGACGTCGGCGTAGGAGTGGCTGTCGCCGCCGGAGCTGCTCTGCCAGGTGGCAAAGTCCACCGGCGTGCCGCTCTCGCTCGTGCCCCAGTCCATGAAGCTGGCCGCGGTGGTACCCGTGCCGGCGAACAGGTTGTAGTCCGACGTGAAGCTCCCGCTGGCCGACTGGTTGCCCGCCGCGAAGTGGTTGACCGAGCCGCCGCTGCGGCCGTTGAAAAAGATGTTGTTCTTCAGCGTCGTGGCGCCCGTCGCGCCGCTCGTGCGCAGATAGGCCCAGGTGGCGACGTCCGTGGCCGTCCCGCCAATGTAGACCGAGTTGTGGTAGGCGTTCAACGTGGCGTCGCTGGAGCGGCGGTCGTCCCAGATGCCATAGATCGTCTGGGTAACGCTGTTGGTGGGGCTGATCGTCACCTGGTTGTTGGCCAGCGTGAACGTGCCGCTCGCCCAGGCGTAGAGGTAGATGTAGATGCCGTACCACCTACCACCGGCGTAGTTAGCAGCCATCCCGGTCAGCGTGATACGGTTGTGGCTGACGGTGGTATTGCTGCCGCCGTGCAGTTCAATGCCGTATGTGTCCCTGCGCGATTCACTACCGTCACCGGTGGGGCTCACGTAAATGGTGTTCTGGGTGATGGTGTTCGTCCCCTGGACGCTGGAGTAGAAATAAATGCCACAGAGCATTTGGGCTTTTCCCCCCGGCTCGTCCGAGAAGATGGTGTTGCCGCTGATCGTCCAGTTTTCGCCGCTCCTGATGTGGATGCCGTCGATGTTAACGGGGCCACGCCACGACCCAAACCGCCTGAGTATGTTGTTCGAGATCGTGTTGCCGCTGTCATACCCGAGGATCAGAATGCCCGCCTGCCCAGGTGGGTCGCTGACACCCTGGATGATGTTGTTGGCGATCGTGTTATTCTGCCCCCCCCGAGTCGGATCACGCCATCGGGCGTAGAGCTGCGATAGGGCACAAAGCCTTCCACCGTGCAATTGCGCACCGTATTATTGGAGGCGCCGTTCACCAAACGGATCGTAGCCTGGCCGATGCCCGTACGGCGAATGACCAGGGCGTTCCCGCCGCTGTTCAGCCCGTCAATGGTCACCCGGTCGGCGCCGTTCAGGTAGATCAGGGCCGCGTTGGCGTTGCTGTAGACGGTGCGCGTCACGCCGCCGGCCGGCTGGATGGTCAGCATCCACGGGCCGCCGTCGTCTGTCCACTGGTTCAGGCGGTTGGCGCCGGTTTCCGCGGTCAGGTCGCCGCGGATTTCGGCGACGAGGTCGCCGCTCAACCCCTCGGCGTTGATGGCCGCAAACAGCCCGCCGGCCAGGGTCAGCGAGGTGTAGTCGCAGCCGCTGGCGCACACCGTCACCGTGCCGCTGAGGGCTGCCAGGGGTGCGGCGGCAACCCCCACCCCGGCCCTCCCCCGCACGCAGGGGAGGGAGAGCGCCAGCAGGATGGTCAGGAAGATCAGAGAACGAACCGTTGCGGCGAAGAGTTTTTGGGATTGCATGTTAGCCTCCTTGCTTATATTCGTTTATCCGTTGCTCATCCGATGCCTCCTGGTTAGAGCGTTGCAGAATTGCCGTAGTATAGGCCCTTGTGGCCGTTTTTGC
>CAYUPJ010000252.1:0-5448 GCA_964446635.1 uncultured Anaerolineae bacterium
GCCCAGGAGATACTGAAAGAACTGGAGCGCGATTCTCAAAGAGCACCGCTAAGACCGCGGCGCATCGCCGAAATCCGTCAACTCGCCCTCTTCCCCGAGGCCAGTCCTATCATCGAGGAACTGAAGAAACTGGATATGGAGTCCATGACGCCGCTGGAAGCGCTCAACAGGCTGTATGAGTTGCAGCGGAAGGTGGAAAGTGAGTGAAAAATGCCCACCATCAAAGTGATTCTCAACCCCGTCTCAGGGCGGGGAGCTGGCCAGCGGACGGCGGAGGTCATCCGCCATACGCTGACGGAAGCGAAGGCAACTTTCGAGATCGTCGAGACGACAGAGCAACGCTCGGCCATGGCCCAGGCCGCGCAGGCGGTGCGGGAAGGATGGGAGATTATCGCTGCCGTGGGCGGCGATGGCTCGGTCAATGAGGTGCTCAACGGCATCATCGAAGCCAGCCTGGGCACACCGGCCTGGGAGGCTGGAGAGCCCGCTGGGGCCCTGGGCCTCATTCCCATTGGCACGGGCAACGACTTCGCCTGGTGCATGAGCGTGCCCACCGGCGACGTGGCTGCCGCCTGCCGCGTGCTGGCTGCTGGGAAGACGCGGGTGGTGGATGTCGGCCGGGTGGAAGATGAGCTGGGGAACGTACGCTACTTCTGCAACAACTTCGGCGCCGGCTTCGACGCTGCGACCACGGTGGAAAGCTACAAGCTGCGCTACCTGCGCGGGTCTCTGGTCTTCCTGGTGGCGGTACTGAAAACCATCTTTCTGTACTACAAAGCGCCTATGGTGACGGTGCGTTACGATGAACAGGAGAAGGAGTTGCCGCTGCTGATGGTCTCCGTGGCCAACGGCCGCCGCACGGGAGGCATGTTCATGATCGCCCCGCAGTCGGTGCAGGACGACGGCCTGCTGGACGTGACCCTGGCCCGTCAGGTGAGCCGCCTGGGCATCTTTCGCCTGCTACCCTACTTCATCCGCGGCACCCACGCCACGCAGCCGACGGTGACGGTGGATCGCACGGCGCACATCGTCGTCGCCTCGGAGCAGGGTTTGCCGGTGCACGTGGATGGGGAGATCATGCGCACCGACGCCCATCGGCTGGAGGTAAGCGTGCTGCCGCGCCGTCTACGAGTAGTGTGTTGAGGAGGGGAGATGCTGATAGGTCGCCTACTCATCGCTGCTGCGCTAGGCTACGTCGTCGGCTCTTTCCCCACCGGCGTGCTGGTGACCCGGCTGCTGCGGAAGCCCGACCTGCGCTCCAGCGGCAGTGGTCACACCGGCGGGCTCAACGTCTATCGCCTGGCTGGCCTCGCCTGGGGTGTGGGCACCATGCTGGTGGACGTGAGCAAGGGAGTGCTGGCCGCCTGGCTGGCGGTGAGGTTGACGGGGACTCCGTGGGCGCTGCCGGCAGCAGGGATGGGCGCCGTGGCCGGTCACTGCTGGTCGGCCTACGCCGGATTTGCCGGAGGGATGGGGCTGAGCACGTTGGGGGGACTGTTCCTCTGGCAGCAGCCGCTGGTGTTGCCCATCGCCGTGGCTCTGTGGGGGCTTGGCTACCTCCTACTGCGCAACAGCCCGCGGGCGGTGATGCTCATGACCGTGCTGATGGTGCCCGTCTTCTGGCTGATGAGGAGCGTCGGCTACGCTTCGCCGGAAGCGGCGGTGCTGGGCATCGGCGGAGTGGGGGTGATCTTCATCCGGCACCTCACCCAGCTACACCTTTACGACCAGCGAGCCGTGGCTGAGTAACTGGAGCGTTATGGACCACCACGTACTGTCCCTGGTTCAGTCCAGCGATCAGTCCGGCCGCGCAATGAGCCAGGCAAGGTACCCATGAACCGACGATACTTGCTCATACTGATAACCGGTCTGCTGGCTGGGTTGCCTCTTACCGCAGGTGCGTTGCCCGCCTCGCTGGCCGGCTTCGATCTCGGCTGGCGCGTGATCGCCAGTGGAGGCACGTCGGCTGGCGGCCGTTACACCCTGCCCGCCGGCATCGGGCAGCCTGAAGTCGCCGCATTGGCAGGTGGGAGCTACGCGTTGAGGGCTGGCTTCTGGCAGAACAACGCCCCAATGACCGCTGGTGCGCTGGTACTGATGGTTAACACGACGGATGACACGGATGACGGCACCTGTGACGCCATCCACTGTTCCCTGCGCGAGGCCATACAGGCGGCTAACGCCAACCCCGGCCCCGATACCGTCGCCTTCAACATCCCGCCGTCCGACCCCGGCTACAACCCCGACGGCTGGTGGACCATCCGCCCGACCAGCGAGTTGCCAGACTTGACCGACGACGGCACGACGATTGATGGCACGACCCAGACGGCCAACCGGGGCGACACCAACCCGCTGGGTCCGGAGATTGAGTTGGATGGCCAACTGGCCAGCGAGGATGGGTACGGCATCGACATCCGTTCGAGCAACAACCTGGTGCGCGGGTTGGTCATCAACCGTTTCGCCCAGGATGGGGTTCGCATCGCTTTTCGCGAAGTGAGCGGCAACCGGGTTGTTGGCAATTACATCGGGACCGATGCCCGGGGTCAGACCAGCCTGGGAAATCGGACAGGAGTCAGCCTGGACAGCGGCCCGCACGATAACTTGATCGGCGGGGAAGCCCCCGACGACCGCAACCTGATCTCAGGCAACCGAGACTGGGGCATCACCATCTACAGGGCTGACAGCAATCAGGTCATCGGCAATTACATCGGCACAGATGCTGCCGGGACCGGGGCCCTGGGAGATGGCTGGTCCGGCGTCAGCATCCAGGGTGGATCCCGGGGTAACGTCATCGGGCCGGCCAACCGCATCGCTTACAACTCAAGTGGAATCTGGGTATCCCAGAGTGGGACAACAGGTAACACAATCACCCGAAATGCCATCACGTCCAACGGCAGTCTTGGTATTCTATTGAGCGATGGGGGTAACGATGAGTTGGCAGCACCGGCAATCACCGCCGCCAGCCCCACCCAGGTCTCTGGCACCGCTTGCCCCAACTGCGTCATCGAGGTCTTTTCCGACCCTGAGGACGAAGGTGCGGTCTACGAGGGCTTCACCACCGCCGATGGCGCCGGCAATTTTGCTTTCAGCAAGCTGGCCGGGCTGACCGGCCCCAACGTCATGGCCACTGCCACCGACGACGCCGGCAACACGTCCGAGTTCTCGGCGCCGGTGGCCCCGTTGCGCAGCCGGGTCTATTTGCCGCTAGTGCGGCGGTAGTGGTCAGGCACTAGGAGACAGACAGCGATAGGAGGGGATGATGAAAGGGCTGGTGCAATGCGCCTTGATCGGGAGTGTGCTACTGGTGCTAGGGATGAGCGCGGGCTGGCTGGCACCGCTCCAGCCGGCGCTCACCGCACCCGAATACTCCGCCACGGCGGTCACCCTCTACGCCACCGGGGATACTTACGTCTACCAGTGTGACCCCACCACTAACTACGGCAGCGCCGATACCCTGCGCGTAGGCAATGGCCTGTCGGAGTTCGATTGCAGCGAGCACATCCTGATCCAGTTCGACCTTGACTCCATCCCGGCCAACGCCCTCATCTCCTCCGCCACCCTCGAACTCCACCGCAACGCCAGCTATATCGGCGCCGGCACGCGCACCATCAACATCGGCCGGGCCAACAAAGCCTGGTCCTACGACACGGTCAACTGGAACAGCAACGTAGGCATCCTCGCCCCCATCCTCCAGTTCGACGTCGGCACCGGTGCCGCCTGGCGCAGCTACAGCGTCACCGACATCGTCCGCCGTTGGGTAGAGGACGGCGCCTCCAACCACGGGTTCATCATCACGGAAGAGAGCACAGGCACTTGGGAGCGGGTCTACGATTCCCTCAACGCTGGCTACGGGCCGAAACTGGAGGTCACCTACAGCACGGCCACCGCCACCCCCACGCGGACGGCGACACTCACCCCTACCCGCACGCCGACCCGTACGCCCACACCGACCCACACCGCCACCCCGACGCCTACACCCACACCCACCCACACGCCCACGAACACGGCCACCGCCACCATGACGCCGACAGCGACCCCGACCCGCACACCGACGGCGACGCTCACGCCTACTCCCACCCCCACGGCCACCGCCACGCCGACAGCCAGCCCGACGCCTACCGCTACCCCATCCCAAACACTGACGGCGACGTTCACTCACACTCCGACGCCCACGCCGACCGCGACATCTACCTCCACAGCGACAACTACGCCGACCGTGACCCGGACGCCGACATCTACGGCGGCCTGTAACGCTGATCCTTATGAGCCCAACGACAGGGTGTCGGATGCCTTTCAGATCCAACCTGATGTTGAGTACCATGGCCTGATCTGCCCGCCGGGGGATCACGACTTCTTCAAGCTGCCGCTAACAGCCGGGACCCGGTTGCGTGTCCAGCTCTACGACCTGCCGGCGGACTATCAGCTCAGCCTGTACGGGCCGGGAGGTAAATGGCTGGACCATTCCAGCAATAAGGGCTTCAGGTCGGAAGAGATCCGCCACACGGCAGCGACGAGCGGCGATTACTATCTCCGCGTCGCTCCCAAGGGAACGGCCTACAGCCTGACCCGTCCCTACACGTTGCGGGTCACTCTAGGCGAGCCGCAATTACAGGCTTTTCCTGGTATGGGTGTGCCGGGTGCGCCGATTCGCCTGCATGGGCAAGGATTCGAGCCGGTCGTCGGTCAAGCCCCCTGCGAGGCCTGGGTGTACTGGAACGAGGAGACACCGCAGCGGTTTCTGGATCGCATGCCCATAAGCACCGATGGCTCCTTCGATCTGGACTTCCGCATCCCGTACGACACGCTGCCGGGAACGCACCGGCTGAAGACGACGATCTGGTGCGGGTCCATGCCCATCCGGCCGCTGGATACGCTGCTGGATGCCGACATAGGATACCCGGATGATGGCTGCGGTCAGCCGTGGCCGCCACCTTTTCCTGATCTGGATCTTACGGTGCTAGGTATGGAGGTCACCCAGGGCATCCAGTGCTTCGACGACTCTATGGGAGACATGGACTGTGAGGACAATAGTGTGCCTCTGGTCGCCAATCGCCCGACGATTGTACGTCTCTACGTCGACGTTAGCGGTGTGCCGTTCCTCGAGGCCATCTCCGGGGTGACAGCTCGCCTCTGCGTCCGGCGGGAAGGGGACGCCGAGCCCGGTACCACCATCTGGCCTTCCAACGGCCCCATCGGCTGGCGTGTTGGAGCGGCCGCCGGCACGCTGGATGCCAAGCGACAGAGTGCAGACTTCACGCTCAACTTCCTGCTGCCAGAGGAATGGCTCACCGGTCGCGTGATCCTGCGCCCCCAGGTCAATCCCGACTGGGCCTGTGGGCCTTGGGAGAGCGAAGAGAATCGTGCCAACAACTGGGGTGACGAACTGACTGTGGAGTTTCAGGAGCATGGCCCGTTGAGCATCGCCTACCTTGGAGTGGAGGTCGATGG
>CAYUPJ010000253.1:0-5425 GCA_964446635.1 uncultured Anaerolineae bacterium
ACGCTTCGCTTGTCAACTTGTCGGTTTGAGGCGAAGCTTCGCTGGGTAGTTACGATTGGATATTGGAAAGGAAAACGATGCACCTGGATGTGGGTTGTGGCGAGGGGGCGAGGCTCATGGGCCAGGTAGAGTATTGTGTGGGTATAGACATAGCAGAGGCAGAACTACGACGCGCAAAAGAAAAATGGCCTGGATTTGGTTTTGTTTTGGGAGATGTGCAATATCTACCTTTTAAGAAGGAGACCTTTGATACAGCTTTGTGTTCCCATATCCTTGAGCACGTCCACCAGCCCAAACTGTTGCTTCAAGAAGTTCACAGGGTTATGAAGAAGGATGGTTTACTGGAGTTGGAATTTCCCAATGGGTTTTCGCTCTTGGAATACGTGAATCGCTTATTTGGAAAAATAGGATGGTCTGGCTACATGCACCTCCACCGATTCTCACCAGGAGATGTACATCAGTTGCTTAAAGACGCGGGATGGGTAATAATAGACGTTCAAAGCTTTGCTTGGCTTGGCCCAGTGATAGATTCCATCTACTTTCATCTACGGTGGGCGCTCAGCAAAGATCCGGACCGTACGTCTCAGCGCTACCAGAAGGCGAGAATCGAAGAGATAAATCGGTTTCTCATTCGAAAGTGGGTTGGGGGGTTGGATCGGGCTTTGGTTAGAGCATTTCCCTCCAGGTGCGCAGTGGTAGCAATCATAGCCAAGAGGGCTTGATGCCCCATGTAATTAGGAGCGAAATGGTTAAAGATGTACTTGACTTACCCTTTGATCAATACCAGCGATATAAGGCCGTGCAGGAAATCGTCGGGCTGATCAAAGGCCAGCAGCAGGTTCAGGCGCTGAAGGTGCTCGATGTGGGAGGGGTTTCCAACACGCGCGATGGCCAGCTCTTTTTCCCGATGGCCCATTTCCTTCCCAACGATGAGATCATGGTTCTGGACGTGCAGGATTATGACGCGCCAAACTACCTGAGGGTGGACGCGGACGGGCCATTTCCTCTTCCGGACGCTTCGTTCGATGTGGTGGTGAGCTGTGATACCCTGGAGCATGTGCGCCCAGAAAGACGGCCGGCGTTTCTCGATGAGCTATTGCGGGTTGCTCGACAATACGTGGTATTGGCTGCTCCTTTCGACAACGAGGATACTCGTCTGGCGGAGCAGATTTTTTATGACTTTCACCTGCGGCTGGGGGTGGCGCAGCCTCAGCTCTTTGAACACCGACTCTATGGCCTCCCCGATCTACGGGCTATCCGCGAACACCTGGACAGCCGGGGCTTGCCATACGTGGAGTTCCCCAGTGGCTATCTCTACAATTGGTTACTGATGATGATCATCAAAGATTACGTGCTCTCCTTGCCCGACTCCACCACGTTGCACGCCAATATTGATCGCCTCTATAACCGGCATTTCTTCGCCAGCGATCAGAGGGCCCCCGCCTACCGCTACATCTTCGTTATCTCCTTGCAGGGCCAAGAAGAGGTTTTGACCCGGGTCGCTCAACGGTTCGGCCAAGCAGAGTCTTCCCCGTGGGAGGCAGTAGGCAAGGCCGGACTGGCCCAGTTTCTGCTTCAGTTGATCGCTCTGGAGGATCAAAGCCCAAAGCCGGAGCTTATGGACATCAACCAAGATTTCTTCGATGGCACGGTGGGAGAGATCCTGCCAGGGAAAACCTTCGGCCAGGCCTTCGTTTCCCACCAGCCTAACCTCTGCCGCATAGACGTGCTCCTGGCCACTTACTACCGTACCAACATCTGTGACTTGACTTTTCGCCTGCAAACCGGGTTTCCCACCGGCGAGGAGATCGCCGCGATGACCGTGAGAGGCGCCAGTGTCCAAGACAACAAATGGCACACCCTTCGCTTTCCGCCTCTATTGGATTCCAAGGGGCGTACCTATTTCTTTTCCCTCGAATCGGCCAACGCCACCCCTGGCAATGCGCTAACGGCATACCGTTACTCAGCATCCGAGTTTGCAGGGTTCTACGAGGACGGACGGCTTGGTGATGGTTCGCTGGCCTTCCGCACTTATTACCTTGCCCCAACCCCGGATGAACGAATGGTGGCAGAGTTGATAGCGCTCCGCCGGGAGCTGCAGGAGCGGGGTGCGCATCTGGAGCAGCAGCCGAAGTGGTGGACTCGATGGGTTAATCTGATAAGGGGTCGAGGAGGCGATCTGAGGAGATGAGGCCGGGATTCTCACAGGGCAATTACGCCATCCTGATTGTCAGCGGGACCGAGGGCGACACGCAACGATACCGCTGCTTTCACCAGCAGGAGCAGTTGATGCTGAACGACGTTGAGTGCACGGTGAAGCATTTCAGCAACTCCCAGTTGCTAGAGGACGTGGCGGATTATCGGGTGGTGATCATGCATCGTGTTCCTCACACTGATTTGATCGAGGCCGTGATCCATCGAGCCCACCAGGCCGGTGGTGTGGTTCTCTTCGACACGGACGACCTGATTTTCGAGCCACGGCTGACTTCGTGGGTGGATGGGTTGTCTGTATTGCCGCCAGATGAAATAGAGTTGTACCACGAGGGCGTTCGTCGTTACAGGAGAATTCTGGAGCTATGCGACTGTGTTTTAACCCCAACGGATTTCCTCGCTGAAATGGTACGCCAGCTTGGGAAGAGAGCTTACGTCAATCGCAACAGCCTGAGCCTGGAGTTGATCAGGATCTCCGAAGAAGCCTGTCGGCAGCGACCAGAGCAAAAGGATGGGCTCACTATCGGCTATGCCAGTGGGACGTACACCCATAACAAGGATTTCCAGGAGGTAGCCGAGGCTCTGGTACACGTCATGGAGCGGTATCCAGACCTCGAGTTGTGTGTCGTCGGGTACCTGGACATGCCACCCGAATTCGAGCCTTTGCAGGATCGGATCAGACGAATCCCCTTCGTCCCCTGGCGGGAATTGCCCCACGTGCTCAGCACCTTTGACATCAGTCTGGCTCCCTTGGAGATGGACAATCCCTATTGCCGTGCCAAGAGCGAACTGAAGTACTTCGAAGCAGCCATCGTCGGCGTGCCTACCGTCGCCAGCCGCATTGATGTTTTCATTTATGCTATCGAGCATGGGGTCAACGGGCTTTTGGCCGGGAGCACCGCCGAATGGATTGCCGGCTTAGAAGCACTGATCAGCGATGCGTCGTACCGGCAAGCCATCGGCGAGCGGGCGCGGGAGCACGTTTACCAGAACTATCATCCGCAAGTGCGAGGCCAAGAATTGATCCAGACCCTGGATGCTATCGTGCAGGACTTTCTTCTGGGATCGCCGAGGGTGACCACACCCACCAAGAGCGATTGTCTTACCGTGAACTGGGCCTTGCTGGAGCCCATCATAGGTTCAGGGGGATACACCAGCGTTTTTCGCATGATCAGGCACCTGGTCCAGTCGGGCCACGAGGTGCGGGCCTACGTCGAGCCTGACAATCTTCTGGTGGGCAAGAGCGAGAGGGAGATCGAGGGATTCATCACCCAACACTTTTTCGAAACAGGGGCACGCATCGTCAAGGGTCACGAATTCGCGCGCTCCGATGCCATCGTGGCCACCGCCTGGCCTACGGCCAAGGCAGTCAGTGACGACAAGGGCAGCCGCAAGAAATTCTACTATGTCCAGGATTTCGAGCCCTATTTTTACCCCATGGGCGAGGAGTATGCCCAGGCCGAGAGCACGTACCAGTTGGGCCTGTCGCACATCACCCTCGGCCAGTGGCTAACAGAGCTGCTGCGAGAACGCTACGGCGCGGACGCCGACTACATTGATTTTGGGCTGGACAGGGAGATTTACTACCCTCGCTTGGCACGGAATCATGAGAGGCCACGCATTGTTTTTTACGCCCGTCCCAGCACTCCACGGCGGGGCTTCAACCTGAGCGTTGAAGCTTTAAGCCTGGTCTACCGCAGCGCGCCCGACGTGGAGATCGTGATGTTCGGGGCTCAGCATCTCAAAGAATACCCCATTCCCTTCCCCTACCTGAACCTGGGCATCATCTCCGAAGAGGAACTAGCCGCGTTGTATTCGGGCGCTGCGATGGGCCTGGTGCTGTCCTACACCAACTGCTCCTTTGTGCCCTTCGAGATGATGGCTTGTCGCTGTCCGGTGGTGGCCGTTGATACGGAATCGGGGCGATTGTTCCTACGGGATGGGGTTAATGCCGTCGTGACCCCTGCGGAGCCGCGTTCTCTGGCCCAGGGGATGTTGGCCCTGTTGGAAGACGAGCAGTTGCGCCAGCGGATCGTGACCAATGCCTACCAAGACGTGCAAGACCTCTCCTGGGAGAAATCCATGCGGCAGTTCGAGGAGATCCTGCTGCGGAAGGTCGCTTCCACGACCGAGGCCTGCAACGTGGCGATCGGATATTCGAGATTGAATCAGGGTAAGAGAAGCCTGGTGGTCAAAAAAGGCTTAGATGTACTGCAGAACACCTATGACCGCGCCTGGGGGGAGATTTATGGCGAAAGGCGGGTGGGGCAAAGCTTTCTATCGCAGCACAAGAACTTGTGTCGCATTGACTTGATTATGGCTACGCACAAGCGAGAAAACAGCGGTGAGCTCATCCTCCACCTGCGCCATGACCCTACTTCGTCTGTGGACCTGGCCACGGCTTCGGTGGACGTGGGTGACATCATGGAAGAGGCCTGGCAGACCTTCAGCTTACCTCCCATCCTAGACTCCCAAAACCGGCGATTCTACTTCTACCTGGAAGCGCCCGAAGCCCGCTTTGGCAGTGCTGTCTCGGTGTGGATGAGCACATCGGATGTCTACGCCGACAGCACCGCCTACGCCGATCATCGGCCCATCCAGGGAGATTTAGCTTTTCGCACTTTCTACCTGAGCGGGCAGGGAGACGAATCGGGCCAGAGAGACGTGGTGGAAGAGACATCTTCGGAAACCCAGGCTCTGATGAATCGTGTGCAAAGCCTCCAGTGGGATTTGCGCCAGGTGAGGGCCGAGCTGGCCATGATCCAGAGAACGAGGGCCTATCGGCTGTGTGCCTGGCTGGGCTTAATAGACCGCAGCCCGGTTAGGCACCAGCGTCGTCCATGGGATACCAGGGCGCCCTTAATGGTCAAGGCCTGGCGATGCCTGCGTTACATGGGGGCGCGCGGCCTGGTCAGGGAAGCACGAGCGTATTTGCATTGGCGCTTCGTGCTCAAAGGGAAGGTCTGATTCCGCCGTCTTTGCGAGGAGCGGAGCGACGAAGCAATCCCCAACTTGGTGGCAGGAGATTGCTTCGCTTCGCTACTCAGAAACTTGCCTGTCATTGCGAGCCGAAGGCGAAGTAATCCCCACCCCGCGAATTGGAGATTGCTTCGGCACAAAAACCGTGCCTACTCAGAAACTTGGTTCACCGTGATGGCCTATCGTAATGGCCCATGCGCACGGCGATGAATTCGCCGTGCTACAGAGCAACGCC
>CAYUPJ010000254.1:0-5411 GCA_964446635.1 uncultured Anaerolineae bacterium
GGGTCGGCAGACGACCAATTTTTATGTTGTTAAGGCGATTTTCGCCAATGTCCAGCAGCCTATTTCAACTCAACGCGGACGGCAATTGGCGCGAGAAAACGGGTTTCTGGCTGCTAGCCTACAAACCGCTCGACGGTTCTCAGAAGCACTTCTGGCTGGATCGGCTTGGAGATCCAGGCAGCAATAGGAATACGCTCGTCGTCGGGGAACTCGCTGGCGTATTCGCTGGTCGTGATGGAAGAAATCATGACAATGGGCACGTCACTCAGATTGGGATCGGCTTCCATCTCCTTGCTGATGTCTACCCCCTCCAGGGTAGTAGACATCATGACATCCAGCAACAGCAGGTCCGGCTTCTCTCGGCGCATGGCTGCCAGGGCTTCGGCGCCACTAGCCGCCGTCATAACATCGTAGTCGTGCTTCTCCAGGATCATCCTGGTGATGTCCACGAAGTCAGGATCGTCATCTACAACAAGAATCTTCGGGGATGGTTCACGAATAGGTTGGCACTTTAACAATCAATCTCATAGACTTGCCCAAAGCTGCCCATTCGGGGATAATAGAGATGTCACAACCAAACATCTTGACAGGAGGCTGCTATGGCCCAGTATCGTGTCCCCGATTTCGATTTGGAGCAGCGCATCGCTACGGCGATGGAGATGCTCACTCCCCGGCCCCAACGCCAATGGGGGCGGGTGACGGAACTGGCTCGCCAGCACGGTGTTTCGCGCACGATATTGTACGAGATACGAGACCGTGCATGGCAAGTCCTGGTTGAGGCGCTATGTCCCCAGGACGCGGGCCGACCTGCCCAGACCACCACCCTGACGGTAGACAAGAGCCTGATAGACCGGGCCATTGCCGTCTCGCCCATGTTGACCGGCACTGTGCGCGGGATCCAACAGGGGCTGGAACTGATTCTGAACGTCAGGCGCTCGGTGGGCTACATCAGCCAAACCCTCACCGTGGCTGGCGAACGGGCTACGGCCTACAACCTGCGCATCACCATACCGCTCCCGATACTGGGCGAGGCCGACGAGATTTTCCAGGGCCGGCAACCCTGTCTCACCGCGGTAGACGGCCGTTCGTTCCTGGTGGTGAATCTGACCCCCGCCGAGTCCCGCGATGGCACAACCTGGGGCGTCACCTTCCTGGACTTGGTGGCGCGCGGCGTCCGATTCCAAGACTTGGCCAGTGACGGCGGCACAGGACTCCTGGCAGGCGTGCGCGAGGCGAAGTTGGCCATCCCATTGCGTCCTGACCTGTTTCACCTCTTGCAGGACGGCCATCGCCTCACGCAACGGTTGGAACGGGCAGCCTACCGGGCGATCGAGACGGCAGAACAGGCCCGGCGGGCTGAGCGGGAGGCCCAGGGCGTCGAGCGCCGGCGCGGCCCGCGCCGCAAGATCAAGGTGCCCTTGCCTCAGGCGGAGAGCGAAGAAGCTCGGGCTATTGCCACCTATGACCTGTGGGTCTGGCTGAGCGGTGAAATCCGCCAGGCCTTAGAGCCCATCACGCCAGCGGGGCACCTCGCCACCGTGAGTGAAGTGAGAGCCACCATCGAGACGGGCGTGGAACTGCTCAAGGCGCTCAACCATCCAGAGATCACCGCCTTCGCCGACGCTCTTCAGGAAAAGATACCAGCGCTGATCGCACCCCTAGAGTGGCTCGAGCAACAACTGGCTGCGGTACGCCGGGGTCTGGACGAGACCACAGAAGCCTTCATCGTCTGGACCTGGCAGCATCGCCAAGCCCTGAACCTGAACATTGCCACCGATTTCCCAGCCACGCTCCAGCCAGTCGTATCCGCCTTTTGGGAGGCGCTTAACCTGTTCCACCGTGCCTCCAGTCTGGCAGAGTCCCTGCACAGTTGGCTGCGCCCCCACTTGCAGATTCACCGGGGTATGCCCAAATGGTTGCTGCCTTTGCTGCAATTCTTCTGGAATCACCACGAGTTCCAACGTGGCAAGCGCGCGGGCAGCAGTCCCTCGAAACTGGCCGGCGTGGTGGGTGCACCTTCCTTGGCAGGGGCGTTGGGCCAGCTATGCCGCCCCAACCTGTCTGCTCAACCGGCTTAATTTTTCAAGGTGCAAAAGTGTCAACCTATTTCAGGCCGTAATTGAACCATCCCGGAGTGGAGTTTTTGAGGTCAATCCAGTGATTGGTCATGACTCCCCGACCGTATGTGGGGCCGAGACCGGCCACCGTCGGGGAGTGTCATATACGGGCCTGGTGTTCGATGTAGACGATGCCCAGAGCGCGGACCAGCTTGGTTGCCAGGTAGCAATCCTCGCTGTTGTTAGCCGCCCCGCCCAGGAAGGCAATGCCCTCAGTGCGGTTAACAGTGACACCGTTGGCATCTTTCTCAATGAACGTGGCGTCCCGGGTGGCCTTCATGCGCTTGGCGATCTCGATCAGGGCCCAGTTCCACTCTTTCTCCTCCCATCTGGCACTGCCGGGGGCGCGGTAGAGCACCTTGTGCAAGCGCAGGGGGCTGTTGGCCAGTTGTCGCACCGCTACCGACTTCGGGTCCAGTGCCCCGCGGTTGTGGGGGTTCTCCGGGTCGCCCTCGACGTTGACCACGTGGCCCTTGTCATCTGTAGCCAGGATCAGGCCACAGCCTACAGAGCAGTAGGGGCAAATGCTGTAGTTTTCGCTGATCTTTTTATGAAGAGGAAAAACACTCTTCCCCGCTGCCAATGCGACTCCCGTTGGTAAAAGGAGAGTCCCTGTGGTCACCCCAGAGAGCTTTAGAAAATCTCTACGACTAAGTTTCATCGCCCTTCTTATCCTCCTCATTCAAGTTATGTAGACCACACGAACTGCAATCCTTGTCAATTTCGCGTCAGGCAATACCCCGTACAGGAAACGCGCCAATATTATAAAGGATTCTCAATACATGTCAAATAGTCGTCAGCAGATTCGCGGCAGTTGCTCGCCGCTGAGCATGTCCACCACCCGCTTGCCCCCCACGCGGCTACGCAGAGTCACACTGCCGGGATGCTCCTCCACCACCTGTCCAATGATGGCCGCCTCCTTGCCCAGAGGATGGGACTGCAGGGCCTCCAAGGCTGCCTTTGCCACCTCCGGAGCCACGATGGCCAGACACTTCCCTTCGTTGGCCACGTACAGGGGGTCCAGCCCCAGGATCTCGCACGCCCCCTTCACCTCATCCCAGATGGGGATGCGGGCCTCTTCCAGTAGGATCCCCACGCCGGCACTGGAGGCGATCTCGTTGAGAGCGCTGCTCAGCCCACCCCGGGTGGGGTCCCGCAGCACGTGCACCTGTGGCCCGGCGGCCTGAAGCAGCGTCTCCACCAGCCCGTTGAGGGGCGCGGTGTCGCTCTCCAGGGTGGTCTCAAACTCCAGGCCCTCCCGCACCGAAAGGATGGCGATGCCGTGGACGGCGATGGCCCCACTGATCAGCACTACGTCGCCAGGTCTGGCCCGCTGGGGGGAGATGTGGATGCCAGGGGGGATAAGGCCCAGCCCCGTGGTATTGATGAAAACGCCATCCCCTTTCCCCCGATCCACTACCTTCGTGTCTCCCGTCACCACGCTCACCCCCGCTTCCTCTGCGGCAATTTGAACGGAACGCACCACCCGCCACAAGTCCTCCATCGGGAAGCCCTCCTCCAGGATGAGGCCCAGGGACAGGTACAGAGGACGGGCGCCACACATGGCCAGGTCGTTGACCGTGCCATTGACCGCCAGCTCGCCGATGTCGCCGCCGGGGAAAAAGAGGGGGCTGACGACGAAGGAGTCGGTGGTGAAGGCCAGGCGAACGCCTTCTACTTCCAGCACCGCGCCGTCATGGAGAGTTTCCAGGGCCGGGTTGCGAAAGGCAGGCCGGAACATCCGCTCGATGAGCATCTGAGTCAGCCGCCCCCCTCCCCCGTGGGCCAGGAGCACAGTGGGGTAGTCTTGGATGGGGATGGGGCATTGGAAAGTGAGTTGCTTCTCCGTCATATCAGCGATCTCCGTAGAAAGTGAAACGTGAAGCGTGAAAAGTGAAACGTGATTAGAGGAGAGGGACGTTTTGCAGCAAGGTGTCCAATGTCTCCCGATTGACCCTTGATCCTGGCTTGTCCGAGTCACCTGTGATTTCCGGCGGGACTGACTTCTCCCATTCCTCGTAGTTCATGACCTTCCTCCCCTCACGTTTCACGCATCACGTTTCACGCATCACGTCTTCACGTTTCACGTGTATCGGTAATATGCCGCACAAGTCCCCTCGCTGGAAACCATCGGAGCGCCCAGGGGGTGCTCCGGGGTGCAGCGGGTGGCGAAGGCAGAACATTCCGTGGGCTTCTTCCGCCCTTGTAGGATAAGTCCGGCGATGCACTCCGGCGATTCCTCCACCACCATCCCCGCCACATCGAACCGCCGCTCGGCGTCGAAGTCAGCATATTCATCCCGCAGCCGCAACCCACTGCGTGGAATCACCCCGATCCCCCGCCAGGCCCGGTCGGTCACCTCAAAGACCTGTTGGATGAGATGTTGAGCCTGGACGTTTCCCTCCCGCCGCACGGAACGAGTGTACTGATTCTCCACCCCAAGCCGTCCTTCTTCAAGGGCTTTCAGCGCCATGTAGAGGCCCTGGAGGATGTCCAGCGGCTCGAAGCCGGTGACGACGATGGGCACCCCGTGCCGCCCGGCGATGGGCTCGTACTCCCAGTATCCCATCACGGTGCAGACATGGCCAGGCGCCAGGAATCCCTGCACTTCGTTGCCGGGAACCTTTAGGATGGCTTCGATGGCTGGAGGGACCAGGACGTGGGCGGAAATAATGGAGAAGTTCCGTAGCCTCATCTGCCGGGCCTGCCACACGGCCATGGCATTGGCCGGAGCGGTGGTCTCGAACCCCACGGCGAAGAAGACCACCCCCCGATTCGGGTTCTGCTGGGCCAGTTTCAGTGCATCCAGAGGAGAATAGACCATCCGCACGTCCCCACCCTCCGCCTTGACCATCAACAGGTCCCTGTGAGAGCCGGGCACCCGCAGCATGTCGCCGAAAGAGCAAAAGATCACTCCTTCGACAGGCTCAGGACACCGCCCAGGACGAGAAGCGATGGCGATGGCCTTGTCCAAAAGCTCCACCGGGGTCACGCAGACGGGGCAGCCGGGGCCGTGAACCAGGGTCACCTCCTCCGGCAGCATTCGATCCAGCCCGAACTTGAGGATGGTGTGAGTCTGTCCGCCGCAGATCTCCATCAGTGTCCAGGGCCGGGTGACCGTTCGTCGGATGGCCTCGACGTATCGTTTCGCTGCCGTCTCGTCTCGATACTCGTCTATGTATTTCATAGCAAATCTACTGAAGAGTGTAGGTGAGGGGCTCGCCTTGTTCCGCCGCTATCTCCTCCAGTTCAGCCAGAAGCTCCAGGGTCTGCTGGGCCTCTTCCTCGTCCAGC
>CAYUPJ010000255.1:0-5383 GCA_964446635.1 uncultured Anaerolineae bacterium
TCCCCTTGCGGGTCTTGATCACCTCCGGGGTGTTGGTGTGCACCACCATCCCTTCCCGTACGGGCGTCGTGCAGGCCGTCTGCAGACCCCGCATCTTCTCGATCTCAACCAGGCACAAGCGGCAGCCCCCCAGAGGGGTCAACTTCTCGTGATAGCAAAAGGTGGGGATCTCGATGCCGATGCTCTCGGCTGCTTCTACTACCAAAGTTCCCGCCGGGACTGCTACCTCTTGGCCGTCTATGGTTAGAGTTACCATTGACTCCATGTATTAGAATCCTACTTGGTCAGGTGGTCCTTGGTCTGGTAGTCAGATCTCCGAGACAGAGAGACTACTTGACCAAGGACCATCCGACCATACAGCGTTTCTCGTGAATGTGATACAGGTATTCGTCGCGGAAGTGCTGGATGCTGGAGCGCACTGGCCCCGGCGGTGAGCCGGCCATGGGACAGAAGCTCTTTCCCTGGGCATAATCCATGTTATTGCAGATGTCGAGCAAGAGGTCCAAGTCTTCCTCATGGCCTTCCCCGTGCTCGATGCGATGCATGATCTTGTACAGCCAATCGGTGCCTTCGCGGCAGGGGAGGCACTGGCCACAGGACTCGTGGCGGAAGAAGGCCATCATCCGCTCCACCGCTCTGACGATGCAGGTCCCCTGGCCGATGACGATCACCGCCCCGGAGCCCAGCATCGAGCCCGCCTCGATCAGCGATTCGAAGTCCAGGTTGACCCGGTCTATCACCTCGGCGGGGAGCATGGGCGTGGAAATCCCGCCAGGGATGACCGCCTTGATGGGCCTGCCGTCCAGCGGCCCGCCAGCGCAATCGTAGATGAGTGTCCGCATGGGCGTACCCAGGGGCAGCTCATAGACACCAGGCTTTTTGACGTGGCCGCTGACACAGAACAGCTTCGGCCCTGGGCTCCTCTCCGTCCCGAAGCCTTTGTACCACTCAGCCCCATTTTGGACGATGAGGGGCACGTTGAAGAGGGTCTCCACGTTATTGATGACAGTTGGCTGGCGATAGAGGCCCTCACTGGCCGGGAAGGGCGGTCTCAGCTTGGGATGTCCCCGATCTCCCTCCAGCGAGGTCAACAGCGCGGTCTCCTCCCCGCAGATATAGGCCCCCGCTCCGCGATGCACGACCAACTCCAGGTTATAGCCGCTGCCCAGAATATCCTGGCCCAGGTAGCCCCTCTCATAGGCCTGGTCTACCGCTCGTTCCAGCCGCTCGGCCCCGAAGGCGTACTCACCGCGGATGTAGATAAAAGCCTGTTCCGCCTGGCAGGCGTAGGAGGAGATAATGATGCCTTCGATGAGCCCGTGGGGGTCGTGTTCGATGAGCGCCCGGTCTTTGAACGTGCCGGGCTCGCCTTCATCGGCGTTGCAGACTAGGTAGCGGGGGTAGACCCCTTTAGGTAGAAAGCTCCATTTCACCCCGGCTGGGAACCCGGCTCCGCCCCGGCCCCTTAGGCCCGAGGCTCTGACCAACTCCGCCAGCTCCTCAGGTTTGTACTCCTTCAGCGCCTTGGCCAGAGCCTGATACCCGCCCCGCTCAATGTAGACGTTAATATCGTGGGAGTTGGGGACGCCCACGTTGCGCAAGAGGACCTTTTCGGCCATAGAGTGACTTCCACTTGTTGCTGCAGGCCGTGATGCGTGAAGCGTGAAACGTGAATGCTTGTCACGGATCACGTTTTCACGTTTCACGAAGTTATTTTCAGCGCACCACGACCTGGATGGAGTAGGTATTCAGCGGTTCCACGCCCTTCTCCCAAGAGCGACGGTAGGCCAGCTTGAGAGTAGTCTGACCTGCGTTCACTGCCTCGAAGCGGAGGATCTGCACCCCTCCGGCCCCGAGAGCAGCGGATTCCGCCTTGAACTCCGGCTCGCCTAGTTGCCGCAAGACCTGCTCATCGAGAGGTTCTGCCACCTCCCACGAATAGCCAGTAGTCGGATTGCCCTCCAGGGTGACGACCAGGGTTTGGCCCTTCTTGAGCTGCATCTCGCGGCCATTATCGTCAATAGTTGCCTTGACTTCTTGCTGCTGCGGACTGCAGCCAGTCGCCACGGTCAAGGCTATCAGCAGGGTGAGCAGCGCGACAAAAGCAAACTTGTTGTTGAGCATTTCAGTTACTCCTTTCGAGAGGCTCATGCGGAAGTGGGCGATTAGGCGGCTCCAGCGGGTGTAAGGACGAACAGCGCTTCTTCGCGCATACATTCTGTCGCAAACGCAAACACAGCCCGTAGGCTTTGCGGAGTGAGAGTGGGATAATTGTCCAACACTTGTTTCTCGGTCCACCCGACAGCAAACAGGCCCAGAAGAAACTCAACGGAAAGCCGCGTGCCCTTGACCACGGGTTTGCCCAATAGCACTTCCGCATCAGAGTGAATGTATTCTCTCCAGTCCATTGTTTCTCCCCTTCTACACACCGACTCTATCACAGGCGTGAGGACCTTGCAACACCCCTACACCAACTCCGCCAAAATCCAGTCTGTCTTCTCCTCAGTAAGGTTCTCGTAATACGTCTCATCTACCTGCATCATCGGCACTATGCCGCAGAAGCCGAGGCACTCGACGGTGAGCTATGCCATCACTGGGGTCTCTAAAACCGTTATGCTTACTCGATAGCCCAGCCGTGACAGGAAACCTTCGCAATCTTCCCAGGTGATCCCAAATGCCCGCACATCTGCCAGGCCCACACGGCTGACGATGTCCCGCAGGATTTCGAGGTCCTGCTCCTCGAAATCGGCCTCCATCATCGCCGACTCCGCCCAATCCACCAACTCTGTCAATGTAATACGATGATGAAGGTAGTCAATGAGCTTCTGAGCAACCTTTTGACGAGTAATCTTCATCGCTTTCCTCCCTAAACTCTGCTGTGTCCCTTGTCCACTGGATACTTCTCGTAAATTTCCACCAATTGGCCCTTCTCATCGTAGATCTCTTGGTAGAACCTTATCGTTCGCTCTGAGGCATCCACCTCCTTGACGTAGCGCGCTGTCCAACCATAACGCCCTTGGACTTCATAGAAGTAGCGACGACCACCATCAGGCAGTTCATCCCAGACGCCGAATTTTATCTCGTTCTCCCTGCGTTTGCGTTCATCTCTCATAAACCTGGCCCTATCCTAACTCTGCCAAAATCCGGTCTATCTTCTCCTCAGTCAGGTTCTCGTAATACGTCTCATCTACCTGCATCATCGGGGCTGTGCCACAGGAGCCGAGGCACTCGACGGTGAGCAGGGTGAATTTGCCGTTGGGGGTGGTCTCGCCTACCTCAATACCTAGCTTGCGGCTGATGTAATCCACGATGTGCTCCGCACCCAACAGCGAACAGGATATGTTGGTGCAAACCTGGATGACGTGCTCGCCCACCGGCTGCGTGTAGAGCATGGTGTAGAAGCTGGCCACCGAAGCCACCTCGGTCGGCGGCAAATCCATCGCCTCGCCCACCTCCTGCATGGCCTCCTCGCTCAACCAGCCATTCTCCTGCTGGGCGATTTCTAGCGCGGGCAACAGTGCCGACTTAGGGTCGGGGTACTTGCCCTTCAGTTCGTTTATCTCTCTCTTAGCCTTCTCAGAAAGCATAAAGAGCCCCTTGATCGTTTTTGGGGTTTGACAAAATCCCAATGTATGGTATAGTATCTGTGGATCGGGTGGCCGAACGCGCTAGAGACTCATGTCTCTAAGCTCCTTGGCTTTAAGCCCGCAAGGGAACCCCGGTCCTTTTTTATTTGAAGAGTTGCTGGGTGAGGGGAGGACTTGACAAATGTTAACTTATGTGCTATATTCTTTGATAGATCGGGTGGCCTAGTGACGCCGCCGGTAACCAGTCCGGGGTTGTAGCTAGGCATCAGATTCCGCAATGAAAGGGACCCCCCGATCTTTTTTCATCCTACAACAGCCAGCAATTCTCCTGCAGTGATGACTCTATCTGCCTCTCTTTTTCCTCGCCGCACTGCCCCAGCCAACTGATCAGCCGGTGATCTCTTCCCAATCGCTCTGATTTCGATTCTCTCCGGCTCAAAGGAGGGGTCCTTTCTCCTGATGTACTCCAGCAGAAAGGACTTGATATCAGCCTGCCGACCGTCGTATTCGTTGTCCACTGTCACCCGTTGTAGTTGCTCCAGATGGCCTTCGAGAAGCAGGAAGACACAGGCGGCAAAGAGCAACAGCTTGGCCCGTTTTTTGGGCTTCCCCTGATTTCGTAGAGCCTGGAGCCCTTTTTGCTTGACGCTGAAAGGGGCTTTGATCGCGTAAGAGATACCATTTGAGAAAGCCAGGAAAGTATCGCCCGGGTCCTCTACCTTGATGCTCTGGTCCACTTCAACGACGTAAGGCATGGGCCCATTTTAGCACCGCTCCCCCATTTCCGCAAACTTGACAGTCGAGTTACCTTCCTGGTCGGACTACCTATCCACCTCTCCCAACGTGATGTCAATCGAGCTGATGATGGCGACCATGTCGGAGAGCATCTGCCCCTTGGCCATGATCCCGGCCGCACTGAGGTTGGAGAAAGATGGACCTCGGATCTTGCAGCGATAGGGCTTGGGGCCGCCGTCGCTGACGATGTAAAATCCCAACTCGCCTTTGGGATTCTCGCAGCTCGCGTAAACCTCGCCCGGCGGGGTGCTAAAGCCCTCGGTCACCAGCTTAAACTGGTGGATCAGAGCCTCCATGCTGGTATCTAACTCCTCCCGCGGCGGCAGCGCGATCTTGCGGTCGGCGCACTTCACCGGCCCATCGGGGAGTTTCTCCAACGCCTGTTCGATGATGCGAATGCTCTGGCGCATCTCCTCCATGCGCACCAGGTAACGGGCGTAGGCGTCGCCCTCAGGCTGGGTGGGGATGTCAAACTCGAAGTCCCCGTAGCTGGAATAGGGCATGGCCTTGCGCACGTCGTACTCCACCCCGCTTCCCCGCAGGCAGGGCCCAGTCACACCGTAAGCAATGGCTTCCTCCTGGGGCAGCACCCCAATGCCCACCGTTCGCGATTTGAAGATGGGGTTGTCGGTGACCATGGTATGGTACTCTTTCAGGTGCTGAGGCATCCCAGCGATGAAAGCCCGCACCGCGTCCGGCCAGCCCTCCGGAGCGTCCCAGCGCACCCCTCCGATGGTAAAATAGGTGGGGGTCTGGCGCGCGCCGCAGATCATCTCGAAGAGATTGTAAATGTCCTCTCTGTCGCGGAAGCAATACATCAACAGGCTCATGAGGAGGCCCGCCAGGTCGAGCACGCTGGTGCCCAGCCAGATGAGGTGGGCACCTAACCGCTGCAGCTCGCAGCATAAGACCCGCAGGTATTGGGCGCGCGGCGGTATCTCAACGTCGAGCAGCTTCTCCACGGCCAGGACGTAGGGCAGGTTGTTGTTCATCCCGGCCAC
>CAYUPJ010000256.1:0-5369 GCA_964446635.1 uncultured Anaerolineae bacterium
CCGTCAGTTTTGCGTTAGCAAAACGTCAAAGTCCTGGTATGCCTGAGCAGTTACCTTTCTTGAAGCTCACTCCAGGTGGAGTCGGAATGGATTCGTGGGGTATCTTTGCTGGTGGAGACAACGATAGGCTTGGAATATACAGTTATGGAGGGCAAGCAGAAAGGGTATCAGTCTTGGAGAGCGGCAACGTCGGCATTGGGACGACGGAGCCGGGGGCAAAATTATCTATAGCTGATAGCGGTACAGCTGCAGGCGCTATGTTTCTTCAGATTGGTGATGATTCTTTTCTTACAGATGTAGATGCACAGAATACATTGGGGCTCTATGGCAGTCAGGATAGTACTACAGCATCAATAAGGCTTGGCAGTAATGGTGGGACAATATCAGGAAATAACGGCAACGTCGGCATCGGGACGACGAGCCCCGATAGCAAGTTGAACGTTAACGGCTCGCTGCACGTCGAAGGCGGCGGTTTTGGAGGTACACCTCTTGGAGAATTTGGCACGTTTATAGACGTTGATGCTGCTAACTGGAATAGGATTGAACTACGTGGCAGTAGTGGAGCATACATCGATTTCTCAAATGACACAACGTCAGATTACGATGTCCGCTTGAGACTTGTGGGGGACGATGCCTTGGCAATAGAAGGCGGTACTCTGAACCTTGGCAGCGGCAATCTCAACATGGTTGGGCACAACATCGAGAACGTGAACCTTGTCAGTAGCCCCGCCGACTCAGACCTGACAATTGATGCCAGACGCGGCCCAGTTGGGACTTTGACTTTGCAAGACAATGTTAGGCTACCAGATGGCAACCTCGACATGGTTGGGCATTGGATAAATAATGCCACTAACTTGAACAGCCCTAGTGGGTCTGACCTATCAGTGGATGCTGGTTATGGATCACATAACACTCTGAACCTGCTTGATGATGTCCGCATCCCGGAAGGTAACCTCGACATGGTTGGGCACGACGTCAATAACGTGAACACCATCTACGTCCAAGATGCCCACTGCGGCGCTCTTGTCGAAGCCAATTTGCAAACGCCAGAAGAGCAGGAACTCGGCGGGAGTGATCGTTTTGAGGAGGGGGATGTGCTCTGTTGGGCTGAAGGCCGTCTGGAGAAATGCACCACTGCCAACGACCGCCTGGTGCAAGCCGTGGCCAACGCGAAGGGCGAGCCCATCGTGATCGGGGCAGAGGCAGCGAAGGTACTCGGACCCGTGCAGAAGGGAGACTTGTTGGTAGCCTCGGACGTTCCGGGCTTCGCTATGGTGAACAATGACCCAGCACCTGGAACGGTAATAGCCCAGGCTTTGGAGGATTTCGAGGGGGAGAAGGGGATTATTAAGGCGATGATAAGGAAGTTCTAACGAGGGCATGATCCACCTGGGCCTCAAATTAGCATGTCCACATATTGAGGGGAGATTTCTATGAAAGAGCAAAGGCCAAAAAGAAGATGGGCCGATAGGTTGGCTGTCCGGACAGGTAGAGCGGGATTCCCTGCATTGATCCTGCTCCTAGGTGTGCTTTCGCTAGCGGCCCCGCGTGTGGCAGGAAAGCTTGCCCTTGATATGACTTACAATGCCCATGTGATTTGGACAGAAGTTGAGAGTGACAAATACGCTGTCTACCTTGCTGATCCAGATGGCTCAAACAGGCATCGAGTCACCACCGTTGACTATCGTACCACTTCTAATCAGCTCATGGCCCTCAGTCCTGATGAAAGTCTAATAGTCTATGTTGTTTCAGCGGAGGATGACCGTAGTGATTCGACAATTTGGAGTGTTACTACTACAGATGGGTCTGGCAAAAGCATGCTTCTCGCAGGACCAAGCGAAGAAGGTTTCCCTACGAATCCCATTTGGTCGCCTGAAGGAGATCAAATAGCTTTCATTTGTGCTAGCAAAAGCAAAGATGCTGAGCTAGCGCTTTGGGTTATGGCTCCGGACGGCTCTCAGCAACAACTCATCACAAACTCCTCATTGTTCAAACCTGACATTTCGTTTCTCGGCAAGGCATACGCTCTGTTCTGGGCCCGGGATGGATATATTTATTACCACAATGAGCGATTCACCCCTCATAGCCGTATCAAAGGTCCGTTCTACCGTGTGCACATGGAATCTGGTGCCATTAACCAGATAGAGACAAGTCAATATCTGACAGTCTTGAACCTGACTAAACGACGTTTGCTTGCGCCCGCTGGATTCCGGCTGCCTTTCGAAGGTGGCTTTTATGTCACTACTGGACCTAGCTGCGGGGCTCATCAAGACGATCTAAACGGCGAGGCCATCGATTTTGGCCTTAGCTACCACGATGTCATTGCGTCGGAAGGGGGCGTCATTCGCCACTACAGTGAACCATGTGGCGGCGATCAAATCAAGCTTGAGCACCCTAAGGGCTTGATCAGTCACTACGTTCATCTTTCCGCCCGTGAGCCCAACAACACATCTGTTGGAAAAGGCTGTAAGGTTGGTGTGTCAGGCAACTCCGGGACCTGTACCACAGGAGCACACCTTCATTTTGCGGTGCTTGATGGTGGGAGGTCTATTTGGATTCGAGATCTACCTGGAATAACGTGGTATACAGGTGATATAAACAACCCCTGCATGCCTCTAGGTCAAAACGATGGCTGGGCCGACGGCCCTCCAGCTACTTGTTGCTGTTTGTGCAGCAGCCCAAACTACTCGCCGGGTGGAAGTCAAGCTATTGGGGAACAAACATTGCCTATCTCCACAGTCGAATTCCCCTTTGCGACTTCTACCCCGATTGCGTCCCCCACTGCAACTCTGTTACCCACTTCCACGCCCACTCCTACAGATACTGCCACTCACAACCCAACACCAACGCTCACATTAACAAACACACCTCCTCCTACTAGCACGTCAACGCCCACCGCCACACCTACACCGCAACCGTCTGCCACACCTATGTGGACGGCCACACCGCCCCCCGATACTAACCCACCCCACGGCTCTCTGATCATAAATGGCGGTGTCGGCGAGATCTGGAGTCTCAATGTCGCTCTCGAGGTCGAGGCTGAGGACGAGGGAAGCAGCGTAGCAGAGATGCGATTCAGCCGCGATGGGATCGAATGGAGTGAGTGGGAGAGTTACCAACCGACCAGGGCCTGGCAGTTGCCAGCCCAGAACGGCTCCCACACCGTCTACGCCCAGTTCCGGGATGGATCAGGCAACGTCTCCTCGCCGTCTAGCGCCACGATCACCGTGGCTCTAAATCCTGAGAAACCCTCCTCCCAGCATTATCGCATCCAGAGCAGCGTGGCGGGGATTGGAGGCGGGGAGAAGACTTCAGCCAGCTATCGTGTGCAAAACACCGCGGGGCAGCCTTCTTCAATTGCTGCATCGCCCAGCCCGTTCCATAGCAGCGAGGACTTCCGCCTATTCTCAGGTTATTGGGGAGCAACGGTATGGCCGTGTATCTCAGGAGACTTAGACTGTAGCTGCATCGTAGATATCGAAGACATCATGTTCGTCGCCAGCCGGTGGCGTTGCCGAAGGGGGGACGGTTGCTATGATGAGCGCTTCGACCTCGACAAGGATGGCGACATTGACATCGTGGACATCATGCTGGTGGTGAAGCACTGGGGTGAGACCTGCCCGTGAAGATCCCTCAGGTACACATCCCAAAAGCAATTCCGGGGTAGAATACCAATTGCGCTGCAGGGAGCTGGAGAGTGATAGATGAAAGCTCGACCAAAAATTCTACTCAACTCAATGCTGGCGATCATTGCTATAGAATTGTTACCTAAACCGCTATTGCATATTCTTCTCCTCGTGTTTGCTGTGGTTCTAGCCTTTGGTAAGCCCAACGCAACTCCGGCCACCTTCGCAGATTCATACCCGGACCCATGGGACGTTAGTTGGCTCCCAAGTGATCAAAATCAAGTGATCAATACCATAAATTCAATCGTGACTGACCCCAGTGCGGGCGGCTCGCCTGACTCAGGATTGGCAGGATATGGAAGCACGATTCTGTATTACTCGCTCAATTCCATTGGTGGCAATCCTGCAGGAGTAAACCCGGCTTTCGCGCTCGCAATGTTCCGGAAAGAAGCAAATTTTGCAAGGCCAGGTACAATCGCCTACACACAAAACAATCCAGGCAACCTGCGTTGTGCGGGATATGGGATGATCGATTGCCAAAATGGCTTTGCTGTCTTTGCCTCGATGGAGGATGGAATCAAAGCGTACTTTTGGATGCTGCAGTACCAATACAAGCCTGGTGGTGGATGGCCAAGCAATTTTAATTGTACGGATATCACTTGTATCATTACTCACTACTGCCCTCCCTCCCAATGTGACACAGAAACATATATAGCCCAGATAGGTCAATGGACGCAGGAGTTTATGTCACGCATATCAGGCGGCGCTGGTTGCTGCTTGTGCAGCGATCTCAACTACTCGCCGAGTGGAAGTCAAGCTGTTGGGGAACACACATTGCATATCTCCACAGTTGAGTTCTCCTTTTCAACTTCTACCCCGACTGCGTTCTTCACGGCAACTCCTCTACCCACCCCCACAGAGACTGCCACTCCGAGCGCAACACCGACACTCACCCCTACAGTCACCAACACGCCTCCTCCTATTAGCACACCAACGACCATCGCTACGTCCACACCGCGGCCGACCGCCACACCCACGTGGATGGCTATATCAACTCCCGATACCAGCCCACCCCAGGGCTCTCTGACCATCAACGGTGGCGCTGGCGAGAGCTGGAGTCTCAATGTCACTCTGGAGGTCGTAGCCGAGGATGAAGAGAGCGGCGTCGTGGACATGCGGTTCAGTCATGACGGGATCGAGTGGGGCGCGTGGGAGAGCTACCAACCGACCAGGGCCTGGAAATTGCCGGCCCAAAATGGCTCACACACCATCTACGCCCAACTCCGGGATGGGGCAGGCAACACCTCCGTGCCGTCTAGCGCCACGATCACCGTGGCTCTAAATCCTGAGAAACCCTCCTCCCAGCATTATCGCATCCAGAGCAGCGTGGCGGGGATTGGAGGCGGGGAGAAGACTTCAGCCAGCTATCATGTGCAAAACACCACAGGGCAACCTTCTTCCATTGCCACATCGCCTAGCCCGTTCCACAGCAGCGATCACTTCCGCTTGGTCTCAGGTTATTGGGGGGCAACGGTATGGCCGTGTATCTCAGGAGACTTAAATTGTAGCTGCATCGTAAATGTCGAAGACATCATGTTCGTCGCCAGCCGCTGGCGTTGCCGAAGGGGAGACAGTTGCTATGATGAACGCTTCGACATGGACAAGGATGACGATATTGACATCGTGGAGTAACTGCTCAGGCATACCAGGACTTTGACGTTTTGCTAACGCAAAACTGACGGT
>CAYUPJ010000257.1:0-5330 GCA_964446635.1 uncultured Anaerolineae bacterium
TCATAGGTTCGAGCCCCATACCACCCATTGCAGGCATAGTCCACAGTTGGGCACAGCGTGCAGCTATACCGTTTGCATGAACGCTGTCCCAGCCTCAGTCATGAAGCAAAGGAGGCTCAAAATGAAAGGTTACTTTAAAGCACTACTGATGACATTGGCGCTGATTACTGCGTTGGTAACATTAAGTCCGCCCTCTTATCCAACCCACGCTGGCGGGTCGTGGTACGTAGTCCCCGACGGTAACGACAACAACGATTGCCTGAGCCCCACCACCCCTTGCGCCACCATCAATGGGGCCATTGCCAAAGCCAGCCCTGGCGATACGATCTATGTGTCCGCCGGGACGTACACAGGCAGCGGCGGTGAGGTGGTGCTGATTGACAAAGATGTCACCATCTCCGGTGGGTGGAATAGCGATTTCACTGCGCAGAGCAGTGCCTCTACCATTGATGGTCAGGGATCGCGTCGGGGTATTACCGTGAATAGCGGTGTGACTGCGGTTATTGAGCGGCTCAATGTTCAGGGTGGGTATGCGCTTTCCGGCGATGGCGTCATTAATGGCGGCACACTGACCCTGAACAACAGCACAGTCAGTGGAAGCACAGCAGCCAGCTTCATCGGCAGCGGCGGCAGTGGCATCCTCAATGACGGCACCGTCGCCCTGAACAACAGCGCAGTTAGCAGGAACACTACCGCAGACCGGGGCGGTGGCATCCTCAATAACGGCACCCTGACTCTGACCAGCTGTATTGTCAGTGGGAACAGTGCATTCTGTGGCGGCGGTATTTTCGGTGGCTTTACAACAACCATGAACAAAAGCTCCGTCAGAGACAACACAAGTAATCAGGGCGGTGGTGTCTACGCCAACTGGAGCAAATTGACCGTAAACGACAGCGACATCAGCGCCAACCTGGCTTTCGACGGTGGCGGTATTTGCAGCAATGGGGCCACACTAGTCCTGAACAACAGCACAATCAGCGGAAACAGGGCCGGTATCAGCGGTGGTGGCATTCACAACCACCTTTATGGCTATGGCAATAATTTGACCATCAACAATGGCACTATCAGTGGCAACAATGCCGGTGTGTATGGTGGTGGTATTTACAATATGGACAGCACTGCTACATTGCAGAACACCATCTTGACTGGAAACACAGCAGATAGTGGAATGGATTGCAACGGTGTCATTGTCACCTCAGGTTACAACCTGATAGGGAATACCTCTGGTTGTACCTTCACGCCGGGCACGGGTGACATGATTAACGTCAGCGCACGCCTAGGTCAGTTAACCGGCGCTCTAGGAATGTCAAGATACCATCCCCTACTAGCAGGTAGCCCGGCAATTGACGCTGGCAACCCGGCCGGTTGTACCGGCAGCACCGGCCCCTTGAACACGGACCAGCGCGGGGCGGCCCGAGTAGGGCGTTGCGATATCGGCGCCTACGAGTACACGACTCCCAGCCTGGCAGCCAGCATTTATGCCTTTGGTGGCACGCCCCAACGCACACCACCTTTAGGAGTTTTGTGGACGCCTTTTCAGGCTGCAGTGCTGGACAGCATCGGCAGTCCGGTGAGCAATGCTGTGGTGACTTTCTCCGCCCCGGCAAGTGGAGCCAGTGGGACTTTTGCAGACACTGGTACATACACGACGACTGCCACGACAAACGAAAGCGGCCTCGCGACTGCAGCGACGTTTACAGCCAATGAGTCGCTGGGAAGTTACACAGTCACGGCGACCGTGGGCGGTGTCGTGACCCCAGCCAACTTTCTGCTGAGCAATTTTGTATGGTATGTCGCCAGCGACGGAAACGACAGCAACGATTGCCAGAGCCCGGCGGCCGCCTGCGCTACCATCAACGGCGCGTTGAACAAGACGGGGTTTCTGATGGGAGACACCATCCGAGTGGCTGCGGGAACGTACACTGGCACTGGCGATCAAGTGGTGCTGCTTAACAAAAGCGTCATTCTCTCCGGTGGGTGGAATACTGACTTTACCGCACAGAGCGGTGCTTCCACAATTGACGGTCAGAGATCGCGCTTGGGTATTGCTGTGAGTAGCGGTGTGATTGTCACCATTGAGCGCTTCATTGTTCAAAATGGGACTTGTGGAATCTTGAATTCCGGCTTCCTGACACTCAATGTAGTGGCAGTGGATAACAACGGCAGTATGTACGATTACGGCGGAGGCATCATTAACAGGGGCATCCTGACTCTGAACAACAGTGCCATCACCAGGAACAAAAACATGAGTGCCGGTGGTGGCATCGACAATATAGGTACCATGACTGTGAACAGCAGTACCATCAGCAGCAACGCTTCCGGCACTGGTGGTGGTGGCATCGCCGCCGGGGGGCCTTCAACCCTGAACAACGTTACTGTCAGCGGTAACATGGCCAAGATGTCCGATGGCGGCATTTCAGGGAACGCCAGCAACCTAACAGTGCAGAATACCATCCTCGCCGGAAACACAGCCCCAAGTTTCCCAGATTGTTCTGGATTTATATCCGCAGGCCATAACCTTGTCAGCAACACAACGGACTGCTATTTCACACCGAACACGGGTGACATCACCAACGTCAACGCCAAACTCGGCCTGTTGGTTGGAACTCCGGGATACCAGCCTCTTTTGTCAGGCAGTCCAGCCATAGATGCTGGGAATCCATCAGGCTGTTCCGGCAGCACCGGCGCCTTGACCACTGACCAGCGCGGGGCGGCCCGAGTTGGACGCTGTGACATCGGGGCCTACGAGTACACCACTCCCGGCCCGGCAGCCAGCATTTATGCCTTTGGCGGCACGCCCCAACGCACGCCGCCTTTCAGCGCCTTTGGGACGCCCCTTCAGACTGCAGTGTTGGATAGCATCGGCAGCCCGGTGAGCAATACCGCAGTGACCTTCTCCGCCCCAGTGAGTGGGGCCAGTGGGACATTTGCAGACACTGGCACATACACGACGACTGCTACGACTAACGAGGGTGGCATCGCAACTGCGGCGACCTTCACGGCTAATGGACTGATGGGGAGTTATACGGTTACGGCCACGGTGGGCGGCGTCGTGACCCCGGCCAACTTTCTGTTGGGCAACCTCGTGTGGTATGTGGCCCCTGGCGGTAACGACAGCAACGATTGCCTGAGCCCTGCGACTGCTTGCGCCACCATCAACGGCGCGTTGGGCAAGCCAGGCTTTGTGGCGGACGACACTATCCGAGTAGCCACGGGGACATACACAGGCTCCGGCACGGAAGTGGTGCTGCTCAACAGAAGTGCGACCCTCTCCGGCGGGTGGAGTAGCGATTTCGCCGCGCAGAGCGATGCTTCAGTCATTGATGGCCAGGGATTACGCCGGGGGATGACAGTGAATAGCGGCGTGAGTGTCAGCATTGAACGATTTATTGTACAGAACGCTCATGCCAATTTGGGCGGCGGCATCTATAACGAAGGTAGCCTGACTCTGAACGACAGCAAGATCTGGGCTAGTGTGGCTGATTGGACTGGTGGTGGCATTTACAACAAGGGAACCATGATCCTGAACAACACTATCGTCAGGGAAACAGAAACAAATGCAAATTGCGGTGGCATCTGCAACGAAGGCACTCTAACCATGAACAGTAGCACCGTCAATGCCAATACTGCCAATCATGATGGCGGTGGCATCTGCAACTCTGGGTTCATGACGATCAACTCGAGTGCGGTGATCGAAAACAATGGTGGGTATGGTTGGGGCGGCGGCATTCTCAATGGCGGGCTTCTGACCCTGAACAACAGCACTATCAGTGGTAATAGCGCCTCGTTGGGTGGCGGTATCTATGCCTGTGGCACCCAGGCTATGAACAACAGTACTATCAGTGGTAATAGCGCCTCGTGGGGGGGGGGTGGCGGTATCTCTGCCTGCGGTCCCACTACCCTGCAAAACACCATCTTGGCCGGGAATTGGGCCAGTGATGGTCCCGATTGTAGTGGCGGTGACTGGATTCATAGCTCGGGTTATAACCTCATCGGAAATCCCTGCTTCACGCTTGGCCCAGGCGACTTGACCAACGTTGACGCCAGGTTGTTTCCTCTGATCGGTTCGCCGGGCTACCATCCGTTGCTGCCCGGCAGCCCAGCCATTGATGCTGGCAACCCGGCCGGTTGTACCGACCATCTAGGCAACCCCTTAGACACCGACCAGCGGGGCGTGTCAAGACTAGGTCGCTGTGATATCGGGTCTTATGAGTATGACCCCGCCTACGACCTGCTCACTTATACTTTCTTGCCGGTTGTCGCCAGCTACTGTCCCGACTTCTTCGATGACTTTAGCAACCCCGCCAGCGGCTGGGAAGTCGGAGAAGATGAATACGTCCGCGCCGAATACCTGAACGGCGAGTATCGCGTCTTCACCAAGCAAAGCGGCTACGTCTACCTCTTCCGCGCACCTATCTGCCATCGCCAGAACTACGTCGTAGAAGTTGATGCCCGCTGGGTAGGCACACCCGGCGCTAGCTACGGCTTGATATTTGGCATCACCGGCGACTTTAGCCAGTTCTACCTGTTCGATGTGAACACCGACTACCAAGTGTATTGGCTCTTGCGTAGCGACCCCAGTGGCTGGGTGAGCCTGGTTGGCCTCACCTATTCTCCAGCCATTCACAGCGGCGCAGCCTCTAACCACCTCAAAGTCACTCGTAATGGCAGTCAAATCACGCTGGAAGTGAACGGCACGGTGTTAGGAACCTGGCAGGATAGCACAATCTCCGGCTTGACCGGTGTCGGTCTTGCTTCCAGCCCCTACGATGATGCGCCCGTATCAGATGCCAGGTTCGACAACTTCCGCGTCACGAGCTTGACCAGCGGTATGATGCAGCAGAGCTTGGTGAACACAAGTGCGGAGGCAGAGGGTTCACAGGTCATCCCCGTCTTTCCCAAAGTAGTGACCTTTAACAACCAATAACTGCAAGCGCCTCGAACGACACGCGCCGCCTCGCGTGCGGCTGAATCGCCGGCCGTTAGTGCGGCCCGGCATAGACATATTGTGGGGAAGGAGGGGGGTAAAGCACGCTTCGAGCGTTTGAAGCTATCACTTCGACTGGGCTCAGTGCAAGTTCTCCGACTCGTCACAGGCGAAGCTGCGGCCTGCTGCGGCGCTTGCAGATGCATTATCAGTACCTGAGAAAACTCACTGGACTGCGGACGCAAGTCCGCCTTTCCATGCCCAAAGCAGGCTTGCGCCTGCACTCCGGCCCACAATTCTCAAGTACTGATTATCACTCAGCAAAAAGGAGGAAGGCATGAAAGAAATGATCGAAGAACTGCTTGGTCAAATGACCATCGAAGAGAAGGTGTCCATGCTCGCC
>CAYUPJ010000258.1:0-5329 GCA_964446635.1 uncultured Anaerolineae bacterium
TATCACCTGGTTACATGCCCATCACCCCGAAACACAAAACGTGCCGGTTGCTCTAAATGATGGGGGATTTAGCATCTGGCCGGAACCTCAACTCCCTATTGTCTATTTCATGCCCCCCTCTAGACAACATGGGCTACTTTATCTGCCGCTCTTCTTCCACGAATTTGGGCATTTGCTCTATGCCTGCCATAAGCCGGAGATAAACAACCTGGTATGCGAGTTGCAAAAAGAGATTGCTGGTTTGCTGGAACCGATTTCTCAGCGCGATGACCTCTATGCTCAAGAGGACGCAAGGAGGCGCACGGCCATTGCCGAAACATGGTATGAGTGGACACAAGAATTATTCTGTGATACGGCTGGCTTTACTATCGGTGGCCCTTGCTTTGTTAATGCGTTCTCAATGTACCTTCGGATGGGCGGTAGGGATGAATTTCACCTCCCCCGAGAGAAGCTCGAATTTAGTCGCCATCCAGTAACCTGGTTGCGCATCCGGCTGCTTGCAGAACGAGCCCGTCAGATGGGTTTGGTTGATGCAGATAGACTGGAAACCGAATGGAATCAAATCGCAGCAACAATGGGGATCGCAGAGGAATATTACGGCTTCTATGACGACAGATTTCTGCCGTCAATTCGTAAGACGATTGACGATATGCTGACCGAGGCATCTCCCTATCAGTTCAGGGCTGAAGATGTCTCTCCATCTGACTGGGATCCAGAATCCTCCTCGCCGGTGCATCTGTTAAACAGGGCATGGTTTATCTTCATAAATGACTCAGACGGCTACGACGACTGGGAAGAGCAAGCCATCTCTACATTTCTCGCAAGCACTGGAGCTGCGGATCATGAATGAAAACCAACGCATTGATCTCCATGTTCACTCTTTCTTCAGCGATGGGGTGCTCCTGCCTAGCGAGATCCTGCGACGGGCAGCGGTCATGGGCCACGCGGCTATCGCCATCACCGATCACGCCGATGCGTCTAACCTGGATGGGATCGTTGCCAGCCTGGTGCGCTTTGCCAAAGGCCAGAGAGGAGACTTCCCCCTCACTTTCATCCCAGGTGTGGAGCTCACCCATACGGCCCCGGCCAGCATCGCCCCCCTGGCTCATCGGGCTCGAAGGCTGGGAGTGGGACTGGTCGTCGTGCACGGGGAGACCATCGTGGAGCCAGTGATGGAGGGCACCAACCGGGCGGCGGTGGAGTGCCCTGAGGTGGACATTCTGGCCCACCCCGGTCTTATCACCTTGGAAGAGGCCCAAATTGCCGCTGAGAATGGCATCTACCTCGAAATCACCTCCCGCCAGGGCCACTGCCTGACCAACGGCCACCTCGCTCAGATTGCCCGCCGGGCAGGAGCCAAGCTGATCCTCAACACGGATACTCACTCGCCCGGCGACATGATAGACCAGGAGATGGCCCGCCTGGTGGCGGCCGGTGCCGGGCTAAACGAAGACGAGATCCAGATGGTCACCGTAGTCAATCCCCAGTCTCTGATCCAGCGGGTCCTGACCCGCTATGCCCCAGTGGTCAAATGGTCACGTAGTCAGATGGTCGGATGGTCGAAAGAGACACCTGACCGCCAGACCAAGGACCACCCGACCACCTAACCAAAACAGAAAGGAAATCCAAAACAATGTACCGACCACAGATCGCCGCTGTAACTTGCCCTCTCTGCGGGCGCAGATATGGCGCTCAGGTGCAAGACATCATTGACGTGGGTAAGGACCCAGAGGCCAAAAGGAAACTTCTGCAGGGCAAGATCAACGTTGCCACCTGCCCTCAGTGCGGCCACGGCGGGGTACTGAACGTACCCTTTGTCTATCACGACTCCGATAAGGAGTTGCTCTTCTGCTTTCTACCGCCCGAACTGAACCTGAGAGGCGACGACCAGCATAAGCTCGTCGGCGATCTGACCAATCGCATCATCAGTTCTTTGCCCCCTGAGGAGCGCAAAGGCTACCTCTTGCAGCCTAAGATTTTCCTCAGTTTGCAGGGATTGATGGATGAGATCGTGCAGGCTGACGGCGTCACCAAGGAGATGCTGGAGACCCAGAAGGCCAAGCTGAATCTGGTTCAGCGTTTCTTAGATGCAACCAGTGACGAAGTTCTGCGAGTTCTGGTCCGGCAATACGACGACCAACTGGACTATGGATTCTTCAGTCTTCTGACCGCCTCTATAGAAATGTCCAAGGCCGAGGGCGAGGAAGATAGAGCCAAACGCCTTTTGGGATTGCGGGAGAAGCTGCTGGAGTTCAGCAGCCTGGGTAGAGCTAGCCAGCTTGAGCGAGAGGTCGTCAAGGCTTTGGAAGAGGGCATGACGCGAGAGGAGTTCTTGGAGAAGGTGATGGGGTGCGAGAGTGACGCCGAGGTGGAGGCTCTGATCGCCGTCGGCCGCTCCATGCTGGATTACCAATTTTTCCGCAGTCTAACCAGCAGAATCGAGGCCCGTGAGGAAGAGGGAAATACCGAGGAAGCCCAGCGCCTCAAGAACTTGCGATCCCGCATCCTGGAGATCAGGGACAAACTGGACGCCGAGACCAGGGCTATCCTGCGAGAAAAAGCGGAACTGGTGCGGGAGATCTTCGAGAGCGAGGACTTGGAGGAAGCGGCGCGAGAGCACCTAAGGGAAATTGATGACGTCTTCTTTGCTGTCCTCTCAGCTAACATCGAGCAAGCTGAGGCGGCGGGAGATAAGAAGGCAGCCAGGAAACTTCAACGAATAGCGGACTTGGCCTTAGAGTTGCTACAGGAGAGCGCACCCCGGCCGCTCCGATTCATCAACCAACTGATGCAGGCTCAATACCCTAGAGAGACAAGGAAACTACTGGAAGAGAACACCGAACAGGTAAACAATGAGCTATTAAGGGCGATGGATTCCATTATTGAAAATCTAAATCGAAGAGGGGAGAAGAAAACGGCCCGTCAACTGAGGGAGATCAGGGATCAAGCGAGAGCCATGTTGGAACAGCAATCACCTTGAGGGCGTTCTATTCAAGCGGAAGCCGTGACCCCGCACAGTGACGATGTACTGGTGATCGGGATCCACCTCACCTATCCTCTCGCGCAGGCGCCGGACCAACGCATCAATGGCCTGATCGGAGACTCCTTCCTCAGACACCTCGGGCCAAACCGCCTCCACGATCTCGTCACGACTGCACACTCGCCCCGCCCTATCGTACAAGAGTTCCAACAGCCGATATTGAGCCAAGGAAAGCAGGGGGCTGAGCTCGCGCCCTCCAATGAGAACCACGCGCCTTTCTTGATCCAGATAAAGTCCGGGGTGCCTCCCCCTCTCAAAAACCAATGGGGCCGTGGCCTCAGCGCCGACAAAGTTCAGCTTGACGCACAGAGCGATCTGGATCTCGTCGCCGTCCTGCAAGGTGTAGGGCCCCGTGACTTGGCGACCGTTGACGTAGGTTCCGTTCTTACTCCCTAGATCCTCCAGGACGTACCGACTGTCAGTGCGTCGAATCTGGGCGTGATGGCGGGAAACCTGACACTCCACGAGCACAACGTCGCAATCCTCGTCGCGCCCGATGGTCAACGTTTCCTTCTCGATGAGCCAACTCCGACCGGCTCCTCGGCCCTCTTGTATGATCAGGGTGGGTATCTCGATCTCGGTCACCGTAAGCGCCTCCTATACTTCGACAGGCTCAGTACAAGTGTGTGAAGGAGCTTGACAAGCCGTTTGACAAGAAGATGGTTATGGATTAAGCTATATGCAGATTCTGACTTACGAGGGTAGAGGCCTTGATCCTGCCATTAGCACTTGGTACCGTCCTGCGGTCAAGATACAAAATAGTAGAGCTGGTGGGCCAGGGGGGTATGGGCGCTGTGTACCGAGCTGAGGACTTGCGCCTGGAGGGAAGGCTGTGCGCCATCAAAGAAATCCAGCTCGGAACCGAGCCTAGCTTCGCCGCCCAATCTCGGGAGCAATTCCAGCGCGAGGCAAGCGTGTTGGCCAGGCTCGATCACCCCAATCTACCCAAAGTCTCCGACTATTTCTCCGAGGGGGAGCAGGACTACCTGGTCATGGACTTCGTGGCTGGCCGCAACTTAAAGGAGATCATGGACGAAGCGCGTCGTCAAGACCAGTTCCTGGAGGAAAAACAGGTGCTGACCTGGGCCGATCAGCTCTGCGAGGCCCTGGAATACCTCCACAGTCAGAACCCGCCCATCCTGCATCGCGACATCAAGCCTGCCAATATTCGACTCACCCCCGCCGGCACTCTCAAGCTGGTGGACTTCGGCCTGGTGAAGCTTTTGGTCCCCGACGATGCCAGGACGATCACTGTCCTCCAGGGTCGTGGGACGATTCAATACACCCCGCTGGAACAATATGGAGGAGACACAGGGCACACTGACATCCGATCCGACATCTACTCTCTAGGGGCCACCCTCTACCATCTCCTCACCAACCACACCCCGGCCGACGCCAAACAGCGCTTCCTGGAGCCCGATTCGCTGCCCTCCCCTCGCAGCCTCAACCCTCGGCTCTCCTCTCGCACCGAAAGGGCGATTCTGCGGGCCTTGGAGATGCACCCCCACGACCGCCCGGCCAACATAGCCGAATTCAAAGCCCAGCTACATTCCTCCCCTCTCCCGGAACCTTTAGCTGACCTTCTTCCAACTGAAGGCGAGTGGACAGATGCAGTTGGAGAGAACAGGACTCTGGCAGCCATCGCGCTGGCACTGATCATCCTCGCCCTTCTGGTTACCCTCCTTGCCCCTCCCCTTACCACCTGAAACAACGGACCCTTGTGATGGGCGAAGGTCTCCTGACCGAGCCCCTTTCGCCTTGGTCGGAGACCCTTCACTCCGTTCAGGGCAAGCTCTTCGGCGATCAAACTTGCTCCCCTGCCCCCTTGCTCCCCTGCTCCCTTGCCCCCCTGCTCCCTTGCAGCCTATCCCCCACCTGTTGACCTAGCACATAGCCCAAAGGCAGCAAACTGAAGAGCAAGCACATCAAAAGGGCTCCCCAGTTCTGTGATAATTGGCGGAACAGCCTTGCTCCCGGCAGGTTCAGCCCGTAGATACTATAGCCTATCAGCCCTCCCACCACACTCCACAAGAAAAACCTCAATCGCCGCGACAGAGAATAGCCACTGTTGAGCTGCACCAGGTAGCTCGCCCCTCCCACCGCTACACTGCCCAGTATGGCCAGCAGAAAATCACCCATGTCCACTCGGCGCCTTGTTCCCTCACCCCCCTGCTCCCCTGGAGGAGTCTCAATCGGTGTGGTCGTCGGAGTTGGTTCAGGGGTGAAGGTGGGCATAAAGGTAGGCGTGGAGGTGGGCGTGGGAGTATCGGTTGGTGTGGGGGTAGGTGT
>CAYUPJ010000259.1:0-5272 GCA_964446635.1 uncultured Anaerolineae bacterium
CGTGGCCGACGTCGGCCTGGGGCCGTTGTTGATCCTGGTGGGATTGGTGCTGCTGAACGTGATCCGGCCCAACCTGTCGGTTGGCTCCGGGCTGCTCGTGCGGCTCCAGGAGCGGGTCGCACAGTGGCGTGGGGTCGGCGCTTTCTTCCTGGGCTTCCTGTTCGCCCTGGCGTTCTGTCCGTACAGCGCTGCACTCTACTTCGGCATCTTGATCCCGATGGCCTTCGGTTCAGCCACCGGACTTGCTCTGCCGCTGCTGTTTGGGATTGGCACAGGCATGCCGGTACTGGTATTGGGCGTGCCGCTGGCGCTGGGGCTGGAGCGTGCGGCGGCCGGGCTCAATCTCCTGGGACGGGCCGAACGGGTCGTACGCAAGCTGGCCGCCTGGACGTTCATTGGGGCCGGCCTATTTAGTCTGTGGCGCTTTGTTCAGGCGGCGATCCGTTGACAGAAGGTGACAGCATGCCAACCTGCGAATTTCATTGCGCTGAACGGTTTTACGTCCGCGCTTCGTTCAGCGAGAATGTGGGCCAGGTCTTCGGCGGCCTGGTCTTTTTTCGCCAGGTCAGAGGAAGTGGCCCACGGGGGGGCAGTTGCGGTCCGGCCCGGTGACCAGGAGGTGAGATCATGCCAGGACGGGGACCGATGATGTGGCGGATGGCCAGTTGCTGCGGCGGTAGCGATGATGTCACCCAGGTGGACATCCGTGGTGACGGCATGACTGTTGGGATAACTGGGCTCAAAGCGGCTTTCGAGCAGCTTTATGCCATGGGGCTGGCTCCTGATGACTCGATCCAGGACGAGCTGTTGGCCATGATTCAGGCTCACAACTATGTGCCTCGATCCGCAGAGGAAGCGTACAAAGCAGCCCTCTTGCAGGAGTACGTTGCCTTCTGCGCGAAGAGAGCTCGAGAAAATAACTGATGTCAGGACTATTGACGCGACGCCCGTTGAGGTTCTGGAAAGAGCAGGAAACACCCTCGCTTCTGGCCATCTTCGCCCATCCCGATGATGAGTCCTTCACCGTTGGAGGGACGCTGGCCAGGTATGCCACTGAAGGGGTGGTGGTCTCGCTGCTCTGTGCCACGCGGGGCGAGGCGGGCATCAAGGGTGTGGCTCCAGAGGAGACTGCAAGGGTGAGGGAGCGGGAGCTGCAGGCTGCCTGTGCTGTGTTAAGAGTCAGGGAGCTACGTTTCCTGAGCTACCACGATGGGGCACTGGCCAAGGATGACCCCGCCGAGGTCATGGTGATGATGGCCCAGGCCATGCGGGAGCTACATCCTCAGGTGGTGACCACTTTTGGCCCCGATGGTATCTCCGGCCACCCGGACCACGTGGCGGTGAGCCGGCTGGCCACTGCCGCTTTCGATGCTGTAGCTGGCGAGGGCTTCGTGCGCAGGCTGTACTATGTGGCCCCCTCACCAGCTACGGAGCAGGGGTGTGGCGTGCCGGCCGGAGAGGTCGGCGAGGTGGTAGTGGGGATTGACATCGGCGCCTATCGGGAGGCGAAGGTACGAGCCATGCAGTGCCACCGAAGCCAGCATCCGCCCTTTCCTGGTGAGCCAGCCAGGGAAGCTGAGCGACTGGTCTGCCACGAGTTCTTCCGCTTGGCGAGGGGCGAGGGCACGCCGGAGGCCGACCTGTTCGCCGGCCTGAACTGAAAGACGAGAAGAAGCCGCCACACAAGGAGCAGGAACATGCAGATTAAAGTGATGCAGGACATCATGGCCGCCAACGACATGATTGCCCGGGAGAACCGCCGCATCTTCGACCAGCATGGGGTATTCGTTGTTAACCTGATGTCTTCGCCCGGCGCAGGCAAGACCACTTTGCTGGAACGGACCCTGGCGGCGCTGAAGGACGAGTTCGCCATAGCCGTCATCGAAGGGGACATCCAGGGCCAGTTGGACGCCGAGCGCATCGGGCGCTACGAGGTGCCGGTGCTCCAGATCAACACCGGCGGCGAGTGCCATCTGGACGCCAATATGATCCGCCACGCCCTGGACAGGCTGGACTTGGCCGGGCGGGAGTTGCTTATCATCGAGAACGTGGGCAACCTGGTCTGCCCGGCGGAGTTCAAGGTGGGCGAGGACCGCAAGGTCATGATCCTCAGCGTGCCCGAGGGGGACGACAAGCCTCACAAGTACCCGTTGATGTTCATGAAATCCCAGGCCATGGTGATCAACAAGATAGACCTGTTGGGCATGGTGGATTTCGACGTGGAGAAGGTCGAGCAGGCTGTGTTGACCCTCAACCTAAAGATGGCCATCTTTCATCTCTCGTGCAAGACGGGGGAAGGGGTGGAGGCCTGGCTGGATTGGCTGAGGGAACAGGTGCGTCGCGGTGGGACAGAACAACCACGGGCGTTGGCCAGGCAGGAGACATTATTAGAGGGTTAGGTAGGAGTGATGAAGAAGGCCCTGGTGGTGTCTTTAACTGACGAGGAACTCCTCGACCTCTGCCGCATCATCCTGGACAAAGATGCGGAGGGGGCTTTGCATTTTGTGGGGAATCACCTCAAGAAGAAGGTCAACGAAGCCCTGGAAGGCGGCTGAAAGGTGATGATCGCGGTGCCCGGGGCGGGCATCCAGAAAATGCGGGGACACAGAATGTTTGGGTAAAGGCGAGTTACACTCAGTGGCCGGGGATGAGAGGGACCTTGACAAATCCCCCCACATGTGGTATCATATCAACGGGCATTGATAGAGTTGCGCCTACGTCTCGAAGTTTAACCCGTAGGCAGTGGGAACGAAGGTGCTGAGGTGTTCTTTTTTAGGAATTGTATATCAATGTTCTTTGATATAGATTGGGGTTCATCGTCTTCGCTCCCCGGATGAGGGAGGTGATGAGGCATGGCGGTTGATTTAGCGGTCAAGGTCGAGCCTCAACCCGTGGGTCTGGCTCAACTTTCCAGTGTCCTGAAGACTCTCTGTGAAGAGAACCGGATGCGTATCCTGTGCTTTCTGATGCAAGGTGAGCGAAGGGTCTGTGACCTGGTGGCCTGCCTGGACCTGCCCCAGAACCTGGTGTCGCACCACCTGGGCATCCTGCGGGGGTTGGGTCTGGTTACCGCCCGCCGGGATGAACACGACGCCAGGTGGGTTTACTACTCGGTGAATCGGACTGCTCTGGCTCAATTGAATGCCCTGTACCTCAGCTTCTTCGTTGCCGAGCGAGCCAGACCCTGGCAGTTTTGCTGCGACCCCGAGTCTTATTGCTGCCTGGAGTGCCTTATCACTGGTTCCTGTTAAGGAGGAATGATGCAAATGAAAGAAGAGGTCAAAGCGCGCTACGCGGACCTGGCCCTGAGAGATATGCCCCTGTCTTGTTGCAGCGGTGTCTACACGCTGACCGACCTGGCCGGCCTGCCACCCGAGGCGGCTGGGCTGTCTCTGGGATGTGGCAACCCGGTGGCCCTGGCCAGCCTGCAACCTGGCGAGGTGGTGTTGGATATCGGCTCCGGGGCAGGGCTCGATGTGCTGCTCGCCGCCCGCAAGGTGGGCCAGATGGGTAAAGCCATCGGTCTGGACATGACCGGAGCCATGATCCAACGGGCCAGCCAGGCGGCCAAGCAGGCCGGATTCAGCAACGTTGAGTTTCGCCTGGGTGACGCCGAGGACATGCCCTTGCCCGACGAGTCGGTGGACGTGATTATCTCCAACTGCGTTATCAACCTGGCCCTGGACAAGGGGCAGGTCTTCCAAGAGGCCTACCGTGTGCTCCGGCCCGGTGGACGGCTGATGATCTCCGACATCGTCACCGATAAACCACTGCCGGAATCGGTGCGCTCCAACCCGGATGAATGGGCCCGTTGTGTGGGCGGGGCCATCCCCGACGAGGAATACACCCGCCTGATCGCCGAGGCCGGCTTTGAGACCGTGCTTTGCATCCACGGGCTGAACTTCCAGCAAGTGGGCGACGTGCGGGTATATAGCGCCAATGTCAGCGCCAGAAAACCTTTGAGGAGGCTGTCTGATTGATGTACACCAATGACCTGCGGGTTGAGATCTTTGATCTGCCTCTCTGTTGCCCGACGGGATTGTGTGGGCCGACTATTGACCCTGTCCTGCTGGACGTGAATGAGATGTTGTTGAAGCTAAAGGGGCAAGGAGTGGCTGTGGAGCGGTATTTGATGACCGCCCAGCCCCAGGCCTTCTTGAACAACGCTGAAGTCTACCGCCTGGTGCGCGAGCAGCAACTGGCCGCCCTGCCCATCACCGTCGTCAACGACCGGGTGATCAAGAGCGGAGCCTATCCGACGCTGGACGAGGTCCAGGCTGCGTTGAACGGAGGCAACTGATGTCTACGTCATTTATCTTCTTCTCCGGCAAGGGCGGGGTGGGCAAGACCAGCATGGCCTGCGCGACCGCCGTTTATCACGCTGACCAGGGTCACAAGACTCTCATCGTAACCACCGACCCGGCCTCGAACCTGGCCGACGTCTTCGAGCAGCCCATCGGCCACAAAGTCACGCCCATCGAGGGCGTGGCCGATCTGTGGGCCATGGAGATTGACCCCGACAAGGCCACCGAGGAGTACAAGGATCGCGCTCTGGCTCCCATCCGTGCCCTGTTCCCACCTGAGGTCGTCCAGGTGATGGAAGAGCAGCTCAGCGGCCCGTGCACGGCCGAGGTGGCGGCCTTTGACCGGTTTGTGGATTTCCTGGATGTGGGCAACGAGGGCCAGCCCTTCGAGGTGGTCATCTTTGATACGGCGCCCACGGGTCACACCCTGCGCCTGCTGGAGCTGCCGGTGGACTGGAGCCGCCACATTGAGGAGGCAGCCGAGGGCAGCGGCCAGACCTGTCTGGGGCCGGTGGCCACCATCCAGGAGTCCAAGGCCAAATACGACCGGGCGGTGGCCCTGATGCGCGACCCGGCTTGCACGACGTTTGTGTTTGTGCTCCAGCCTGAGGCCACGCCCATCAAGGAGACCCAGCGGGCGGTGGCCGAGTTGTCCAAATTGGGCATCGAGACCCACAAGCTCATCGTCAACGGCGTCATCCCCCAGGAGGAGGGCCGCAACGCCTTCCTGGCCGAGCGCATCCAGATGCAGGCTCGCTACCTGGCCCAGATTGGGCAGGAGTTGAATCTGCCGGCGCAGCGGATGCCGTTGCTGGACGAGGAGATCAAAGGCATAGAGCAGTTGCGTCATGTGGCTGGGTTGCTGTACAGTGGGGAGCAAGTGGCTAGTAGCGGACGGCGGGGAGCGCATCTGATTTCCGACGAGGAGGTACGGCGCTGTTCGTCTTCGTCCCGTTCGTGGCCGGTGG
>CAYUPJ010000260.1:0-5258 GCA_964446635.1 uncultured Anaerolineae bacterium
TCACGAGCTACCATTGGCTGCCTGAGAGACTTCAACTCAAATGAAACGCACCCAACTGGTTTCTCGCAGTAGCCATCGGGTCGGGGCGCGAAAGCAAGGGCTGGTATTGGCGGGTCAGGCAACTCCTCTCACCCGGTGTACTGGACCACCGCCTGGCCCTGGCCGACGAAGTGATTGCTTTGTTGGTTACCGAACTCACCCGCCAACGCTCCCGCTGATTCGCTCACTCGCTGATTCGCTCACTCGCTGATTCGCTCACTCGCTGATTCGCTCACTCGCTGATTCGCTCTATCGGTGATTCGCTATGGCCATCATCCAACATTTGATTGTAGACCAATACGGGGCCTTCGTCGGCAAACACAGCCAGCGGCTGCAGGTGAAGGTCAAGGGGGAGAAGGTCATCCAGGCCCCTCTGATCCACCTGGAGCAGGTGCTGATCACCGGACGCGGGGTGAGCCTGTCGGCCGACGCCATCCAGGCTTGTTGTCAGGAGGGCATCCCTATTCACTTCGTCTCTAGCTCTGGCCAGCCCTACGCGGGGCTCTACGCGGCGGGCCTCACCGGCACCGTCCAGACCCGTCGGGCGCAACTGCTGGCCTACGAGGATGGCCGAGGCCTGGCGCTGGCCATAGCCTTTGCCACGGGCAAGGTCGAGAACCAGTCTCGGCTGCTGAAATACATGGCCAAGTACCGCAAGGAGGCCGATCCGCCGCTGCACGAAGAACTCCGCCTGGCGGCCCAGGAGGTGCTGAATCCCCTGGAGGAGTTGCGGCGGCTGCGGGCCGAGCGGGTGGATGAGGTGCGGCTGCAGATTCTGGCCGCTGAGGGGCGGGCCGCCCGGCGGTATTGGGATGCCTTGAAGCTGGTGGTACCCGAGCAATACGAGTGGCCCGGGCGTCGGCGGCGGGGAGCGAAGGACCCCGTCAATGCCGCTTTGAACTACGGCTACGGCATCCTGTACGGTCAGATCGAGCGGGCCATCGTCCTGGCGGGTCTCGATCCCTACGGCGGCTTCATCCACGCCGACCGGCCGGGCAAGCCCAGCCTGGTGCTGGATTTGATCGAGGAATTTCGCGCCCCGGTGGTGGATCGCACCGTGCTGGGCCTGGCCAACAAGGGCACCAAACTGGCCCAGGATGAGAAGGGTTTGTTGACGTTGGAGACCCGGCGGCTGCTGGCGGAGAAGGTATTGGAGCGATTGGAGACGGCGGAGCGATACGAGCGCAAACTTCAACCCTTGCGGGTCATCATCCAAAGTCAGGCCCGGCACATCGCCACCTTCGTGCGCGGCGACCGAGCCCAGTACAAGCCCTTTCTGGCCAGGTGGTGATGGGTTGATTTCTAGCGAGGAATGAAGTATAATGGTTAACGTCGCCAGTATCAAGACACGTCTGCAAAAGTTAGAGCAATTCATTGCCGAGTTAAAGAGGCAGCAGAATCTTACTCTCAATCAGTTTGAGCGAGATTTCACCGTGCAACTGGCTGTTGAAAGAGCCTTTCAGGCAGCAACGTAATGTTGTACAGACATAGGGAACCACATCATTTCCGTGTATGGGCTGGAGAGGCCGGAGGTACAGAGGGATATCTTTCTCATCCTGGCCAGGACGGGTTACCTGGATAACGAGTATGCCCAGCGGATGAGCGAGATGGTAAGCTTTCGCAACCTCATCGTGCATATTTACTGGACCATTGACGGGCAGCGATTGTATCGCTACTTACATGAAGACGTCGCATTGTTTGAGAAGTTCAGGAATTTTGCGCTTCAGATCGTAGAAGCTGAGGAATCAGGCGATTGAAGTGCCTACTCGTCTACGACATCCCCGATGATAACATCCGTACCAGGGTAGCCGACATCTGCCTGGACTACGGCCTGGACCGCATCCAGTACAGCGCGTTTTTGGGGGACCTGGAGAAGACGCACCAGGAGGAGTTGATGATAAAACTGGCCAAGCGACTGGGCAAGCAGCCGGGCAACATCCAGCTCTTCCCTCTCTGTGAGACCGATTGGCGGGGACGAAAAGTCATCCTTCTGGAGGCCAAGGCCGATGGCTGAGACTGCGGTGAGCGGTTCGGCTGAGCCCCGCCCTGAGCGGGACGAAGGGCTTACCGTCGAAGCCTCAGTCGAGCCGCGTCCGACCTTTCTGGTGACCGACCTGAAGCAGTTCGCCTACTGTCCGCGGGTGGTGTACTACAGCTACTGCCTGCCCTTGATCCGGCCCCTGACCTACAAAATGGAGGCTGGCCAGGAGGCTCACCTGGAGGAAAAGGAGCGGGAGCAGCGGCGCAGCCTGCGGGCATACGGATTGCAGGAAGGGGAGAGAACCTTCAACCTGTGGCTGGAGTCGGTCGAGCTTGGCCTGCGAGGCAGAATGGACATGGCGGTCAGGATTGGGGATCAGGAAGCGATTCCGGTGGAATACAAGGATTCGCCGGGGCGGGCAGGTCCCCACTTGGAGCGTCAACTGGCGGCCTACGGGCTGTTGCTGGAGGAAGCGTGGGAGCTGCCGGTGCGTCGGGGGTTTCTGTACTTCATTCCGCAGCGGCGGTCGAAGGAAGTGCCTTTGACGGCGGAGCTTTACGGGCAAGTGCGGGGGATGGTGGAGGCCATGCGGCGGATGGTGGAGGGCGAGGCCATGCCCTCGCCGACCCGTCAGCGTGGCAAGTGTGTGGCCTGCGAGTTTCGTCGTTTCTGCAACGACGTGTAGATCGTATTAACGATATTTCGCAAATCGGGCCTTTGGGGGAACAAAAAGGCATTTGCGAAACAGCGCATAGTGGCAGGTTCAATTGGAGCCAGGAAAGGAGTGAAATGGAAGCCAAAAGAAGCTCTCCGGGCGGTTTTTTCGCCCTATCGGGGCCTCCGGAGGGGCTTCACCGCCTCGGGTAGGCTGGGTTGCAGCCTATTCGATCCGACACAGGATACTGAAAGGTGAGATTCTCAGCAAGCCTGGTCAGCTAGGCGACATGTTGCAGCCTATTCGATCCGACACAGGATACTGAAAGCTACCAACAAAGTCAGCGCCCTGGCCCAGCCCTCGGGTTGCAGCCTATTCGATCCGACACAGGATACTGAAAGCGGCCGAGAGCAGGACGATGGCGTTGATCGCTGTAGGTTGCAGCCTATTCGATCCGACACAGGATACTGAAAGGGAGGTAGACAATGCTGCCCTCAAGCGGAAAATCATTGTTGCAGCCTATTCGATCCGACACAGGATACTGAAAGATCATCGTGCCCTTGAAGTAATCGGCGGTCGTGCGGGTTGCAGCCTATTCGATCCGACACAGGATACTGAAAGGCTGTCGGCTCAAGACATCTCATCTTGGGCCCCATGTTGCAGCCTATTCGATCCGACACAGGATACTGAAAGTTCGGTCTGCCCCCGCCTATCAGGAAGCGGGTGCCTTGTTGCAGCCTATTCGATCCGACACAGGATACTGAAAGCTTGGTTTTGTACTGCCCCCGCTGGGCCGTTCCCCAGTTGCAGCCTATTCGATCCGACACAGGATACTGAAAGTCACCATCGTTTACGACCGTCTTTCAGAGATAGCATCGTTGCAGCCTATTCGATCCGACACAGGATACTGAAAGATGCGGGCGTGAATCTGGGTTCGGCTAATGTTACTGAGTTGCAGCCTATTCGATCCGACACAGGATACTGAAAGCTCGCGGAGGGAGGCGGCATCGCTCCACTCGGCTTCACGTTGCAGCCTATTCGATCCGACACAGGATACTGAAAGTCATTAGTACGTTGATCATCCCATTTCATGTTATCAGTTGCAGCCTATTCGATCCGACACAGGATACTGAAAGTCCGAGGGACTACGAATATCTTACCGAATGGTTGGCGTTGCAGCCTATTCGATCCGACACAGGATACTGAAAGGACGGGGAGGGCTCAGGCGAAAGCCGCCTTAGTGGTTGCAGCCTATTCGATCCGACACAGGATACTGAAAGGTAGCTAAAGCGCACTTGATACGGGGCACAATAGCCGTTGCAGCCTATTCGATCCGACACAGGATACTGAAAGGAGATAGCAACTTCACCCATCCCCTCCAGGCCATCTCGTTGCAGCCTATTCGATCCGACACAGGATACTGAAAGCTTGGCTGGGAGGACCGCATAGCCTCGGCGGCCCAGGTTGCAGCCTATTCGATCCGACACAGGATACTGAAAGTCGATCCGCCAACCACGGCAAGGTGGGCACTATCATCGTTGCAGCCTATTCGATCCGACACAGGATACTGAAAGAATGCACAAGGACAGCGGCTTCTGGCCGCCATAACGTTGCAGCCTATTCGATCCGACACAGGATACTGAAAGCTCGTAGAGCATCCTGGGAGGAGGATCACCCTTCACGTTGCAGCCTATTCGATCCGACACAGGATACTGAAAGCTCGGACGGGAAGAGGCACGGCATCTTGTGCGTTTTGTTGCAGCCTATTCGATCCGACACAGGATACTGAAAGGGATAAAAATCTTCGTGGGCACGGTGCCTGCGTAGTAGTTGCAGCCTATTCGATCCGACACAGGATACTGAAAGCGTCGATGGCCGAGGGCGGCAACGGCGGGGGTGAGCAAGTTGCAGCCTATTCGATCCGACACAGGATACTGAAAGGGAGACATTGGCGGTCACAGTGCCAACGTTGATGTCGTTGCAGCCTATTCGATCCGACACAGGATACTGAAAGGTAGGGGTAGTCGGCGGGCAGGTCGAGCCGTTTCTCGTTGCAGCCTATTCGATCCGACACAGGATACTGAAAGCCGTGGGGCCTGCTCCTGCCCTCCCTCTCCTGCTCCTGGTTGCAGCCTATTCGATCCGACACAGGATACTGAAAGTGATAAGCGTACCGGCGTCGTCTAACGTCTTCTGGTAGTTGCAGCCTATTCGATCCGACACAGGATACTGAAAGTTCTCCTGAGTAGTCCTTTTGCCCGCTGTGTTGCTTGGTTGCAGCCTATTCGATCCGACACAGGATACTGAAAGAGCCTGGCGTTCAGCGCTGGCAAGGATAGTACGGTGGTTGCAGCCTATTCGATCCGACACAGGATACTGAAAGTGGGATCGGGGTATCTGTTGGCATAGGTGTGTCAGGTTGCAGCCTATTCGATCCGACACAGGATACTGAAAGCTTCCTGAATCCCCCCAGCTCGCCCAGGATCAGAAACGTTGCAGCCTATTCGATCCGACACAGGATACTGAAAGTTTGCCCCCCACGACTACGCCGATCCTGCCCACAGAGTTGCAGCCTATTCGATC
>CAYUPJ010000261.1:0-5235 GCA_964446635.1 uncultured Anaerolineae bacterium
ACGCTTCGCTTGTCAACTTGTCGGTTTGAGGCGAAGCTTCGCTGGGTAGTTACGACTAGAGATTAGATATTGGGTTAGTCCGTTAAATCCTACCGTCCGTTGTCCCATTTGTCATCAAACGCCGATGGTGATAAAATAACCCCATCTTCACAGGTGATCGGGACTATGCAGAAGGCAATGGCTAGGCTAGTACTCGGTGCGAAACTACTGTGGGGCAGCCTTTCCAGGCTGCGCAGCAGGCTAGAAAGCCTGCCCCACAAGCGTTTCGCATCAAAAACTAGGCTAAAGAGAAACCGGGCTCAGTTGGCACTGGTGGCCATACTATTGGTCGCTGCTGCCCTGCGCTTCTACAACATCAACTGGGACGACGGCAAGCTGACCCACCCGGACGAGCGCTCGACGGTGGCCTTCTACGCCCCGACGATGCACCTGCCGAAGGACTGGTCAACGGCTTTGGATCCCCGAAAGTCCACTTTCAACCCCTTCTGGGATCTCTACGAGCAGCATCGGCGAAGCTATACCTATGGTCATTTTCCTCTCTACTTGCTGACCATCACCGCCAACCTGGCGCACAGCCTGGCGCCTGTGGCGGAGCGCCTGGGCGCTTCTCCTGAGACGGTGCAGGCTCTGGCCACAGCCAACGAGGTGCCGGGCTTTGCCTACGTTGGCCGCTTCCTCATGGCCCTGACCGACACCTTCACCGTCTACCTGGTCTATCTGATCGCCCGGCGCCTCTATGGGCAGGCGGCCGGGCTGCTGGCGGCGGCTTTCTCTGCTTTCACCGTCACTCAGATCCAGCTTGCCCACTTCTTCGCCGTGGATCCCATCTCCACCACTTTCACGCTGCTGGCACTGTACGGCGCGATGCTGATGGTGGAACGCCGCACGCGGGGTGCGGCGGCCCTCACCGGCCTCGGCGCTGGCCTGGCCATCGCTTCCAAGTTCAGCGCTTTGCCCATCATGGCTGCGCCGGTGGTGGCCGTGCTGATCATCGTGTGGCGGTCCAGGCAAGCGGGATCAATTGCTTGCATTGAGCCTTGCCGAAATGATTGGACGCAGGCTTTGCGATACTTGCTGATCGCCTTTCTCGCCGCCTTCCTGGTTTTCGCTATCACCTCACCCTTCGTGTTGATAGACTGGGGCAACTTCTTGAAGGCGGTGATCGAGGAGCAGGGGGCGATGGCCAGCGGCCGGGCGGACTTTCCCTTCACCCGCCAGTACCGGGGCACGACCCCTTACCTCTATCACGTCGAGCAGCAACTGCGCTGGGGGATGGGGTGGCCGTTGGGGATGGTGGCCTTCCTGGGTTTGGGTTGGGTGCTGGTGCGGACCCTCCTGCGGCGAGCCAGGCCGGGCGAGCTGATCCTGCTCTCGTGGATTGTTCCCTACTTCGGCATAACCGGCCTCTTTCTGGCCAAGTTCGTGCGGTATATGGTGCCGGTGGTGCCACTGTTCGTAGTGATGGGAGCAGGCATGCTGGTTGGTGGATATTGGGTATTGGATATTAGATATTCTCGACGAATATCCAATATCCAATATCTGATAGCGGGTATCGTGCTGCTAGCGACGATTTTCTGGTCCCTGGCTTTCGTCAGTGGCGTCTACGGCACAGAGCACACCTGGATCACGGCCTCCCGCTGGATCTACGACCACGTGCCCGACGGTTCGGTGTTGGCCTCGGAGCACTGGGACGATGACTTGCCTCTGAGCTTGCCTGAGCCTGGGGCGAACATGGGGGCGCACGGGTATCGGCTGGTGGATTTGCCCATGTACGAGGATGATAACGAGGGCAAGTACCAACTGTTGCGCTCTGGGCTGAGGGAGGCGGACTACATCGTCCTGTCCACCAATCGCCTGTACGGGGCCATTCCGCGCTTGCCTGAGCGCTATCCCATGAGCACCAGGTACTATCAGCTCCTCTTTGCCGAAGAATTGGGATTCGAGAAGGTGGCTGAGTTCAATACCTACCCTCGCCTGGGTCCCTTCGTCTTCAATGACGACGCCAGCGACGAGAGCTTCACCGTCTACGATCATCCCAAGCCCATTGTCTTCCGGAAGGTGCGGGAGCTGAGCGACGCCGAGTGGGATTCCCTGCTGGGCGGTAGCTGGGTCGGGGCCGTCCCCGGCTACGTCGGCGCGCCGATGCCCCTGGCTCGTTTTTTCGGCGCTACTTCTCGGCCTTCGCTACCTCCTAGCGAATCCACAGACGCCAAAACGCTGCTCCTCGATCAGCCTGTGGATCAACTGCCCGTGATTGATGACTTCCGCTGGAACGGTCTGGCCAACCGCTATCATCTGTTCGCCGTCATCTTCTGGTGGCTGGCCGTGGTGTTGGTGGGGTTGGTTGCCTGGCCAGTGACTTTCGTCGTCTTTCGCGGCTTCTCGGACCGGGGCTACATCCTGGCCAAGAGCCTGGGCCTCATTCTCGTGGCCTACCTGGTGTGGATCTCGGCCAGCCTGCGCCTGCTGCAAAACCATCTGCTGACCATCATCTTGTCCCTTGTCCTCCTTGCTCTTCTTTCCTTCTACTTGTTCCGACGCCAACGGGAGATGATGGTTGCCTTCTGGCGCGATAAGAGACGTTTGATCCTCCTCAATGAAGCTCTCTTTGCTGGAGCCTTTCTGTTTTTCGTCCTCATCCGCATGCTTAACCCCGATCTGTGGCAGCCCTGGTCGGGTGGCGAGAAGCCCATGGAGGTCGCTTTCCTGAACGCCATCCTCAAGAGCCCCTACTTCCCGCCCTACGATCCCTACTACGCGGGCGGCTACATCAATTACTACTACTACGGCCAGTTCATCGTGGGCCTGATGATCAAGCTGACGGGCGTCATGTCCTCGGTAGCCTTCAACCTGGCGATTCCGATGCTGTTTGCCCTGACGGTGGGGAATACATTCTGCGTGGGGTATAACTTGGCTAACGGCGCAGGGATGAATCCCCGCGCTGAGAGAACAAAGCCCATCATTTCCGGCCTGCTGGCAGCAGTCTTCGTGGCCGTGCTAGGCAACCTGGACGGGATGGTTCACCTGGTGGATCGGCTGAGTCAGTTGAGTGGCTCTGGCTTTAGAAGCAGTATCCCTGGACTGGAGGGGCTGGTGCGGGTCTGGCCGGGCCTGTTGAAGTTCCTCCAGGGCCAGTCGCTGCCTCCTTTGGACTACTTCGGTCGCACCCGGGTCATTGAGGGCACCATCAATGAGTTCCCCTACTTCAGCTTCCTCTTCGCCGATCTACACCCCCACATGATCGGGATACCCTTCACTATCCTCGTGTTGGCCCTGGCGCTGAGTATCGTCCTGGACGGGAAGCGGCGAGAAGCGGCGGGCTGTGAGCCCCTGGCGACTGCTGTCCGCTATCTGTCTCTCCCCATCTGTCTGGGGGCCTTGGCGGTGACCAACACCTGGGACTTGCCAACTTATTTGGGTCTCGTCGCTATCGCCTTCCTCCTTCGGGAGAGGTTGATTCGTGGCCGTTTGCTGACCTGGCGGAAGCTCGCCGGGCCAGCGATTTCGACTATCGTTGTTGGCGGCCTGAGCTTGCTGCTCTACTGGCCCTTCTTCGCCCATTACCAAGCCCTCGATGTTGGCCTGAGCCTGGCTATCACCAGAGGGCGGACCGACTTAGGCTCTTTCCTCACCGTCTGGGGCTTTTTCCTGTTCATGGTCATTACCTTCCTGCTGGTGGAATTGGTGCGGCAGCGGAGCAGGCTGGGGGTGCTGCGCTTCGTGCGGCTGGTGCTGGGGCGGTGGGAGGAGCTGCCCCGTCTGGCAGAGCCCTACAGGGCTTTGGTGCATCGCCCGACCTCGAACTATCTCCTGACCATTTACGGCCTGGGAGGGATGTTGCTGTTTGCAGCGGTGTTGGTTCTCCTGAAGTTCTCGGTGCTGGCTTTCATGCTACCCCTCGTTGTCGGCGCCCTGTTGCTCCTGCTGCGCGACGACGCCTCGCCGGAGGAGCTTTTCGTCTCCCTGTTGGTCTTCACCGGGTTGCTAGTGACGATGGGCTGCGAGGTGGTGTATCTCAAAGATCACCTGGGCGGGGACAAGATTTGGTGGCGCATGAACACCATCTTCAAATTCTACATCCAGGTCTGGGTGATGCTGGGCATCGCTGCGGCGGTAGCGTTGCCTCACCTCTGGAGCAGGCTGAGGCATTGGCAATCGGCGGCCGGGCGGCGAGCCTGGGCTGCTGGCCTGGCCTTCCTGTTCTTCGCCAGCCTGCTCTATCCCATCGTCTACACCCCCGCTCGGGTGAGCGACCGCTTCCCTGGCGCCAGGCCGCCCGTGGGCACCCTGGATGGGATGGCCTTCATGACCGTCGGCTCCTACACCTGGCCCGACAACAACCGCATCGAGCTGAAGTACGATTACCAGGCCCTGCGGTGGCTGTTAGCCAACGTCAAGGGCACACCGGTCGTCGCCGAGGCGGCCCTGCCCTACTACCGTGAGGGGGGCTTGCGGGTCGCCACTTACACGGGGCTGCCCACTTTCCTGGGCGCTCACCAGAACGAGCAGCGCTACGGTTCACAGGTGGGGGAGCGCGACGGTCAGGCCCGCGACTTCTTCAACACCCCCGACATCGCCCGCACCCTCCAACTCATCCGCGAGCTGCACGTCTCCTACATCTATGTCGGCCAGTTAGAGCGCACCGTCTACGACCCTGCCGGCCTGGCCAAATTCGAGCGGATGCGGGAAGATGGGCATCTGGATTTGGTGTATGAGAACGAGAGGGTGAAGATTTATCAGGTGAGGGGGTAAGCTTGGATTGAGCTTGTCGAAATCATTGGATATTAGGGATTGGATATTTCACGTTGGGGACGGGCACTCATTGCGGTTTCATCAGGCGTATGATATAATTCTCCTGGGCATCTCCCCGGAAGACTACGGCTGGCTGAAATTGGCCGAATCGGCCTTCGAGTTCTGGGACAACGAAGAGGATGCCATCTATGACCAACTGTAAGCAGGGTGACGTCGTTCTGGTGCCCTTCCCGTTCACCGATCTGATGGCAGTCAAGCGACGTCCAGCTTTGGTGCTTTCAGCGGATTGGTTCAATACCTCTGGTGACGATTGCAAGGAGGAATAGGTGAATATGGAATGGAATGATGAGAAGCAAGCCCGGTTAGATGCCCTGCGCGTTGCCGAGTTGACGGGCACACTGGACGAAGCAAGCAAAGCAGAGTTAACAGCACTGATCGAGTCCCTTGAAGCGGAAGAGCGGGAGCGGTTGGCGCCCGCGTTAG
>CAYUPJ010000262.1:0-5179 GCA_964446635.1 uncultured Anaerolineae bacterium
ATCGAGCCACTGCTGACCAAATCCCAATAGCCAAGATACAAGGAGAGAGAAAATGGCCCGATTGGTGTTTACCAAAGATAATCTACCGACGCCGGAGGAATTCGAGCGCATGCTGGCCGGCGCGATAGAAAAAAGCAAGCGGCAATGCTGAGGAGAGAGAAAGCGATAGCTGAACGGAGATAGAGCTATGAAAAAGTCCTTTCGATTGTCCATCATTTGCGTAGTATTAGCCCTTTCATTTGCCGCTTGTCAGAAAACGCCGACCAGGCCGCCCGATCTTACCAAGGCTTCGGTTACCAGAGTCATTGATGGGGATACCATCGAGGTAGAAATCGAGGGGGAGAGTTACAAGGTTCGCTACATCGGCATAGACACCCCTGAGCTGCACCATCCCACGAAGCCGGTTGGGTATTTTGCTCAGGAAGCCTACGAGAAGAACAGGGAGCTGGTAGAGGGCCAGACGGTCTTTCTGGAGAAGGATGTCTCGGAGACGGATCAGTATGGACGCCTCTTGCGCTACGTCTACGTGGGAGACATTTTCGTAAATGCCTACCTGGTGCAGCAGGGCTACGCCCTGGTATCAACCTATCCGCCGGATGTCAAATACCAGGAGCGGTTCCTGGAGTTGCAGCGAGAGGCCAGGGAAGCTGGGCGGGGGCTGTGGGGACCTGTCCAGACCCCTCCTTCGCCGGGCCAGGTGATCATTGACCCCAATTGCTCCCAGTTCGATGCGCCTGGAGATGACCACCTTAACCTTAACGAGGAATACGTCTGTTTTACCAATCAAGGCGATCAGCCCGTGGACATGACGGAATGGAGCGTAAACAAGAGGCCCGATACCTGGTACACCTTCCCCGAATTCATTCTCAGTCCAGGAGCCAGCGTCAGCTTGCATACCGGCAGGGAGGTGAATACGGCCACCGACCTCTATTGGGGTAACACCCAGGCCATTTGGAGAAATATCCACGATTCGGTTTACCTGTATGACGCTGATGACAAGCTGATAGATGAATACTCGTGGTAATTGGAGTTTGACAAATACCACAAAGTTAGTTATAATTGTGTCCACTACTGAGACCCTTCCCAAGCTTCTCACTATGCCAATCTGTTGCAACCATCATCACAGAAGCTCGAAGAGCCCACCCTAATGTTGAAGGGATATTACCTCGCCGTTTCCCCTCCTATGTGCACGGAAAAACGATAGAAGCAGTCTGCATTAGTGCAAGGGAGCGTTGATAGGTAGATTAAGCAAGATGGAGAAAGGAGGGATGCCCAGCGAAAGATTTTTGGCAGTAGCGGGTTTTTCGAACAAACTGAAATCCATTAAGGAGGAGTGAGCAATGAGACTCAAAAGATTCGTAATCTTGGCTGTGGCCCTGACGACGGTTCTGTCGAGCCTGCTGGTGGGCTGTGCGCCGAAGGCCACCGCCAAGGTGATCAAGATCTATGCCAGTTGGCCGATGCAGGGAGCCATGATCCCCGAAGGCACGGCCATGCTCAACGCGGCTAAATTGGCCTTTGAGCAGGTCAACTGGGAGGCCGGCGGCGTGAAGCTGGAGCTGGTGTTCAATGACGACGCCTCGCCAACGACTGGCTCGTGGGATGGCACCATCGAGGCCGAGAACGCGCAAAAGTGTGTCAACGACCCCCAGTGCTTGGTGTACTTTGGCACTTACAACTCAGGCGCAGCCAAGATCAGCATGCCTATCACCAACAAGACCGGTATCGCCCACATCACCCCGGCCAATACCTATGCCGGCCTGACGCGCGCCGTGCCGGGCGTTACCTCCGAGGGCGAACCCGGCATCTACCGGCCGACAGGCAAGGTCAACTACTTCCGCACCCACGGCGCAGACGACCTGCAGGGCGCGGCCGGCGCGGCCTGGGCCAAGTGCCTGGGCATCAAGAAGGTGTATATCCTGGATGACCGCCAACTGTACGGCAAGGGCATCGCCGACGCCTTTGAGAAGCGCGCCAAAGAACTCGGCCTGGAAGTGCTCGGCCACGACGGCATCGAGTCCGTGGACATTGACTTCCGCGCTCTGCTGACCAAGGTCAGGGCCACCAGCCCCGAACTGGTCTACGCTGGGGTGCTGGTGGACTCGGGCGGCCCGCAAATCTTGCAGCAAATGGGTGCCCTGGGCATGTTCGACGCCGGCGCCAAGATGATGAGCGAGGACGCCATGTACTCGGATGCCGTGCCCCAGGCTGTGGACCCGGCCATCATAAATGGCAACTTGTACACGACCTTCCCCGGTATACTGCCTGATCAGTTGCCGACGGACGTGGGCAAAAAGTTCTACCAGTCCTACAAGGCCAAGTACGGCTCCGACCCCATCGGCTGGGCCTCTTACGCCTACAACGCGTCGTTGGTGATCATTGACTCGATCAACCGCGCCAAGACGAAAGATCGCGCCGGCATCCTGGACGCCATGAGGGCCACCAAGGACTTCCCCGGGATTATTGGCCCGCTGACCTTCGACGAGAACGGTGACCCCCAGCAGTATGTCATGAGCGGCTTCCTGTTCGATAACGGCAAGTACAACTTCGCAGATGCCATCAGCGGCGACATGACCTGCAAGTAGCGCAGCATGAAGAAACCCGTTTTCTTTGAGAAAACGGGTTTCTGAGAGTGAATGAGAAGGGAGGGGCCCTTCGACAGGCCGTCGTGGTGAGCCTGCCGAACCATCAGGACAGGCCACTGCAGTCGTGGGGCCCCTCCCCTAGCAGAGGAGTTGAATGAGAAAGTGACCCCTACCGAAGTCTTTCTACAACAAAGCCTCAACGGTCTGACCATCGGCTCGTACCTGGCGCTCATTGCTCTGGGCTACACCATGGTCTACGGCATCATCGAGCTCATCAACTTCGCCCACGGCGACGTGTTCACATTTGGCTTTCTGATCTCGCTGACCCTCCTGCAACTGCTGGATAAGGCCAAGCCGCTTAAAGACTGGGAGTTGGTCTGGGTGTTGCTGCTGGTAATTCCGGCAACCATGCTCTGCACCGGCTTGATGAACCTGACCATTGACCGCGTCGCCTACAGACCCCTGCGGCGGGCGCCGCGCCTGGCCCCCCTGATCACCGCCATCGGCATGTCCTTCGTGCTGGAGAACCTGGCGGCCAACTGGAAAGGCCCCAGCCAGATCCGTTATCCTGATGTTTTCCCGACCATCAATATCCTGCGCGACATGTTCCACAAGGATACTTTGATGCTGTTCACCACCAAGGACATCTTCCTGATTGGCGTCACCATTCCGCTGATGATCGCGCTGGTCTTGCTCGTTCGGCGCACCAGGATCGGGCGGTCCATGCGAGCCGTGGCCCAAGACCGGGAGGCGGCGGCAGCCATGGGTGTGGACATCGAGCGGGTGATCATGTCCACGTTCTTCATCGGGGGTGCGTTGGCCGGGGCGGCCGGCGCTATGGTTGGTATCTATCTGAACAGCGGGCGTTACCTGATGGGCTTCGATGCCGGGCTCAAGGCCTTCACCGCCGCCGTGCTGGGCGGCATCGGCAATATCACGGGCGCCATGCTAGGAGGCTACCTGATTGGTTTCCTCTCGGCCTTCAGCGATCAATATCTCTCCTCCGAGTGGACGCGGGCCACGGTCTTTGCCATCTTGATCCTGGTCCTGGTGTTCAAGCCCACCGGGCTGCTGGGAGAGAAACCTCCGGAGAAGTATTGAGGCATTGACTATGATAAAAAACCTTTGGCAAACCCTGTTCCGACCCTGGTACAACTTGCCGGAACGGCCACGCCGCACGTTGGGATGGGCATTGGGTCTGGCGGCGATCCTTGGCTATCCGTTGTTGGACAAGGCCCTCCGGCTGCAAACGCTTAACTCGGTCACCGATGCCCTGGTGTTCGTGGTGTTAGCCCTGGGGCTGAACATCGTCGTCGGTTACGCCGGACTGCTGGACCTGGGCTACGCCGCCTTCTTCGCCATCGGCGCCTACACCGTTGGTATCTTGACCTCTCCGCTGCATCACCTGGAGTGGAACTTTTGGCTGGCGATCTGGGTGTGCGCGGCAGTGGCCTCGATTTTCGGGCTCGTCCTCGGGGCGCCGACCCTGCGGCTGAGAGGTGATTACCTGGCCATCGTCACTTTAGCCTTCGGCGAGATCGTGCCGGTGGCCTGCCGCAACCTCGGCGAGATCAGTATCCCCTTTCTGGGCATCCGCGATTTCAACCTGACCAACGGGGTGCAGGGCCTCAATCCGGTCGGCCGGCCGATAATCCCCCTCATCGGCTACGAGTTTGAGTTCAATCCCCTGCCGTGGTTTTACCTGATCTTGCTCATTGGGGCCCTGGCCATCTTTGCCTCCCACCGTCTGGAGAACTCGCGCATCGGGCGGTCCTGGATGGCCATGCGTGAGGACCAGACCGCCGCCGACTGTCTGGGGGTGAACCCGATCCGCACCAAACTCCTGGCCTTCGCTCTGGGCGCGTCTTTCTCAGGCTTTGCCGGCGCATTCTACGCCGCCAAGTTGCAGGCCATCTTCCCCGAGCTGTTCAAATTCCAGGTCTCGATCATGATTCTGTGTATGGTCATCCTGGGCGGCATGGCCAACATCCGCGGCGTGGTGATCGGCGGCTTTCTCATCATGTTCTTCGACCGGGTGATCCTGGCCCAATCCACCGTGTTGGTGCGAAGCATCGGGAATACTCTGCACAACCAGGCCCTGGCCACGGTTGATCTGAGCCTGTGGCGGTGGTTCTTCTTTGGCCTGACGTTGATCGTGGTGATGGTGCTGCGCCCAGAGGGGCTGTTCCCCTCCAAAGCGCGCCGGGCTGAACTGCTTGGGGTGGAGGTCGAAGAGAGCGCGCCAGGCGTCCCGGAGGGCGAACTGGGCGAAGCCGTACAGGAGGTTGCCTGAGCCATGGCTGTTCTCGAATCACGTAAAGTCACCAAAAACTTCGGCGGACTGGTCGCCGTCAGTGATCTTGATCTCGCAGTCGAGCAGGGCATGATCGTCAGCCTGATCGGCCCGAACGGCGCTGGCAAGACCACCTTCTTCAACATGGCCAATGGCCTGTATTCCCCCTCAGACGGGGCAATCTATTTAGAGGGCCGCCGCATCTCTGGCCTGCGCCCCAACCGCATTGCGGCCCTGGGTATCGGCCGCACCTTCCAGACCATTCGCCTGTTCAACAACATGACGGCGCTGGAAAATGTGA
>CAYUPJ010000263.1:0-5161 GCA_964446635.1 uncultured Anaerolineae bacterium
TGGGAGCCACCCACTCGGCTATGGACAACGGTGCAGGGACTCATGACCTGTTGCCCGGCGATCCCTGGTGGCTCAAGCGGTTCTTCGTGGATGGCCACGAGTACAACGTGGTGGCCATCAAGACCGTCCCGGCCGACATCACCAACCCGGGCGACGAAGCCTTCGAGTTCAAGTACATCACCATCAGGACGCCGGTGCCCAAGGTCAACTTCGTCAACACCCAGGATTCTCAGAAGCTGGAGGGATATTACCTGGGCCCCGTCTTCGGTGAGGATACCAGCATCATCTCGGTTATGCCGCCCTTCAACTTCCACCACACGCGGGTGGAGGACATCCAGATGCTCACAGAGGGGCAGTTCGCCAGTTCGTATGATAGCGACTGCCTGGGAACCGTGGAAGGCAATGTCAACCCCCTCCAGATCCAGGTCGTGGATGAGGATAGAGACCGGCAATTCTTCGGGGAACTCAAGGAGAAATACTGGGAATATCTGGGCGAGGAGATATGGAGCACGGAGCAGTTCAACACCTTGCCCGATCATTACACTGACCTGGAGCTACCGGCTGGGCAACTGTACCTGCTGACCAGCGATTGGGAGTCGGACCAGAGCTGGGTGCATTACTACGGTTGCGACCCAGTGGGTGGCTACTTTGACCAAGATCAGCTCAGTGGTTGGCACGGGGACATCCCAGGCCCCAACACCTTGCTTCCCTACCTGGAACCCTTCTTCGCCGCCAGTGTGACAGAAACCCTCAGGGTCAAATTCTGGTACGATCCGCAGGACAGCGACGACATCTACAAGAACACTCGGGTGATAACATGTACTGTCAAAGCCGATGCCGGGCCTGATGTGGAGAGATGCGAGTGTGATTCGGAGGTGATAGGAGGTGATCCCCCTGCTCGAAATGGAACACCGCCCTACACCTGTAGCTGGAGTCCGCCTGATTGGTTGGACGATCCCACGAAGTGCAACCCCACCGCTCACCCTCCAGTCGGCGTCATCACCTACACATTGACGGTGACCGATTCCAAGAAATGTACCGCCACTGACAGCATGGTTTTCACCGTCAATCCCAATCCGGAGGCCAGGGCAGGGGATGATCAGGAGATCTGCGAAGGTGGTTCGGCACCGATAGGAGACGATCCCATAGGCGGGACACCGCCTTACACTTGTACCTGGAGCCCGCCTGATTGGTTGGAGGATCCCACTGAGTGCAGAACCACTGCCCACCCTCCAGTCGGCACTATCACCTATACATTGACGGTGACCGATTCTAAGGGGTGCACCGATGACGACAGTGTGATAGTGACCGTTCACACCATCACGGCCACTGCCGGCAGTAACTCGCCGGTGTGTTTAGGGGCCACCATAGTGTTGACTGGTGGGCCTCCTGGCATGGATAGCTACAGTTGGACGGGTCCGAATAACTTTACTAGCACAGTGAGGATACCGACCATCCCCTATGCCACTCTAGCTATGTCCGGAACCTATTGTCTAAGAGCCGACAAGAGAATCGACGATAAAATCTGTTGGAGCGATCCGGCCTGCACCAATGTGGCCGTCGAGGTCATCACAGCCACTGCCGGGCCTGACCAGCCGATCTGCAAGGGTGGTTCGACCTGGATAGGACTCGACCCCCCTGCCATAGGTGGGACACCGCCTTACACCTGCATCTGGAGGCCGACTGATTGGTTGACGGACTCCACCAAATGCAGAACTGTCGCCTCTCCACCCAGTACCATCACCTATACGTTGACGGTGACTGATTCTAAGGGGTGCACCGATGACGACAGTGTGGTTGTGACCGTTCACACCATCACGGCCACTGCCGGCAGTAACTCGCCGGTGTGTGAGGAGGAGACCATATGTCTGTACGGTGGGCCTGATGGCATGGATAGCTACCATTGGGAGGGCCCCGATGGTTGGGAAAGCGATGATCAGAACCCATGTCGTGACGGTGCTACTCCGGGTATGTCCGGTGTCTATTGTCTAGTAGTCGACAAGACAGTCGGTGATCATGTCTGTTGGAGCGATCCGGTCTGCACTGATGTGACTGTCTGCCCCGAACCAGCGGCCACTGCCGGTAGCAACTCGCCGGTGTGTGAGGGGGAGACCATCGAGTTGGACGGTGGGCCTGACGGCATGGACAGCTACCACTGGACCGGGCCTGATGGCTGGGAGAGCGATGAACAAAGCCCATGTCGTGACGATGCCAATCTGAGCATGGCTGGAACCTATTGTCTAACAGTGGACGAGATATGTGACGACCATGTCTGTTGGAGTGATTCGGTCTGCATTAATGTGACCATCTGCCCCAAGCCGGTGGCTATTGCCGCCAGCAACTCGCCGGTGTGTGAGGGGGAAACCATGTGTCTATATGGGCCTCCTGGCATGGATAGCTACCACTGGGCGGGGCCTAATGGTTGGGAAAGTTATGAGCAGAACCCATGTCGTGACAATGCCACTCCGTCCATGTCTGGGACCTACTGTCTAGCAGTGGACAAGATATGCGACGGCCGTCGCTGTTGGAGCGATCCGGTCTGCACCGATGTGACCATCTGCCCCAAGCCCGTGGCCGCTGCCGACAGCAACTCGCCGGTATGTGAAGGAGAGACCATCGAGTTGTACGGGCCTGATGGTATGGATAGTTACCACTGGGAGTGTTCTGGTGGTTGGACAAGCAATGAGCAGAACCCGACTCGCCCCGATGCTACGTTGGCCATGTCTGGAACCTGCTGTCTAACAGTGAACAAGATATGCGACAGTCATGTCTGTTGGAGCGATCCAGCCTGCATCGATGTGACCGTCTGCCCCAAGCCCGTGGCCACTGCTGACAGCAACTCGCCGGTGTGTGAGGGGGAGACCATCGAGTTGGACGGTGGGCCTGACGGCATGGACAGCTACCACTGGACCGGGCCTGATGGCTGGGAGAGCGATGAACAAAGCCCATGTCGTGACGATGCCAATCTGAGCATGGCTGGAACCTATTGTCTAACAGTGGACGAGATATGTGACGACCATGTCTGTTGGAGCGATCCGATCTGCATTGATGTCACCGTCGAGGTGATCAGAGCCACTGCCGACAGCAATTCGCCTGTGTGTGAAGGGAAAACTATCGAGTTGTACGGTGGGTCTTCTGGCATGGATAGCTACTACTGGACGGGTCCTGGTGGTTGGACAAATAATGAGCAGAATCCAACTCGCGCCAATGCCATTCCGGATATGGCTGGTATTTATTGTCTAGTAGTCGACGCAGTAGTCGGTGACCATGTCTGTTGGAGCGAGCCGGTTTGCATCGATGTGAGAGTGGAGGTTGTCACAGCCACTGCCTCCAGCAATTCGCCGGTGTGTGTGGGAGAGCCTCTATGTCTGTACGGCGGGCCTCCTGGTATGGATAGCTATCATTGGAGGGGGTCTGATGGTTGGGAGAGCGATGAGCAGAATCCATGTCGTCCCGATGCTACTCTGGCTATGGCCGGCACCTATACCTTAACGGTGACCAAGAGATTCTGCAGGGATATGGCCTCCATCAGGAGTAGCTACAGTTGGACGATCTCACGTGTATTCAGCGGCACTGAGCAGAGTTCTAGTTTCCCTAATGCCACTACGGCTATGGCTGGAGACTATAGTCTAACTGTAACCAATGCTACCGGCGTTACTAGACTTTACTTGCCTCTGGTTGCTAAAAACTATCCGCCATGCGTGGTGTGCATGGATACGGTCACTACGACAGTCACTGTCAATCCCAATCCGACTGCCGATGCAGGGCCTGATCAGAGCAAATGTAAGGCTGATGGGGTCACTCCCTTTAATCTGAGCGGAGATGCATCTGGAGGTACACCACCCTACAGTTGCAAGTGGTCTAGCAGCGATCCAGGTGTGCACATCAAGAACCCCAACTCCTGCGATACCGAAGTAAACATCACTGGCACTGGATGTAAGACCATAACCCTGGAGGTCACGGACGCCAATGGCTGCAAGGATACCGACGATGTGGTATTGTGCGTCAACCCCAATCCGACAGCCACTGCCTACAGCAACTCGCCAGTATGTCTAGGGCAGATCGTCAAGTTATATGGGAGTGGCTCTGGCGGGAGAGAACCCTATAGCTGCAAGTGGTCTAGCAGCGATTCGCGTGTTCACTTCAAGGACTCCAACTCCTGCAATACCGATGCTGACATCTGCTGCATTGGGAGCTACCCTATAATGCTGACGGTTACGGATGCCAATGACTGCAAGGGTAAAACTGACATCTGGGTTAACGTCAAGACTTGTCGCTGCGAAGAGCTGATTTGCCAGGGCGACTTTGAAATCCAACCGTGTGAGTGCTGGATTATTGGCAGTACCCCACGTCCAGCGAAATACTCCACGGCCGTGGTTCGGTCGGGTTCCTGGTCCATGCGCCTAGGGATTACTTACGAGAGCGATGTCCAGAGCTATTCGTCCGTTCGCCAGCAGGTGACTATTCCCTGGGGTGCAGCCAGTGCTACCTTGTCGTTTTGGTACTACCCCATCTCTCAGGATGCCACCCAGTATGATTGGCAAGAGGCCCTGATCTTGGATACTAACCTCAACCTCCTTGCTCAGGTGATGAAGGTGAATTCCAACAGCCAAACCTGGACACAACCGCCCCCCTTCGACCTGACACCCTACAAGGGGCAGACGATCATAGTCTACTTCAATGTCTACAACGATGGGGTGGGCAATCGCAAGACGGCCATGTACCTGGATGATGTGTCGGTACAGGTATGCTACTTGCCCTCAACGCCAAAAATGTTTCCAGCGGGAGGCAAATGACTTGAGCACAGCTTACGTATATGATCCCATCTACTTGGAACACAGTGCCCCGCCGGGCCATCCGGAGAACAAGGAGCGGCTGGTGCGGATTATGGGGCTCTTGGATAGTCGGGGGGGGCTGGACAAGTTGGTTGCGGTGAAGGCGACACCGGTTTCGATGGAACGCTTAACCAGGAACCACTGCCAGGGCTATATTGACACCGTGCGGCAGGTGGCCGAGAGGGGCGGGGACCATCTAGACCTGGATACCTACCTGAGCCCCCGTTCCTACGAGGCAGCGCTGATGGCCGCCGGGGGGCTGGTCAACGCGGTGGAGGCGGTGCTGGAAGGGAAGGTGGACAATGCCTTCGCCCTGGTGAGGCCGC
>CAYUPJ010000264.1:0-5153 GCA_964446635.1 uncultured Anaerolineae bacterium
GCTGCCGCACCATTCAGCGGGCCATTGACGTCGCCGACCCCTTCGATGAGATACGAGTGGCCACGGGCATCTACACCGGCGGGGCAGGCACGGTGGCTGCCATCAACAAGACGGTAACCTTGAAGGGCGGCTACGAGAGCACCTTCAACGAAGCCACCCGTGACCCTAGCGCAAACCCCACTATTTTGGACGCTTTGCAGGCAGGGGCGGTTATCAGCATCACAGGATATGTCTCGCCCACTGTAGATGGCTTCACCATCACTGGCGGGAAGGCTCCAGACGGGGGTGGGCTCCATATCTATGACGCCTCGCCGATCATCCAGAACAACGTCATCACGGCCAACCTCACCATCACCAGCGGCACCTACGCTGACGGTCGGGGTGGCGGCATCTATGTTGGCGGGACCAGTTACGCGATCATCGCCGAGAACCTCATCCTCAGCAACACGTCGGGCTACGGGGGTGGGATATACCACCACGGCTACTATGGTAGAACGGTCATTACCATCACCACTAACCAGATTGTCGAGAATATTGCCTCCCGACGGGCGGGAGGCATCCTGATGGAGGGCTATACTCCGGATATCGTTCGAGCCAACGTCATCTCCGGCAATGTTGCCACTGATGATGGCGGGGGCATGCTGATCTGGAATGCGGCCCCCCAGGTGGAGGCGAATCACATTGCGGGCAACTCTGCGCGCTCGGGCGGAGGGATCAGCCTGGGCAACGAGGCCACCCCGCGCCTTCTCAACAATCTGGTTATCAGCAACACTCGAGACGGAATTCTTGTTGGGTCCTCCTCACCGGTGGTAGTGAACAATACCATTGTTGGTAGCGGGTTGACTAATTCCAGGCATGGCATCTATCTTTCGAGTAGCCCTGGCTGCACCCCGCCCTACTGTACAACAGGGGACATTGTCAACAACATCGTGATCAGCTACGAGATAGGTATCTTCGGCACTGGCCCTATCACTCCTGCTATTGACTACAACGATGTGTGGGGTAACACAACGGCGGATTATTCTCTGCCGGCCGGCGTGGTAACAGGCACGCACAACATCTCGCTAGATCCCCTCTTCGTTGACCCTGCTAACGATGACTATCACCTGCGGGCAGGCTCGCCCTGCATTGATGCCGGCACCGAGGCTGGGGTCACGACTGACATTGATGGCGACCCCAGGCCCATGGGCGCGGGGGTGGACATCGGCGCCGATGAGTACTATCGCTACGCCATCTACCTGCCCATCGTCATGAAGAGCTACACGGGCTGATCCATGGATTCAGGCTTAACCCTGGTATCGCGATGTAGATCTTCCAAAACTCGCTGCATCTGAACGGGGTCATCGAAGGAAAGGTAAAAGGGCTCGACCTTTCCCTCCTCAGTTTTGCATCCTAGCTTGATGGCTGGGCGAGCTCTCAGGCCAAAGTGGACCTCGCCCGCTTCGATTTCCCTGATCGCATGCGGCATGAAGAAGATGTACCACCAGCCAGCATCCGCCTTGGGCACGCCCACCAGGAAGCGTACATCCTGCATCCTGCCCATCACGATGTGCTCTCTGGTCTCCATGGTGGCAAAGTCAGCAGTGACCTCCACGAAATAGCGCCGCTCATCTCGCACCTCAAACAGGCCGGTGGCCCGGACGGCGACCTTCTCATCGGGTGCCAGCTCAGGAGGGTTTGGAGATGGAGAAAGCTCTGTCCTGCGGAAGACGATAAAACCCTGCCGCTTGGCTAGCAGTGTAACCAAAACGAGGATCAAGCAGAGGACGATGACCAAGGCGGTCTGCCCACCCGTCAGGCTGCCAGTTCTCCAGATCCAACCACTAGCCAGGGCAAAGAGCAGCGGCACGAAGTTCAAGTGTAGAGGACCTACGCGGTGACGACTCAATTGGTAACTTGCTTTGAGGATGAATCCAACTATGCTCATAGTAATTGACCTTGCCTGAACCTGTCCTGAGATGAGTGGAAGAAACGAAAAAGGCAGGTCAGGCTTGAAGCAAGCTAGTCGCTGACATGCCTTTTCACTACATCATCCCGACAAATCACTTCAGAGGGACACACCTTCTCGTTGCGCATCTAACTCGAGACAAATCCGGGCGACATCTTTAAGATTCTCTACAGCCTCCTCGTAAGTCTCGCCCTCAGCATAACACTGTTTGATATTTTCGCAAATCGCTAGATAGCCTCCCTCCTCCTGAGGCTCAACTGTCACAATAAGAGTAAAATTCTTCATAAGTGTCCCTCCGGTTCCCCAGGCTTTTCGAATCCATCTCGACACCATTATAACACCAAGCATCTGATATGGCAAACATGAACGCTCAGAGGTTAATCAAGTATACACCGCCGATGAGCAGTGCAGCGCCGATTAGAAGGGCCACGGTAATCGGCTCGTCCAAGAGCAGCTTGCTGAAAGACACTCCGAACAGGGGCACAAGGTAGACAAAGCCCGCCGCCCGGCTGGCCTCCATGCTTTGCAGTGCCCTAAACCAGATGACGAAAGCGAAAACGGTACAAGCCAGCGACAGGAAAGCGATGCTGAGCCACACGCTCCGGGGCAGCGTGGGCAGCTTGGCCATGAGGCTGCCTCTGACCAGGAACAACAAGGGTATGACCGCCGCCATCATCGCCCCACCAACCACCAATAGAGGCGGATACCTGGCCACCAAAGGCTTGCCCAAGATAGTGTAGATGGCCCAGCAGAGCGGAGCCAACATGGTGATGAACACGTAACGAAGATAGCTGAAATCCACTTGTTGGTTGCTGGCATAGCGCACAATGACGTACAATCCCAAGAAGGCGATGGCTAACCCCATCGCCTTCTTAAGCGTCGGGCGCTCTCTCAGAAACACAACAGACAGGATGAAGGTGAACGCCGGGTTCAAGGAGATGATCAGGCTGGCTGTGCCAGCGGCGATCCGGCCCTCGCCCGTGTTCAGAGCAAGGTTGTAAGCCACTGCCCCCGACAGCCCCAGGAGAACCAAGCCCGGCCAATCTCTTCTGACCATCTGCCAGAAGACCCCACGGCGAGTGGTCAAGAGCAGAATGCCGAAGATGACAGCCACCGGAGTGAACCTCAAAATCGTTAACTCTACGGGGGCCAGGAACTGCACAGCGTGTTTGATGGCGATAAAGGAGTTGCCCCAGATCGCAGTGATCAACACCAGTAACAGATAGGTCGTTTTCTTGGGTTTCATCCAAGCCCCGGTTGTGGGACGTGAGGTTGGATATTTGACTAGTAGGCCCTGGCGAAGAGCGCCTGTTCCTTGGCTTCCTCACCACAGAGGATGCAGCGGCCTACCTCTCCCTTCTGTTTGAAAGGGATGCAACGGATAGTGGCTTTAGTGTCCTCTTTGATGGTCGCTTCGCACTGGCCAGAGCCGCACCAGTAGGCGTAGATGAAACCGCCGTCCCTCTCGATGATCCGCTTGAACTCCTCGTAATCATCCACTTCAAAGGAGTTTTCGTCCAGGAAGCTCTTTGCTCGCCGGAACAGGCTCTGCTGGATGTCGTCAAGGAGGTTGCCGAGGTGTTGGGCCAGGCCCTCCTGAGGCGCGGTGAGCTTTTCGCCCCCTTCCCGCAGGGACAAGGTAACCTGCCCTTTGGCCACGTCTCTGGGTCCGATCTCCAGGCGCAGAGGCACGCCCCGCATCTCCCACTCGTTGAACTTCCAGCCAGGCGAATATTCCTCTCGGTCATCCACTTTGTAACGCACCTTCTCGCTGAGAGCTGCCGTGATCTCTTCAACCGCTTTCAGTACCGCTTCTTTCTCCTCCTCGCCTGTCCAAATCGGGATGATAATGAGCTGGATGGGAGCCAGCTCAGGCGGCAGGATCAAACCCTGATCGTCGCCGTGAACCATAATCACCGCCCCCACCATGCGGGTGCTGACGCCCCAGCTCGTCGTCCAGCAGTACTGAAGCTCGTTGTTCTGGTCCAGGTATTTGATGTCGAAGGCCTTGGCAAAGTTCTGACCCAGGAAGTGGGAAGTGCCGGCCTGCAGGGCCCACCTGTTGCCCATCATGGCCTCGATGGTGTAGCTGGCCGCCGCCCCGGCGAACTTCTCCGACTCGCTCTTGCGGCCAGTGATGACGGGAATGGCAGCATCGGTCTCGGCGAAGTCGCGGTATACTTCGAGTATGCGCAGGGTCTCTTCTTCTGCCTCCTCTGCGGTAGCATGGGCGGTGTGTCCTTCCTGCCACAGGAACTCGGTGGTGCGCAGGAACAACCGCGGGCGCTTCTCCCAACGCACTATGTTGCACCACTGGTTAATGAGAATAGGCAGGTCTCGATAGGAACGCACCCACTGGGCGTACATGTGGCCGATAATCGTCTCCGACGTAGGGCGCACGATGAGCGGCTCTTCCAGCTTCTTGCCGCCGCCGTGGGTCACCACTGCGAGTTCCGGCGAGAATCCTGCCACGTGTTCAGCTTCTTTTTGGATAAAGCTCTGAGGGATGAATAAGGGGAAGTAAGCGTTCACGTGGCCGGTGGCCTTAAAGCGGCGGTCCAGGCCCTCTTGGATGTTCTCCCAGAGGGCGTAGCCGTAGGGTCGGATGACCATACAGCCCTTGACCGGGGCATAGTCGGCCATCTCTGCCCGCAGGACGACGTCTGTGTACCAGCGGGAATAGTCCTTGCTGCGTGGTGTAATTTTCTTCGCCATGTTCTCTCCTCCTCTTTAGAGAATGGAGGTTGGAAGGTAGAAGTTGGAAAGTTACATCCAGTTTCCAACCTCCAACCTCCAGCTAAATGAAAAACACCTCGTCCTAAGGACGAGGTGCTCTTGCCTCGTGGTACCACCTTAGTTGGCCTGCCACAGCCCACTCAATCGGTACGGAGACCCAAGACCTGACAGGTTTTCGAAACCTGTCAGGTCTCCAATTCTACTCGATACCGTTCCTTGCGATAACGGGAGGAATCCGGCCAAGCTTAACGGTGATTGGTCCTTGGTCTGATGGTCAGGTCGTCCTTAGTCAACGGGCCTGAAAGCCTAGAGATCACTTGACCAAGGACCATCCGACCATCTGACCACTAGACCATTCACCTTTTCGCTCGCAGCTCCTGGGCGGGTTCAGCGCAGGCTTTGATGCTAGCTTTCACCTTCTCTAGCTCGCTGTGATCACTGCCCCACACTTACTATTCCCATTCGTCGC
>CAYUPJ010000265.1:0-5133 GCA_964446635.1 uncultured Anaerolineae bacterium
TCGGATGCATGGGGAAGACATGATAGCTATAAATCATGTACACCGAATACTTCTCGATGTCCATAAGTTTAGGAATTGTTGCTACCAGGATCATCGCCCCCAGCAATAACCGCAGGGCGAAGCTTAACTTGTCACTTTTAATGAACTCCCTTATTTTTACCATCTCTTCCTCATTATTCAATAGTGGGATAACCAAGCTCTAACCACCTAAAGGAACCCTTCCACAGGACTTTGATATTGTTCGGGTCATGACCGGCTTTCAAATTTATCAACTTTTCTGCCAAACTGGCAGCTTCTTCGTCATCCGGTCAGTCGCAGTAAAAAATTACCAGTTTATCCTTGGGAAGCATCATGAGTTTCATTAATTCTATCGGCGCCTCTTCCATCTCCTCGGGCAAAGCAGGGGGGACGAGTTCATTGGGAATATTTATGGCTCCTGGTAAGTATCCCCCTTTGAAGCCCCATTGAGCCCGGGCATCCACCAAAACAAGAACATCGCCCCTATCCATCATCTGCTTCAGTAGTTCACAGGTTATTCTAGGTATTTCGGGGAGGGCAAAGTGTCCTTTAGTGAGTTCTTCCACTGAGGGTGGCTCAGTCGCAGGTCGTGTTGTCGTTGGTGGTGTCGTTGGTGGTGTTGTCGTTGGTGGTGTTGTCGTCACCTCCGGCGCTTTGCAGGCTACAGGTAATAGTGCCAGAAAAGTCACCATCAGCAAACTCATCAATACCTTGATTTTCATTGTTTCTCCCTTTCTAATTATCCTTCTTGCTCTAAAAGTGGGCAGGGGGCAGAAATACCCCCTACCCTTAATAAACTATGCCCCCTTCTTTGGTTCGTTTCACTTGTCTCCCTTACGCATTACACCCTTTAACAGGCCTTGCCTATTCTGTAGCTTTAACGCTTCAAAACGGCAGCAATGCCCTACGGTACGACCCTTGAGAGCGTCCAGCCCTCAAACCTGTGTCAGTAGTAGGTGGTGCTGAAGGCGGCCCAGTGGCCCTTATAGGCACTGGCTACCCACAGCAAGCCTGATAGCGTTTGGCCATCAGGACTTATTGATACATCACCAGGATTGGAATAGGAAACAAAGACAGAGGCGCCGTTGGGCAGGTAGATAGATATGATGAGCCCCTTCTTTTGTGGATTCCCGGGGTCAACGGGCAGAATTGCGACGGAGGCTCCCACAGAGGGGTCACTTACCGGGGTAACACCTTCGGGCCCGGTGCCAAAGGCCGGATCATCGATAATAACGTTGGTAATGTCTAGAATGACCTCGCCGTCCATGGACTGCACCTGTTTACTGGAATCCAAGGTCATAGTGACAGTCATGCTGACACGGCTCCATGGGATATTGGGATTGGAACCGTCACCCCATTGATAATTAAACACGCCGGCGTAGGTTCCATCGTACATCGATAGAGTTGTGGCGGCAGGCGTGGTGCTTATGTCGCTCTGTGTGGCCGTTGTGCCCGGCTGGGAAATCGGCGCCTGGGATGAGGCGCAGGATGATGTCATTAAACACAACAGAAAAAACACTGCCAAACAGGCGCGGGTAAGTGTAGACTGTGTAAATGGGTGTCTCATTCAATCCCCTTTTTTGTATTATCCAGGATTTCCCATTTCAACTCGCAATCAAGCGATTATCGTCCGGCATCGCATCTTCCGTACCAAGTGGCACTTCGACTGGGATGGCACGAACTGTACGGGTGACCATGCCAACAGTGACTGAGGTTCTTACTCTGTATGCGGCATCCCTCGACAGTAAGACAACCGCCCATCGGCAGCCAGGTCAGATGCGCTTTCCCCATTATTACTAAAATTAATATGAGCTATTTTTGTTTGTCAACTCTGTGGCAAGCCATACCCTTTAACATTTTTTAAAATAAACCTAAAAAGTGTCCACAAAAGCCGGTAACTTGCCTAACCTTTCCAGATCATCAGCTACGTGCTTAAGCCCCAGTTCTTCAAGCTTCCCTTTGGTAACAACCCTAAGCCTGATTAGCTTCCTAGCTAGCTGTTCACAGTAACCACATTGACTACATCTTTTATCACAGGAGGTAACCGTTTCAAAGAATTTGTACTCCTCAAGGCTTTTGTTATTCAGATAAGCACCTTCATTCATACTAAACCTCTTTGAACAACCAGAGACTAGATCCAAGAGGTCCCCATTCCAGCTTTCCTCCAAATAGGCTCTGGCCGCCCTGACTACAAAACTCTTCAATTGTGACCGGCACACTAACTTGAAAAAGGTGGTAATCTCGCTATACTTTCTTACGTCTTCTGGTCTTATCCAGCAGGATTTCAGAAGCTGTGAAAGGTCTTCACGGATGACTTGAGTGCCGGCGTCAAAGAAATCAGCAAAGGAAACATCAACGAAAACTTTACTCACCTCTCCAACTTTACGTACCTCTTTTGATACGTGCGACTTAGCATTAAAATGGAACTGCCGGAAAGGGCACTTATATAAGCAACCTTCGTTAACCAGAAGCTTCAATCTGGCATTTGTGGCCTCTTTTATCTCCTTAAGCAGTGCCAAATTCCGGTTGATGTTGACATCGGGGGTTATGATATCAGCTCCAGCCTTCCTGTAAATAACAGCCCTCTGTACGCAGTCTATATTGCCAAGCACAGAGGCACAGATTTCGATATCCGGAAATCGCTCCCTAACCTTGCTTATGTAGAGGGGATTAGCAATCGTCACTGCCTCTACTCCGTGTTCCTCATGCACTCGCCTCAGGTATTCCATTGTTGAGTTAACAACCTTCTGAGAGTACCAATCACTGCCTTCGCAGGTTGAATTGAGAACCAAGTTTACACGTAGCCCCCCTTTGTGTATCCTGTCCACGATTTTCGTGAATTCATCCATATCTATTTCGGGCACTATTCTGCCTGAACCAGAGTACTCCTGAGGTCCGGACAAATACACTTCCATGATCTTATTGTTGCCCAGCCTCTTCAGCTTGAAGAGCTCTTCGAGTGTCTCTCGGTCATTGTTATAAGGAACAGAAAACTCAAGGTTTGCCATACTAACACCCCGCTGTATTCTTAATTGTGGAGCGGATGGTATAATACAGCCCATCCGCTCCACTCTTGCACTCACTATGTCTGGAAAGCCCTAATCTTACGGGTCAATGGGAATTGGACCAAGTTCCTTTCTAGACATCTAACTTAACCCTCAAAAACATCCCCCGGGTCTTTAGGAAGAGGACCAAGGTCCTTTTCAGCCTGCGCTAGCAGCGCATCCCACTTTGCTTTGGCTGGCAGCTGTATCTCCACATTCGGATTTACCCCCCCTGTATTCTCTCCAAACCAATAGCAATGGGTAGGATGCCTGCCTCCAGCAATTGCGAACACAAGGTTGTCGGGCTTGTAATACATCGGCACCGGATCTGGCAGGTCCGCCAAGTCCAAGCCCCAAAATAAATACTGCCTCACGAAGGCCTTGTTTTCCAGCCATTCATCCCTGGGGGTGGCGGTAAGCTCCCACAGTTTCTGTCGTATTGACTCCTTGGTCCAGCCTTGTTCTGCCATCTGCGTAGCAACGAGCGAATTCATAACTAAAACCCCAATTGAATTATCCGGCTGAGAATCTCCACCCTTTGGGTAGTGCCTTTGGGCGACCCTCATGAAGTTCCTAACATGGTAAAGGCTTTCCTCCTGCTCCTCCGCCAAGGTTTCTCCAATATAATAACCCCTGCGCGCTATATTATCTTGTTGGCAGGCGATATTAAGTAAAACGCTATTCGTCCCTCTGGGATAGCCGCCATATCGTGGCTCCGTATTCAGTGGTACCCAGCCTGCAGGAAGGTTATCCTCATCTTCGGCAAAAACGCAATTGGTGATCCTCCCCATCGAATATGTTGACATAGTTCCAATGCCAGGGGTGGCTCCGCCCATATCCTGGATCATGAGCCTGAGGGCGCGGCCAATACGCGCACCGGTGGGGCGTTGCGAGTCTCCAGCCATTAAGCCAAAGGTATGGCTAAGGCGGATTTGCTTGCTTATTGGTCCGTTCACAATAGCCACAACAATGTTACTGCGCGAGGTTGTTGCCCAACTCGCCGTTCTGAACTTCGGATTACCAAGTCCCTCCGCAATGGCAATCAACACCGGCAGGTACTCAGGTCGCCCTCCTGCCATAGCCAAACAGACAGCAATCGATTCTACAGTGGCTATTCCGCCTCTGGGGACGATTCTGGAAATCTCTTTGTCGGGAGGAAGGTCGGTTCCGGTCAATATCCAGTCAACGCGCTCCTTTGTTGGCGGCAGCAGCGGCAGTCCATCGCCCCACTGATTAAACAGGAACGTTGTATTCATGTTGGCAAAGGATTCCTCATAGTCCTTGCCCTCAACTGTTACTTTTGGCGGTGTTACTATCCCTAACTCTTTTACCTCCGGTTCCCATTTGGTCAGCCCGTAGACAAATTCGTCTAATCGCTCCTTGAGAGGGGTTAGATCACTTTCCCCCAAGAACAGAGTGACGGGAAAGTTCACATAAGCTAGTTCTGGGGCGAATCCTATACCTGAGTGTACAGTCTTTAATACGCTTATGAACTCCTGGCGTACAATAACGACTGCGGGTATGCCCTCTATCTCAACAAATGCGGCAGCACGTGCCGATGCTGTTGTGCATCCCCCTCAGCCAGCGTTACCTACTAAAACAGCGTCACACCCCTTTTCCTTGACCAATTTACCAATATTCTCATCCCCGATTTCATAAGGGAACTCGGTATAGGGGATAAACGTTGCCGTAGGGTACGCCTTTTCCAATAGCTCCTGGATATAGGGCGAGGTCCTTATGCCCTGCCATCCTATATTATTGATCGAGCAAATCGTCTTGCCGTCAAGGGTATCAAGACGCGGCGCATGGAGCCGGCTTACCTCAAAGGCACCACTTGGATCAAACAGCTCTAATGTTACCGGGCCTGCCTCCGCCGGTGCCCCCGGCACTTCCACTATCTTGGTGACCTCGACTATCTTGGTGACCTCGACGGGGACCTCCACCGTCTCCTTGACGACCACTGGCGTGGGCGCTGTAGTTGTACAACTGGCCAACACGCCAGCGCCAACCGCTGCGGCAGCACCAACCGCTGCCCCCTTCACAAACTCCCTGCGCGTTATGCTTTTCTCCT
>CAYUPJ010000266.1:0-5080 GCA_964446635.1 uncultured Anaerolineae bacterium
TGATCCCTCTCCTCTTCCCGCAGCACGTTTCCCCCCCAGCTCGCCTGCTGTTCCGTTGGATGACGGCCCTGGCCCTGCGGGCGGCATCACACGTCATCGTCATCTCCCAGGCCACTCGCCGTGACTTGCTGACCTTTTACCATCTACCGCCACAAAAGGTCACAGCCATCCCCTTGGCCACTGACCGTGCCTTCCGTCCTCAACCGCTCGCCGAGGTAGAACGAGTGCGCCGCAAATACGCTCTTCCAGAAGACTATCTCCTGTACCTGGGCATCAACAAGCCCCACAAGAACCTGGCGCGACTGATAAAAGCCTTCTCATGCATCACGTTTCACGTTTCATTCACGCATCACGTTTCACGCTCGTCATCGCCGGCGCCTGGGACTCTCGTTACCCTGAACCACGACAACAGGTGGAGGCCTTGGAACTGGAAAACGCCGTCCGTTTCCTGGGGCCAGTGCCGGAGGCAGACTTGCCGGCCCTCTACAGCGGGGCGACCCTCTTCGTCTTTCCTTCCCTCTACGAGGGCTTCGGCCTGCCCCCTCTGGAGGCCATGGCCTGCGGGACGCCGGTCATCGCCAGCAACGCCTCCTCCTTGCCGGAGGTGGTGGGGGAGGCAGGCATTCTGATTGACCCCCACGATGTCCGCGCCCTGACCGAAGCCATGCGCCGGGCCTTGACGGATGAGCAACTCAGGAAAGAGCTGCAAATCAAAGGGCTGGATAGGGCCAAGCAATTCACGTGGGAGAGGGCGGCGCAGGAGACGTTGGAGGTGTACCGCCTGAGCAAAGCGAGGGTGGCAAGACAGGCGAAGAGCTTGCACAAGCGCAATTGACAGGATCGGCTTCCCATAGTACAATAAAAAAGCGAACTCAAGTAAAGGCGTACTTGGCATCCAGATTGGGTGAGGGGGTTCAGGTGAAGCAAAAAGGGGTTGTATCGGCATCTGCCATTCCCTTAGCCTTGGTGCAGTTGGTCGAGCGCCTGACCCCTGAGGAGAAACGGGAGCTTGCCCAGGCCCTCGACTGGGAGGAGTTACGGAGATTGCGAACGGAAGCAATGGGCCGGTAGGGGGAAAGACGCATCGGTGACCCCCGCATCTACGTGGGAACCACCGCCAGCGGCCTGAGTCTGGAGCTGCCACTCACGTGCGTCGTGCCTTTTATCAGCTTCCTGCCCCGCGTCTTTTCCGTCCAGCAGGTGAACATTCTCGTCCAAGATAGCCAAGGTTCTGAGGAATATCATTGTGCCGCTGATGAATTGGAAGGCTGGCTGACCAATCACCCTGATGCCTGGCAGGAAGGGGCTATAATGGTCGAACTGGGGCCTCATACCCTGACCTCCGGCGGTGGAGGGTGCCTGTCCCTGGCTCTGGAAGACTATCCTCTGACAGATATCTTTCCGGAGTTAATAGGTCGCGAAACGGACAATAGAACACTGGCTCGAGCGCACAACTGTCTGGGGGACATTATGAGGGTCTGCAATCACGACTACGTGCTGGCTCGGGCGCAATACGCGCAATCTTTGCGTTACTGGCGAGACATTCGCAACCCGGCCCTACGCAATGGATTCCTCAACCTTGTTTTGACCAGGGGTTACATCTGGGCCAGGCGTTTGGCGGCCGATCTAGTACGGAGTTGGAAAATGGGCTGGCGTGGCCAGCCAGTTTATTGGAACATTGATTGTATCTCCGCCAGTAACGCCATCCAGTGTCCCCAGCTTTAATGGATCACACGCTGACTCGTCGCATCGTCCTTGACGCCCGCACCGGTATTGTACCTTGACACTGCGGATAAATCCAACCGGTCTTGAAGCAGGCTGACAAGGACCAGTGGGCCGTCAGGCACCCCACCGGCGAGCGGCGATGGGGCAGGCCGGGCGACGGCGAATAGAGGCAAAGTTCGACGTGGTTAGGACGACGCGGCAGATTGAGCGGGTGTACGAAGAGATGATGGTTGTGAGGGGTGAACAATGAGCGAAAGGGTGTGGCGAAAACAAAGCTTGGTTGGCCCGATGGTATGCCTGGCCGGGCTGGTGCTCTACCTCGTCACCCTGGCCCCCACCGTGCTATGGGGCGACGACGCCAAGTTCCAGCGCATGGCCTATTTCCTGGAGCTAAAGGGTGACGAGATGCACCATCCCCTGTGGGTGGCGGTGGCCCATCTGTTCACCCGCCTGCCCCTGGGCGACGTGGCCTACCGCACCAATCTGCTCTCCGCCGTGGCCGCCGCTGCTACCCTGTACTTCGTCTACCGCATCGTCCTCGACCTTTCGGGCTCTCATCTGGCCGCTGTGGTGGCCGCCTCTGCCCTGGGAGTGTCCCACACCTTCTGGCTTCACGCGGTGCGGGCCGAGGTGTACACGCTGAACACGCTCTTCCTGGCCGGGCTGACCTACCTGTTGATGCGATGGGGAGGGAGACCAGCCGGTCTCTGTCTGTTTGCCTTCCTGTACGGCTTGAGCCTGGTCAACCATCTCATGATGGCCTTTGCCTTGCCCGGCTACCTGGTCCTGATCGCTCTTAGAGGCTGTCTTGGGATTCGAACATCCAGACTTCCGAGGTCTTCACAGGACAACGTGGTGCAGCAAGGTGTCCACACAAGGAGCGACTCTCCCATCATAACCCCATCTTCTAGACCTCGGAGGTCTAAGGAGCTGTCCGGAAATAACTTCGTACTTTTCCCTGGGAAAGGGTGGCCCAAACTTGGAAGTTGTTCTTGGACGACTCCTAACGGGAAACGGATACCAGCTTGGGTCTACGCGGGCGCCGCTGTCGCTTTCCTGCTGGGCCTGGCCCCGTATCTGATCCTGGTCGCCCGGGAAGGCACCTCTGGGCGGCTGGCAGGGATCGCGTTGGGGACACTGAGCTATGTTCTTCGACCGACGAGCCTGGGGCGAGACTTGGCGCTCTTTACCGGGTTCCTGAGCTATCAATTCGTGGGGGTGGCCCTCCTCCTAGGGATAGTGGGGCTCTGGACCTCCTTTCGCAGCCAGCGGAGCACGGCCATTGCCTTGCTGGTCCTCTACCTGGGCGACGTGGCCTTTACCTTTGATCTGAAAGTGCCAGACCAGTACCAGTTCTACCTGCCCTCCTATGTGATTTTTGCCCTCTGGGTGGGTCTGGGAACGGCCTGGCTGCTGAAATGGAGGGAGCGGACGTGGTTGGGACCGGCCCTGCTGGCCGTCATCATCGCCGTGCCAGTGCTCACTTACTGGTCTGCTCCCCGGCTATTGCGAAGGGTGGGGATAAGCCATCTGTTAAATGTGCGCGACTTCCCCGGCCGTCCGGCCCTGGAGTATCACCTTTGGCCACCCAAGAACGGCTACTACGGGGCACGGCAGTTTGCGGAACGGGCGTTGGACACAGTACCATCTGGAGGAATCATCATCGCCGACTTTGCCCTGGCCGCGCCGATGTGGTATCTGCAACAGGTGGAAGGATTTCACCCCGACGTGTGGGTGACCGACCCCTATCCTGAACAGCAGTTGCCCTTGATCCTGCAAAACTACCGCACCCGTCCAGTGTTCCTGGCCCATACCGAGCGCTACTACGACATGGCAGGTATAAGCCAATACTTCGATGTTCTGCCCGTCGGGCCCATCTATCGGCTGGCATCAAGAAGATGACGGTGGCGGTAGGTTACCTTCTAAAAGCTTTTGCTCAGCCATGTTCGAAAAGAGTTCTGTGAGCGAATCTGCGCTGAAGAACGAACATAAGAGAGTAAGCCAACGATGCCTCTGGGGCATTGTGGGGGGGACAGGGGCCCTAATCCATTTCGGTACAGCTCTCCTCCGCCTTAATACCTTCTTCCCCTACCCGAAGCTGATGGATTTCGCTGCTTTTTATGCTGGGGCCTGGGCGATTCGCCTGGGTGTCTCACCTTATGGATGGACACCCGAATTCCAGAGGGTCATGCTAGTGGAGACAGGCTTTTCATTCGATCACCCCATTAGCCTGCCTATGTGGCTTTGGCTATTGCAACCCTTGGCTTCTTTTTCTTTCCCTATTGCTGCTGTGGTCTGGCTTCTGGTGCTTCTAGCGCTCATTACCTGGAACACCCTTGTGCTGGCGCGAATTGCCGGGTACAAGGGTTGGAGGGAGAGGAGAATGATTTTTCTCCTCGTAGTGACCTTTGGCCCCGTTTTTCTGAACCTCACCCTGGGGCAGAATGGCATCTTCCTCCTGACCGCTGCTCTCGTTATCAGTCAGGCTCTCCAAGTCCGAACGGAGAATTCTCGTTTTCTGGCCGCCCTCGCCTGGGTTCCGGCTGTCGGGGCCAAACTCTCCCCTCTCATTTGGCTAGGGGCCTTGCCCCTCCTGCGACGCTGGCGGCTGTTTGTCCTCGCCACCCTGATCCTTCTCTTCGTACTGGGGTTGACTTCCCTCCTCACCCCCACAGCGAGCCAGGATTACTGGCTCCGCTTCCTGCCAGAGCGCATCTTCTCCTACTCTGAGCAGGCAGGAATAGATGACCAGTCCCTAGTTGCCTGGCTGGATCGCCTGGGACGAGCCCACACTTTTGGGGTTCCTGGCCTTTCGGCTACACAGCAGCATACCGTTACCTGGTTGCCTCCCTGGTCCTTTGCTCCCCAAGCCATCCGAGCAGGAGGGTATCTCCTGGTAGCTCTTTTGGCCTTGATCCCCCTTGTGGTCCTCTTCAGAGCAAACCCAGCCGACGCAGAGGGGGCGTTCTACCTGTGGGTGCTCTACGGGCTGCTCCCCTTCCCGCACACCGAAAGATACAACCATGTTCTCCTCCTTCCGGCCATGGCCTGGCTGTGGGGCCGAGGAGGCCGGGGGCGCAACCTGGTCATCCTGGCCTACTTCCTGGTTGGACTCTCGCGTCTGACCCATCTGTGGGCCATCCTGCTCCCTGCGCCCTGGGGTCCCCTGGCTTCCGGCTTTGGGCTCTATGCCGTTCTTCTCTTGGGAACAGCAATGGTGATCTTATTACGGCCCTCTAAACTTACCCTTGCGACCTGGGAGGGAAAAGCATGAACTTCTGCCTAGATGCCCGCACTGCCACCGACCACTTCCCCGGCATCGGCCGTTACGTGGTCAACCTGGCTCAGGCAATGG
>CAYUPJ010000267.1:0-5004 GCA_964446635.1 uncultured Anaerolineae bacterium
GGGGTAGAGAACCACAAATCCCAGGGGGACAAGAAGCAAGAGCAGGTAATTGAGTGGCCCCGTATACGCCTGGCGAGAACAAATCATCAGGGGCAAATAGACGACCAGCCCTGAGAAAGCAGCCAAGGCCAACTCCCACAGGCTTCCCAGGGCAGTCAGCGACTTGGCGATCCCTTTCTTTTCATAAAAGTAAGCTCTCCCCAGGACATACCAGAACGTGCCGGGGATATATTTGGCGAGGCCAGAATAACAATAGATCTGAAGATTCCCGCGGTAATCCGAGAAACCCCCCAGGCGGCTGATGACCAGGCTCCACACACTGGCTATCAAGAGAAAGGCCACCGGGTAGATGGCAGAGGAGGCCAATAAGTAGCGATAATCAATGCTCCACTCGTACTGAGCCAATTCCTGCCAGTTGCGATAGAGACCCAGGCCGAGGAAAAGAAAGGAGGCTCCGGCCGCAATCAGCGCCGCGATGGTCTTAAGTCCCCTATTCTGGCTCACCCGCCTGATAGCTTTACTGGCCGACAGGTTTCCAAACACCTTATCCTCACCCGATGATCCATTCATCCCTTCGACAGGCTCAGGGCATCGCCTGCCCATCCGTGTTCTTCCGCTTGATGCAAGTCATGGTAATGATGGGCCCTCTTCCCAGCTTATCCACTAGATAGAAGTAGGGAGCAGCGATCAACCGGGACAACTTAGTGTAAAAGAGCCAAAGCAGGAATCCCCTGAGAGTCCTTTGAGGCACTTTCTCCTCCAGGAAAAATCGCAGGCTCAGGGCAAATGCACCGTGGCTACCAAAGAAGCACCGGGCTTTCACCGTTTTGAAACCGGTTTTGGCTAAAAACTCCTCCAAAGCAGGTCGGGGGAAGACGTAGAGGTGGCGCGGCATGTCCAGACCTACCCAGAACTTCCCGAAGAGTCTGGCATCCACGCTGTCCCAGTTAGGAATGGCGAAGACCAAAAGACCATCGTCTTTCAGCAGTCGGTTGATCTCCATCAGAGTGGCGAGCGGGTCGTGGAGGTGCTCCAACACGTGCCAGAGGGTGACAGCGTCGAAGTAAGCGGCAGGGAATTCAGCTTCTTGCAATTCCCCGACGAAGACTTCTAGCCCAAATCGCTCTCTGGCATAGGCTGCCGCCTCTTTGCTGACCTCTGTCCCGAAGGTCTGCCAGCTTCGCAACTTCATCCCATTCAGGAAATGCCCGACGCCGCAACCCACGTCGAGGATGCGCCCAGGCCCTTTCCTTCTCGTAATCATCTGGCATCTCTTGGCAACTCCATACCGATAGTCGAGGCCAGAGAGAAAACCCTTTGCCTGTTCGATGCCTTGTGCGTATGGCTCATAATCTGGCGGATAATACCGCCCCATGTCTTCCCTGGTCGGCCTGGGGTTGAGATAGATCAACCCACACTGTTGACACTTCACCAACCCGAAGGAGCCGCCCAATCCGTGTAGCCTATCCCGGCCTTCATATAGGGCAGTGTGGTTATCGGATTGACATACGTTGCAGGCAATCTCTTCCATTTAGCCTGGCTTTCGGCCAATTAGCGTGATGCTGCTCGTGAACGCCTCACGCAAGAGGGGCACCTTGGTAGCCAGAGACAGGACGGGGCGTGACATTCTAGCCCTCTCCGCTCCCACTGGACGATGGATCTGGCTTACCACCTCCAGGGGGCTGGCCTTGAGGAGGCGCTCAAAACTGCCCACGGTGAGCTTATTCACGTGAGGCAGCTCGACTGCCCCGGCCAGGTCAATCCTGGCAAAATCTGGGAGATTAGCATGGATATGCTGGGCTTCTTCGATAGCTCTGGCCACGTTGAGAAGGGCCCTCTCCGAAAACAGCACCTGACACCAGGGAAAATAGATCCAATCTGTCAAATGAGCCCCCCAGGGGCTGAAGTAAGGAGGAAAGCTAATGAAAACCTCGCCCCCTGGTTTGATGACCCTTTGCATTTCTCCCAATACCCTGGACGGGTCAGCCAAGTGCTCGAAGGTGTACGTGGATACCGCTGCATCAAAGCCGTCATCAGCAAAAGGCATCGCCGCCGCATCAGCCACGACTAGACAGGGACGCTGGCTGCTGTCTGGATCGCGTTCTGTTAAGCAAGACTGGCTGATCATGGCATTCGTCTGGCTGATGTCCAGGCCGGTCACACTTCGCGCCCCTTTCCGGAGATAGAACAACGCCTTACCTCCCAGACCACAGCCGACATCCAGCACGCTCTTGCCCTTCAGGTTGATATGGGGTTCAAACGCCGAGTAGGAGCGCTCTGCCTGATCGTACTCCCACTGAAAGTACGTCTGGGCTCCGGTTTTGGCCGCCGCCAATTCCCCGAAGGATCCATAAGGCCGCTGGGACAGCTTGTTCAAGAAGAAGATCAATTTCTCCTCTAGCCTGATCCTCATCGTGGCTCCTTGGCGCTGAACTCCCGCCAGCCGTCGCGCAGCCCCCTGAGATAGGGGATTAGATATTGGATATTTCCTTTGACTGTCTCGCGGATCAGCACCCAAAGGGCAAAGAGAGCCAGCGACAGGCGCAGCGGCCGAACATTCTTGAGGTAAAAAGGCACGATGTACTTGCCCAGATAGTACCACTTGAGGGGCGACTCCTCGCCCGTGCTGGCCGACACCTTGTGCCACATCACGGCCTGGGGAACGTAGACGATGCGATAGCCGCCCCGCCGAACCCGGGCCGAGAAGTCATAATCCTCGTGATACATGAAAAAGGCAGGATCGAACAGCCCTATCCGTTCGAAGACCTCTCGCTTGACTAGCATCGCGCAACCGGTGGCATAATCCACCTCCCGCTGGACGCTATACTCCGGGCCGTCCTCTTGGCCGAAGCCGATGATGGTCACGCGGGGCGGAAAACGTCGCCATCGGGCTCCTGCCGACCAAAGCCGTCCTTCCCCACCGTGGTAATAGATCTTGGGCACCAACATCCCAATCTGAGGGTTTGATTCCCCAACGGCAACCAGCTCAGTCAACAAACGCCTATCCACAAGGGTATCATTGTTCAGCAAAAGGACATAGTCAGCACCCTGGCGTAGGGCGTGCTTTATGCCGATGTTGCTGGCCCGGGCGAACCCCAGGTTGTCTTCGTTAACGATCACCTCCACAGCAGGGAAAGTTGCTCGGATTGTTTCAGGGGAGCTATCGGTGGAACCGTTATCTATCACCAACGGGCGATAGTTTGAGTAGTCTGAGTTTGCCAGGGACTGTAAACACTCTATCGTGTCGTTGGCTCGATTCCAATTCACTATTACAACGTAGATCATCTGAGACCCCATCGTGTTCCATCACTCCTGGAGGGGAGAGATCTCAGGGCGATTGAAGCCGACGTTTAGCCCGACCCAATAAACGTTACCCCGGCTGTCCGCAGTGAGGCCAAGATGGACCCACTGTCCAATGCCGCCCAAAACTTTGGGAGTGGCTGGCGACGTTCCGTCCCATCGGCCGTATTGATAAATCTGAACATCCCGAGATTCACCCCCAACGCGCCACAAAAGATAGAGATCCCCCTCCGGGGCTATAAAGGCATCAGAAATGCCTAAAATAAAGGCCGGAGGAATGATGCTTTCCGGTTCAGACCACCCTTCGGCAGGCTCAGGGCGCAGCGCATTGCCGTCCCATTGGCTGTGCCTGATCGTCCCCTCTCGACCTGCCGGCTGTAACCAGACGAGATGCACGGTATCGTTAATCAAGAAGCGCGGATCTTTAGAAGTCTCTTCATCGTGGGAGACGTTAATCGGCTTGGACCAGACGTTGCCATCCCACCAACTGTGATAGATCTCGGCGTTGACAGGTCCGTGAAACTCATGCCAGGCCAGGTGTAGATGGCCCTCTTTATCAACACCCAGGGTATAGTAGTCTACATTCCAACTACCGTCGCTAACGCGGGTGGCGCTTGACCAGGCTGCGCCATCCCAATAGCGGTGATAGATGTCATATCGTCCCCCTGTGCTGCTCATCCACACAAAATGTATACCGCCCGCCTGGGTGGTAGCCAGGCTGGGACGATTGGCGTAGTTGCTGCCATTAGAGATGAGAACAGGCTCCGACCAGGAGTCGCCATCCCAATGGCTATAGAACAGATCGCTGTGGCCAGGGTCACGAAACTGAGACCAGGCCATGTGGAGGTAGCCCGCGCTGTCAATCAGAATAGCGTGCTCGGCGTTTTCAGGGGATACATTGACGAGAGAGATTTTCTCTATCTCCGACCACGAATTGCCTCCGTCCGTCGAGCGGCTGTAGACAAATTCCCGCCCACTGCCAGCAACGTCATCCCCTAACACGTAGACATGGCCGTCCCTGGCTGCAACGAGGGGAGTCCGGCCACTGCCTATCTCCACCGAGTCCGACCACGACTCCCCGCCCCATTTTTGATAGAGTATTCGCGATTCCGCCAACGGCTCGACGTACCAGGCGACGTGCACGTTGCCCTCGGCATCGGTCACGAAACTCATGGGGTCTCGCTTTCGCGGTCCAACGGCTGTGTTGGTGGGATTCAACAGAGTGGGGCCAGGGAGCTTTGTTGGCTCGACTGTCGGTTCGACTGTGACAACAGTAGCAGTCGGCACAACCTTGGTAGTCACCTCCAATGGCCGGGTGGTTGTCTTACACCCGCCGACGACAAGCACTAAACAACTCAGAAATACAGCGATGAAACGGGTGCGTTTGCCCCTCATCAGTTTGCCTCCTTGAAATGTGATCCGTGAAGCGTGAAGCGTCAAACGTGAGGGCTGGTTCACGTTTATTCACGGCCAAACAGTCACCCCCTACATCTTGCGCCTGGGCCTGCTCCACCGCCGCCAGCGCCTGCCGGTAGGCGATTCCGATGGCCGAGGAGTCTGCCCCAGGCTGCCAGGCAATGACGTCGTAGGCCTGCTTTGCGCCTTCTAGCGAAGCCTGCGTCTGGCGAAGGCCGGCCTCGGCAGCGGCGATTTCCTCCGGCCGGGCACCCGCCTGCAGGCGCGCCAGTTCTGCCTGCGCCCTGG
>CAYUPJ010000268.1:0-4995 GCA_964446635.1 uncultured Anaerolineae bacterium
GCAGATGGCAAATGGCAGATGGCAAATGGCAGATGGCAAATGGCAGATGGCAAATAGCAGATGGCAAATAGCAGATGGCAAATAGCAGATGGCAAATAGCAGATGGCAGATGGCAAATGGCAGATGGCAAATGGCAGATGGCAAATGGCAGATAGTAGATGAGAGCTATCAGCTATCAGCCATCGGCCATCAGCTATCAGCCATCAGCTATCGGCCATCAGCTATCAGCTATCAGCTATCAGCCATCGGCCATCAGCTATCAGCCATCAGCTATCGGCCATCAGCTATCAGCCATCAGCTATCAGCCATCAGCTATCAGCCATCAGCCATCAGCTATCAGCCATCAGCTATCAGCCATCAGCCATCGGCCATCAGCTATCAGCCATCAGCTATCAGCCATCAGCCATCAGCTATCGGCCATCAGCTATCGGCCATCAGCTATCGGCCATCAGCTATCAGCCATTAGCCAGGAGTAGAAAGATGACAGAGGGAAAAAGGGGAACGAAGGAAGAAGAGGCCAAGGTCTCCCTTGATCTGGGCTTCGGCGGCCTGTTCAAGGGCCTGGGCGACTTCATTGACTTGCTGGGGGATATGATCGAGACGGGCGAGGAGGAGGTCACCCGCAGCGGCGAGTTCAAGATCAAGGGGCTGGGCGACAAAGGCCGGGGCGTCTATGGCTTCAGCGTCCGCACGGGCATCGGCGGCATCCCCCGGGTAGAGCGTTTTGGCAACATCCGGGCAACCGAAGAGGGACCGGTGGTGGCCGAGGTGCGAGAACCTCTGGTGGACCTCTTCGACGAGGAGCAAGAAATCGTCGTGGTGGCCGAGCTGCCCGGCGTGGGCGAGGAAGAGGTCCACATCGAGGTTCAGGACGACATCCTCTCGCTGGAGACCACTGGCGAACGCAAGTATGCCAAAGAGATCTTGCTTCCCGGGGCCGTAGATGTGGCGACGCTGCAGAAGGCGTACAAAAACGGCATCCTGGAACTGCGGTTGAAGAAGGCGGCGTGAAACGTGAAGCGTGAAACGTAATTTCACGTTTTACGTTTCACGTTTCACGCATCACGTAGCCCGTAATTGGCATGATGCGCACCGTCAAGCACTTTAGCCTGCATCGTATCGGCAGAACGGAGCTGCGGGTCGTTTCTGATGTGGAGGCCGGCGTGCTCCCGGTGATTCAGGTGGAGGAAGCAGTCATCCGGGGCTACGCCAGCCAAGAAACCTGTTTTCTTGGAGAAAACGGGTTTCTAAGCCGTCGCTGGCCCCACCGCTGGGTGACCCTCTTCGTCCTGCAGGACCTTCAGCCCCTGGTCCGCCAACTCACCTCCACCCCATCCCTCCCTCTATCAGGGGGAGGGAGTGAGAGAGGGGGTGCTGACCTCCCGCCGGGGGGCGCGGCGGCCCTGGATCACCGGCCGGTGGTCAACGTTTACGACCTGGCTGATCCAGCCGGTTGCCACGTCTTCGTCAACCGAAAGGTGATGATGAAAGAGGGTTATTGGGACGATGCCCTGGCCATCCAAGGTCTGCTGGCCCATGAACATGCCCACCCCCTGGTCGAGAACGAGGCGACCCGGGTCTCCCGCCAGTTGGGATTTTCGATTTCCGATTTTCGATTTCCGATTTGGAAGATCGAAAATCGGAAACCACAAATCGAAAATCTGTTGACCCTGTTGGCCGACAAACTTTGTCTCTACGCGCCTCGGGAAATCTTTGCCAACGAGATGACCATCCGCAGTGGCTTCAGGGAGGCCCTGCTCCACCTGGATCGCCGCAACGTGGCCAATGCCAGCCGCAGCGTGGCCGGCCGGGAAGAGCTGCGCCGGCAGTTGCAACAGCAAGTAGCGAGCGGCAACCTCACTCCCCAGGGAGCTGACCTGTTGCTATTCATCGGCGACCTTAAGGGCTACCTGGACCTGGCCCTGGAGGTAGCGCCCTTCTATCGCACCGGGCGGCAAGACGATGCCCAGGAGCTGGAAGCGGTCCTGGAAACAGGGGTGTTCCCTCATTTAGAGCCGCAGGTAGCCCCAGCCTACACTGCCCTGCGGGAACAGTACATTGCTCTGCGCGCCGACCTGACGCCACCCGAGTTGATAGCCTGGGGCGAAGGAGTGTTGAACATCCTGGCCGAGGCCCTGGCGGAGAAGGGACTGATCTTGCGGTATCGTTTGTGGATGGCCGATGAGTGTGATGCGTGAAACGTGAAGCGTGAAGCGTGAAACGTGAAACGTGAGAGGAGAGGCGGGGTGGACTACGAGGAGTGGGCGAAGTCGGTTCCGGAGGAAATCACGGGTGATTTGTTGTGGAAGATGGAAGGCTATCGCCTAGGATTGTTTGTCGCTGACGTGGGCTGGCATGATGTAACGAAGCTAATGCAGGATCGGCGCACACTCGGTTTGTCGGATCAACTCTATCGAGCGCTGGGCTCTATCAGTGCCAACGTCGCCGAAGGCTATTCACGCGGTACGGGCAAAGATCGGGCGCGTTTCTACGAATACGCCCTCGGTTCGGCCAGAGAGAGCCGTGACTGGTACCACAAGGGACGGCACGTATTGGGAGAGACCGCCACCCAGCATCGTTTGCGCCTGCTCACCCAGATTATCCGCTTGCTCCTGACTATGATCCCGCAGCAGCGTGGACGCCTCCTGCGTGAGCAAAGCATCGCTTACCAGACCGACCCGGCCAATGCTCAATCAGGCAAAACCATCAATCGGAAGACACTGGACGCACTGCTCCAAAACGTCCCCCTTCCCTGATCACGTTTCACGTCATCACGTTTCACGCATCACGTTTCACGCATCACGTTTCACGTCATCACGTTTCACGCATCACGTTTCACGGAGTAGAACCATGCCCGAATCAGAAACCCCTATGGGAAAGTACATGTACTGCATCATTCGCTGTTCTGAGCCCCGCCAGTTCACCACCCTGGGCATCGGCGAGCGGGGCGACATCGTCCACACCGTCCACTTTGAGGACCTGGCAGCGGTGGTCAGCGATTCTCCTATCGTCGAATACGACAGCAGCCGGCGCAACATGATGGCCCACACCCTGGTGCTGGAAGAGGTGATGCAGGAGTTCACCCTCCTGCCGGTGCGCTTCGGCACAGTAGCTCCCAGCGCCGAGGCCATCCAGAAGGTGCTGAAGCGCCGCTATGGCGAGTTCCACGGCCTTCTCCAGGAGATGGAAGGTCGAGTAGAGCTAGGCCTGAAGGCCTTCTGGTACGAGGACGTCATCTTCAGCGAGCTTGTGGAAGAGAACCCGCCCACCCGTCGTTTGCGCGACAGCCTGATGGGCCGTCCTGCCGAGGAGACCTACTACGATCGCATCCGCCTGGGGGAGATGGTCGAGGCGGCCATGTGGAAGAAGCGAGACGAGGATGCGGAGAAGATCCTCACTCCCCTGCGTCCCCTGGTCTACGAGACCCGAGCCAACAAGGTAATTACCGACCGCATGGTCCTGAATGCAGCCTTCCTGGTGGATGAAGCTCGCCAGGCAGAGTTCGACGAAACGGTGAAAAGGCTCGACCAAGAGATGGGAAAGAGGCTCATCTTCAAATACGTCGGCCCCGTCCCGCCCTATAACTTCGTCAACATCGTGGTGACGTGGGAAGACTAGCTGATAGCAGATAGCTGATGGCAAATGGCAGATGGGCTATCAGCCAGGAGGAGGTATGGGCTTTCTCATTGACTTGTTGACCTTTCCCGTGATGGGCCCCATCAAGGGCGTCATCTGGATCGCCGAGAAGGTGACCGAGCAGGCCGAGAAGGAGCTATACGACGAGGACGCTGTACGCGGGCGGCTCATGGAGTTTGAACTGCGTTACGACCTGGGGGAAATCAGCGAACAAGAGTATCTGGAGGCCGAGGAGGTCCTGCTGGAGAGGCTCAGGATCATCCGAGAACGCCAAGCAGCAAAGCGTGAAACGTAAAACGTGAAGCGTGACCACCAAGTATCACGTTTCACGCATCACGTTTCACGCATCACGTTTCACGCATCACGTTTCACGCATCACGTTTCACTTTAGGAGGAGGATATGATGACCGGACCAGAGATTGCGCAGCGGGCTAAGGAGCAACTGGCCCAACTCACCGGACTCAAACCCGATACGGTGTCGAGTCTGAGCCGGGATGAGGAGGGCTGGCACGTCACCGTGGACTTGATCGAGTTGAAGCGTATCCCCGAGGCCACCGACGTGCTGGCCAGTTACAAGGCCCTGTTGGATGACGAAGGCAACCTGCTCAGTTACCAACGCACAAGGCGATACCTGCGCCAGGAGATAATGGAGCAAGGGGCATAACCGACAGATCCGAACGAAGGAGGATTACCATGGCAAAACAGAAACAAGAGTCCGTTCCCGAGGCGATCAGTGCATCCCTGTTGAGGGTAGCGAGCGCCTTGGATGAACAGGGGAAAGTACACCAGGCCCTGCCCCCTTACCTGAAACTCATCGAGCATTACCCGAGCAGTCAAGAGGCCTCGGTAGCCACCGAAAGGGTGCTGGCCATTGTGGAGGACATGCGCAAGATGGGACAGCATCACCTGGCCATGACAGTGCTTGATCGTTTGGAGACAGCCCATCAGGGCCAATGATAGGTCACGAAAGGAGGACCTAAAGATGATTAGTGAAGAGCTTGCTGCTACCATCTCCCAGGCGGCCAGCGCCGCACTGCTGCGGATCGGGAAAGTTTACGAGGAACAAGGGTGGCTCCATCACGCCCTGACCCCTTATCTGAAGATTGTGGCCTACTATCCGGAGAGCGAAGAGGCACCGGCTGCGGTGGACAGGCTAGTGGTCATTGGCAGGATCTTTGAAGAGAAACGGCAATTCCACATGGCCTTGTCGGTGTACGATCGCCTGGAGCGGGCAGCCCGATTCCAACGCTGGGATGGGCATCAGGTGACACCTGAGGGCGATATCCTGTAATAGCTAATGGTGTATGGCAGATGGCAGATGGCAGATGGCAGATGGCAGATGGCAGATGGCAGATGGCA
>CAYUPJ010000269.1:0-4991 GCA_964446635.1 uncultured Anaerolineae bacterium
TCACGAGCTACCATTGGCTGCCTGAGAGACTTCAACTCAAATGAAACGCACCCATCTCGTTTTACGTTGGCGAATTGCCGACCAAGAACGAGATTCTTCGCTCCCTTTGGTCGCTCAGAATGACACGGAATCGCGAAATCTCGTTGTAGTATTAGTGCGTTATGACTAAGATGGAGGACGACTTGTCGGACCTTTATGATCTTGCCATCCTGGGTGCAGGCCCGGGGGGCTATGTGGCCGCGCTGCGGGCTGTCCAACTTGATGCCCGCGTGGTGCTAATCGAAAAGGAGCGCGTGGGCGGGACGTGCCTGAACGTCGGCTGCATCCCTACCAAAGCCCTGGCAACTTCTACTGAACTGCTGCTCAAGGCCCGCCGGGCCGGCGAATTCGGCGTGTCCATTCCGAGCGCCCTGCCCGACCTGCCGTCGTTGATGGCCTACAAGCAGGCTGCTGTGGACAGGCTGGTGGGCGGCGTAGAACAACTGCTGAGCGGGCGCAAAGTCACGCTGGTGCAGGGTGAGGGACGCCTTGTCCGCCCGGATACGGTGCGCGTCAACGACGCTGCGGGGATGGCGGTGGAGATTTCGGCCCGGCATGTGGTCCTTGCACCAGGCTCAGTCACGGCTCGACCGCCCATCCCTGGCCTGGACTTGCCGGGGGTGATGACCAGCGCGGAGGCATTGGACATCACCGATGTCCCGGAGCACCTGATCGTCGTTGGAGGGGGTGTGATCGGACTGGAGTTCGCTTGTATCTACGAGGCGCTGAGCAGCCAGGTGACCGTCCTTGAGATGATGCCGACGCTGTTGCCTGGGGTAACAGACGAGGCGCTCGCCAAGCGGTTGGCGCTCATCCTGCGGCGGCGCGAGATGACCATTCACACTGGCGCGATGGTGCAGGCTATTGAACCGATTGAGGGCGGTCTGCGCGTCACGTTTGCCGGAGCCAAAGGTGAAGTTGCTGTCGAGGGCGAGCGCGTTCTGGTCGCAGTGGGCCGCTGGCCCAATACTAGCGGCCTCGGGCTGGCCGAACTCGGCATAGAGATGAACGGCCGCGCTATCGCCGTGGACGAGCACCTGAGGACGAACCTACCCAATGTGTGGGCCATTGGTGACGCCATCGGCGGGATGATGCTGGCCCACAAGGCGATGGTTGACGGGCGTGTGGTGGCCGAGAACGTGACCGGCGGCCGGCGAGCCGTGGACTATCGTTCGCTGCCCAGCGTGATCTTCACCCGCCCCGAAGTTGCCAGCGTTGGCCTGACCGAAGCCGAGGCCCGGGCCCAGGGAGCGGACGTCAAGGTTACACAGTTCCCGTTCTCGGCCAACCCGCGGGCTCAGATCCTGGGCGAGACCGAAGGACTGGTCAAGCTGGTGTGCGAGGCCGGCATCGGGCGGGTGCTAGGCGTTCACCTGATGGGCCCGCACGTCACCGACCTGATCGCGGAAGGCGCGCTGGCGGTGCAGGTGGGAGCCACGGCCGACGACCTGGCCTGGACGACCCACGCCCACCCAACCCTGCCCGAGGCTATGCTGGAAGCCGCCCTCGGTTTCCGCAATGCAATGATCCATTTTCACTCTCAAAGATAAGGAGACAATCATGTCTGAATTTCTTGAACTCACCGTAGACAAATTCACGTTCAAGGTCGCCACCGACCGCTACTACCACAGCGAAGGAGTGTGGGCGCAGGCCGAAGCCTCCCCTCTCCCTTTGGGAGAGGGGCTGGGGGTGAGGGTTCGGATCGGCCTCTCGGATTTCCTGCAACAACGCAGCGGCGACGTCGCCTTCGTCGAGATCAAGCCGGAGGGCGCGGTGCTGGCCTTCGACGATGAGGTGGCGGTGATCGAGACCATCAAGGCCGACATCAGCCTGCCATCGCCCGTGACCGGTAGGGTGGTAGAAGTCAACCCGGACATGGAGATCGCTCCGGAAGTGATCAACCAGGACCCGTACGGCGAAGGGTGGCTGGCTGTGATCGAGGCCAGTGATTGGGAGTCCGACCGCGCTCGCCTGCTCGACCCGCAGGCTTACTTTCTCGTGATGAAGCGAGAAGCCGAAGAAGAGGCCAAGAAGCTATGAGTGAGGGCAGGCGAAAGGTGGTAATTGTGCCGTGTAGCGGCATTGGAAAAACCTACGGCACCGTGAGTCGTGAGGCGGCCTACGAAGTGACCGAAGACCTGCGCCCTGCCGACACGCAACTGGTGGCGCTCTCCCTCCTGGTGTTGGGTGACGAGGATGTGCGCGCGGCGGTGGCCGGGAACCCGGCAGTGACCATTGACGGCTGCAAGCTGGCCTGCGCGACCAAGATGGTGGAGGAGAGCGGTGGAACGGTAGCGCAGGATTTCGCCGTGCTCGACGCCTACCGCCGCCATCGCCAGTTCAAGCCGCAGGGCATATCCGAACTCAACGAGGGCGGGCAGCAACTGGCCCATGTACTGGCGGAAGAGATCGCTGCTGTCGTGGACAGTCTTTCCAGTGATGATGGAGGTGAGAATGCCTGACCTGCCGAAGAAGAAAGTGGGCATCGTAGCCTGCTCTGGCGAAGAGTTGCCGGAGGGCACGGTGACGCGCCTGGCGGCGTTGAAGGTGTTGGAGCAACTGCGTCCTGCTGACACAGTGACCATCTGCTTGCCTCTCTTTCTGGCCGGTGGAGAGGGGGATCGCGCTTTCGCCCGCTTCTACCCGACGATTGCTATAGATGGTTGCGACAAGCGCTGTGCTGCGCGGGCCACGGCGATGTATTCCGGCAAACCGGCGGCCAGCGTCGTGGTCACTGACGTGGCTGCAAGGGCAAACTTGGGCAGCGCACGGCGACTGAGCGGAGCAGGAATGCAAGCGGTGGACGCTGTGGCTGATCGGGTGACCCAAACGGTGGACGAATTGTTGGGCTTCAAGTGGGACCGCCGGCGCGGTCAACCTGCCGAAGAAGGTTCAGAGGCCAAAGTCGCCACTTGCGAGTGTGGATCAGGCATCCCCATCCAGAAAGTACAGGTAGACGGCCAGGAGATCACGCTCATCGCCTTGCCGCTCGTCTTCCAGCAGTTTCACCAGACAGGCAAGATGCCTGGCGACGGCACAGAGGCTGAGTTGATGCAGACCGTCAAGATCTACAACCCGATTCCCGATGGGCAAGAAGCGGCCTACGCTGAGGCCATCATGCGCGAGTACGCAGCTTTTTGCGAGGAACAGGAGGTCCCGGCATGAGTCGCACGGCAACCTACCACACTACCGTTTCCTGGAAAGGGGAACACTGGGGGCACATCGTCATGGGCAACGGGCCGGAGATGGACTTCTCCGCCCCGCCCGACGCCCAGGGCCACCCTGGCGTGCTCACCCCTGAGGACGCCTTCGTGGCGGCGGTCAACACCTGCATCATGATGATGTTCATCTGGGCGGCTGAGCGGTTCAAGCTGGATCTGCTGTCGTACACCTGTCGCGCCGAGGGCACCAAGCTGATCGAGCTGGACCGGACGGAGATTTTTACCCACGTTCACCTCTGGCCGATCATCCAGATTGCGGCCGGGGAGGAAGCCCCGGCGGTCGTGGAGGCCCGGGTGCATCGTGCCCTGCAGGCAGCGCAGAAGTATAGCCTGGTCGCCAACTCGGTGAAGTCGGAGATCGTCGTCGGGCCGACCATCGAGGTGAAATAAATTCTACAGGAGGTGCAAATTGACACTCAGCATCAAGGTTTTAGGGCCTGGTTGCATCAACTGCAAGCGGGTCCTTGAGGTGGTAGTGGACACCCTGGAGGAGTTGGAGGCGGAATGGGGAGACAACTCTCCTGAGGTCACCGTGCAGCATGTCGCTGACTATATGGAGTTTCTGAAGTACGGCCTGATGTTCACGCCGGGGTTAGTGATCAACGAGCAACTGGTCTGTGGTGGTCGCATCCCGTCGAAGGCCGAGGTCCGGCAGTGGCTAACCAAAGCCCAGGCCGAAACTTAGACCTGATGTACTCCAATCCTCGCTGCCACCGACGACGGAGACAGGAAGGAGAAGGACTCACATGAAAGAAGCTCGCATCGCCTCTGGCTGGGCGAAGCAGTACATTCGGGATCGGGGTGGTATTGTCAACATTGCCACCCGCATGACCGTGGTGGATTGATGAACGGCCTACGTGACCCCATCAGGTCTGATGGGCAAGCCTGAAAACGAGCAGGATTACATCCGCTTTATGGCAGAAGATATCGAGGTTTACTTGGCTAAAGAGATCTGTGAAGGGTTGGATCCCGAGGCCACGGAACTGCGGTTTGCCATTGCGGGATATGGCCGCTTTTACCTGAAGTTTGACCCTGAACCCAACCCATTCTTCCCCCTGGCCAGGTGGAACACGTCGAGGTGGCCTACTTCCATCTCACCAAACGCTGTTCAGGCTGTATCGAAGCTGAGCGGCTGACCCGCAAGACGCTGGATACCTATTTCGCCGACCGGCTCCAAAGCGGTGAGATGAGCCTGGTGGTGGCCGACGTCCAGAAGCAGGAGAACGCAGCCCTGGTGCAGAAGTACAACGCCTATGGTCCGTCGCTCTACCTGGGTATCATTAAGGATGGGATTGAGTACATCTGGTCGGTCAGCGACATCTGGTTTGCCCTGGAGGACGAGCCGAAGTTCATGGCGTTGCTGCGCGACAGGATCAACATTGCTTACGGAGGCCGCTGATGGACCTCAGTTCCTGGATTCAGGACATCATCACCACGACCAATCTACCGTTCCTGGCAGCATTCCTGATCGGGCTGCTCGCATCCATCGGTCCGTGCCCGCTGGCAACAAACGTGGTGGCGCTGAGCTACATGGCGCAGCAGTTCACCGATCGCCGGGCGGTGGTGGCGACCGGTGTGTTGTACACCCTGGGCCGTGCGGTAGCTTATGGCCTGGTGGGGCTGGTGGTATTGGTGGCCGGGGCACAAGTGAGCCAACTGGCCGGCGGCCTTCAGAACGTGGCCGACGTCGGCCTGGGGCCGTTGTTGATCCTGGTGGGATTGGTGCTGCTG
>CAYUPJ010000270.1:0-4957 GCA_964446635.1 uncultured Anaerolineae bacterium
CATTTTCTTTGCCTCCTTGGCTGTTGATTTTGGATCGTGCCGCTTTCCAGTCACCACGGCACAATCTAGCAGTAGAACATGCCTGCTCCCATTCAGTCGTTGGGTCCTGGGCGCGCTAATTCAGCTGAATGCGCATGACGCCAAACGCTTCAGCACGCCGACCACGCCCGAACCGACTCCCGAAATGGCGACAATGCTCAACTGTCCCAACCGACAATGCCAAAAAGCCGCGTACGTGGCGTGGTCGGCGTGCGTGTGTTATACGACGGCATCAGTTTCTGGCCAACTCAGGCTTACGGTATCAGCTCCACCGCCAACGTATTGCTCACCTGGATCTTTGAAAGCCTGATAGTACGCACCATACGTTAAGATTGCCATTTTCAAGTGCTGCTCCCATTCGCGAAGCGTTTGTGGAAATGAATGGGCTGGATGCACTCGGCAGAGTAGGGCGAACGCTTGTCTCAAGAACATCTCCAACGTATTGAATGTCCCCAAGTCCAACCCCTGGTGAAACCAAAAGGGCTGATAATTTAGTGCGAGCTGATTTAGGTGCTCTCTGATTTGACTAGAGGAAACATTCGGGAAGTATTTCCAGAACTCTTCAGAGCACAAGAATTCTTTACGAATGTCTATGTAGTATCCGTCCTTCATTCCATGTGGATTTCTGATGTACCAGACGACAGGTACTTGGTGTGCGTCTCGCTTCTCAAATCCAGCAAGATGAAGAACCAGTGGCTCTGGCTCGCTCTGCCCCTCATCAAGTGCTCTCTGCCTCTGAATAGTTTCCGCTAGGTCATGTGCCAGTATCTGGAGGTTGGGAAACTCCAAGTGATTTCCGATGTACTCGTATAACCATTCATCGCTTGGCATGCCGCCGATCTCAGCGGCTCCGACATAACCAACAATCGCCTTCTTATTGGGCCATCTGAGGACTTTAGGGCGCTGACTTTGGCCAAGCACAACAGTAACTGATCGTCCTCTATCATCTGACGTGATTCTCGTAATTGTGATATTCCGATCAGCCCCAAAGATGATTCCTTGAGGCAACACTTGCACGACAAGTATAGACATAGCATTCTCCTCTTGGCTTGGGCCTCACGTGCTGTCGCATAACGCTACAGCACGCCGACCACACCCGAACCGACCCGCGAAATGAAGCCGACTTCCAACTATGCCAACCACCTGCGCCAGAAAGCCGCGTACGTGGCATTGTCGGCGTGCGTGTGTTTGCAGACGTGCGTCCTTGTGCGCGTCGCTATTTGAAGTCATTGAGCCAGCGGATGTCGTTTTTCAACTGTTTCGCCGTGAGGGTATTGAGCAACCGCAGCAAACGGTGGCGTAATACGTCTGTCGTTTCTTCGGTTGAAAAAACAATCCTCCAATGCTCTTTGCCTTCGGCTAGATACTGCTCGTGGCGCGTAGCGAAATCCTTATGATTGAAAGTGACGATGGCTCTCTGTTGCGAAGCCGCGTACGCCAATTGCTCATCGTCGTCAGCTTCCACCATTCCCAATTCCAACGTAGAGGTCACGTCAAAGCCGTACTTTCGCAATTGCTCCGCCAGACGCGGCGATATATGCTCGTTCAAATGGAGTTTAGGCGGTGGCATAGGCGTACTGTTCCTGCTTCCAGTATTCGTAACTGTTCTGCTCGCGCACTTCGTCAATTTCTGGCTTATGGTCGTGGTAGTACGCCAACGCGCTGAATATCTGAGCAGGTGTTAGATAGTTCCATTCGGCTAAGATGGCTTCGACGGACATGCCTACTTTATAGTAATAGCCAACGATGTGCCATACAGCAATGCGCGTGCCTTCAATAATGGCTTGTCCTCCACAAACACCGTCAACCTTTACAATGTGAGGATACTCAGTTTGATGAACTACTCTGTTTTTCACGCTCATAGTAATCTTCCTTTCCAACTTGATTATACATTTGTCGCAAAAGTCTTGCAACACGCTGTGGCAACTCACGGTACTCAATATGGAAGGGCATGACGCCAAACGCCGTAGCACGCCGACCACGCCCGACGCGCCGCGCGCAATGAAGCCACCTTCCAACTATGCCAACCACGATGCCAGAAAGCCGCGTGCGTGGCGTGGTTTAGAGTAGAGGACAGGTTCAGCTTGTTCCCAGCCGCCACAGGTGACAGCGAGCTTGGTCTCCCCCTTTCGGTGTGGAGCGCGTAACCGCCTCACCAAGCTGGCCCAGAGGGCCTCCCCTGTCCCCCCTCATCGAACCGTGCGTGCGGTTCTCCCGCACACGGCTCTCCGATGTCCTTCATCCGTGGGCTTTCGCGGATGTATACCATTCGACAGTTCCACTCAAGCGATACAATCCCAGTTCCTTGTGCAGGAATGTATCTGGCCAGCACTCCCAATTTCGCCCGCGCCGCTGATGTTTCTTGCTAAGGTATAGCCGCATCTGTTGGGCCACATAGTCGTCTACTTGGCTTAACTGACGCGACGAGTTCCCCTTGCGAAAGTAGGCTCCCCAGCCTCGCAAGACCGGGTTCAGGCATTGGACGACCTCCTGCGGGCTTCGATAGCGCGAACTGCGTGGCCCAACGATAGCCTTGACCTTGTGGCGCACTGCCTTCATCGCTTTCTGGCTCGGCCAGCGTTGGAGGTAGTACCGACCCTTCCACCGCCACGATTCTTTCTTGCGATGGTGAAAGCCCAGGAAGTCAAATCCTTCTCGCCCCTTGCGCAAACAGCGAATGCGGGTCTTCTCTGGATGTACTTGCAGCGCCAGTTGGGCTAGAATGCGGGTCAATTGTTGCAGCGCCGCCTCTGCCGCCTTGGCTGTTGGGCACAGGATGACCAGGTCATCGGCGTAACGAACCATTTCCCCCAGCCGTTTGTGGTGCTGCTGCCATTCGCGGTCCAGGTAATGCAGGTAGATGTTAGCCAACAAAGGCGAAATCACACCACCTTGCGGTGTGCCAGTGCTCGCCTTGCGGAGATTCCCTTCTTCCATCACGCCTGCTTCCAGCCATTTCCGAAGGAGTTTGAACATCCGCCGATCGCTCACCCGTTGCGCCACCATCGCCAGCAATTTCGTCTGGTCTATGGTGTCGAAGTAGGCTCGGATGTCCGCGTCCACCACATAGTCCCGCCCCTGGTTCGCCAGTTGCCGGATGCGTTCTTCGGCATCATGGGCTGACCGTTTGGGGCGGAAACCATACGAACAGTCTTCAAAGTCGGCCTCGAAAATCGGTTCAAGCACGATTTTCGCTGCCGTTTGCACGATGCGGTCACGGATAGCTGGAATGCCTAGCCCGCGCTTCTCGGCCTTGCCCGGCTTGGGGATGTACACCCGCCGCACTGGTAAAGGCCGATAGCGCCCTTCTCGGAGTTGAATTTGCAGTTCGCGCAGCACGTTGTCCACCCCTTGCTGCTCGATGCCTTCTAGGGTCTCTCCGTCTATTCCCGACGCACCTCCATTGGCCTTCACCTCCTGCCAGGCTCGCTGTAGGATGTCCCACCGATATACCTTGTCATACAGTGCGTGGAACTTCCGTGTGGTGCTCTGCTTGGCCGCACGGTATAGCGCCCTCTGAAGTTGTCGAGTTTTATCTATGGCGGAGTTAGCCATTGCTGGCATTCGCTCCTCTTACCCTCTTCGGGCGCGTGAACAAAGTAACGCCCCTTCGCTCCGGTTGGGTTGTGTTGTCCCAGCCATCTCCACTACTATGGGCGTCTCCGACTCCTCTACCGAGCTTCCCTCCCCACTTCACCGTTTCGCAGCTTATAAGGTCGGTTACGTTGGGCGTCACCCAACGACCCGGCGAGGTCTCCCCAGTCCCCCAACCAACTCTCCCAACATTCCGCGCCCCATACACCGGAGGGTTCTTCGACACTGCTATCTTCCAAGTTCTCACTGTGTCTTCCGTGGCCTTCGCCCCACGCCGCCGGACTCGGCTCCCTCTTGGCCCACTCCCGTGGGTACACACTGACGATGCGGCAGGCTTCACTTTATGTTACGGACTGCTGGGTTGTGATGACTTCGCCTCTGTGTTCGGGTCACCCCTAGACAGGAAGGTCACTACGAGGCCGCTTGGCCGTTACCTCGGTCGGACTTTCACCGACAAGTTGATTGAAGTTAGCTGGGCGCGCCGGCGGGCGTGTGTTTGCAGACGTGCGGTCTGGTACTTTTGACTGCTTGCCTTATTCCTTCTGTTTAGCGCGTCGCTCTCTGTCCAAAATGATGTTGCTCCATCCCTCAAGGCTGCGATCGTCTTGGGTGGAAACTGGCTTGACTGCCGATAGTTTAGCCTTTACATCTTCGAGAGACAGAGGCAGCAACGCTTTGATAAGGGGAACAATGGCTTTATGGCGTGCCTTCGCTTTGACGGGAGGCAAGCCTGTGTCTGATGCGAATGTCTGAACATCCCGTAAAGTGGGTAGGAAAGTCTTTGCTGTTAGACCGTCATAGAATTTGACCAACAACTCTGATTTCTCTGGTTCAGTTGCGCCTATAGCAACTAGTGATGAACGGAAGTCCCTAGGACTCCGCCTCTGTTCGGCTGTCTCAACCTCTTTAGCCCGCGCTGTACGGCCCACTTTGGCAGCAGTAGCTAGGACAGATACAAGACATTCTGAGAATTCTGGCGACGACAGGTTTTCCGCAAGGCTCTCAAATGTCTCTGGGCCGTATTTCTTGAGTAGTCTAGCAATCTCGGAAAGCAGCTCGAACTCTGGTCTATTACTCATAGGCCGATCCTCTCCGCGAACTCTTTGGCAAAAACATTGAACCGTGCGACTTGGTGCCCACGAGAATATGAAGTTCGGAAAATTGGCTGCCCCTCACGTGCGCCTTTTGGATAAGAGCGTGAATAAGAGACCTCGGCGTTGAATACGTACCACCCGTTTTTCTCGGCTATCTGCCGAACTTTCGCTTTAGACTTGTATTCCGCACTTTTCAAACAGGGTTGATCTATGGTAGAATAGGGGCACAA
>CAYUPJ010000271.1:0-4945 GCA_964446635.1 uncultured Anaerolineae bacterium
GATGGGCGTACGTAGCTGGCCCATCTCCTCGCTTTGCCCCAGAGAGCAAGGTACTACCGCGTGCCGTTGTTGTACAGGGTATTCCTGATGGTTGATACCTCGCGACGCAATATCTCGTCTCTCTCTATCTGGTCAGTGACCTTATCAATACCATGTTTCACGGTGCTATGGTCACGGTCTCCCAATGCCTCTCCTATCTTAGGTAAGGAAGCCTTTGTTTCTTGTCGTGCTAGATACATTGCAATATGGCGGGGCTTAACTACCTTTTGACTACGGCTTGGTCCCTTGAGATCCTCAATGGTCAAGTAGTAGAAATTGGCCACCGCTTCCATTACGGCCTGTGGTGTACATTCTCTATTGTTAACGAGTATGCCTTGCAAAGCGATGATGGCCACCTCAACTGTCAGGGGCTGTCTCTCTGACATCGCCTTAGCGACAACTCGGTTCAGAGCCCCCTCTAACTCCCGTACATTATTCATGAACTTGTGAGCGACATACTCGATGACTTGGTCAGATATGGGTATAAGTTGCGATTCTCGCTTGGAACGCAAAATGGCGATGCGAGTTTCCAGGTCTGGTGGTTGGATGTCGGCTATGAGCCCTCCCTCGAAACGAGAGCATAAGCGCTCTTCCAGGGTGGTGATGGCCTTAGGATGCCGATCGCTGGAGATGACGATTTGCTTGTTGGCAGCATGCAGGGCATTAAAAGTATGGAAAAACTCCTCCTGGGTGCTCTCCTTGCCAGCGATGAAGTGAATATCATCCAGTAGCAGTACGTCCATAGTCCGGTACTTATTTCGAAAAGCCTCGGTGCTATGGTTGCGGATGGAATTGATTAATTCGTTGGTGAACTTTTCAGAGGTGGCGTAAAGCACCCGTTGATTTCTGTCTTGGCAGGCGTGGCCTATGGCGTGCATAAGGTGGGTCTTGCCCAGCCCTGCCCCCCCATAGAGGAAAAGGGGGTTGTAAGCCCTGGCTGGATTCTCAGCCGCTGCCAGAGCCGCAGCGTGGGCCAAGCGGTTGCTGGGGCCGATGACAAAGGTGGAGAAGGTATATTTTGAGTTGAGCATCATTGGCAGAGGTCTCTCGGTGGTCATTTCAGGCTGGGGGACCGATGGTTGGATCAAGGGCAGTGGCGGCTCTTCGTTAAGAGGATCGGTGTTTAATGCGAATTTTATCTCCACAGTGCGCTCCACAATTCTCGCCAGCGTGCGCTTGATGATGGACAGCAGGCGGTTCTCAAGCCAATCTTTGGCATAGGCATTGTGTACTCCTACGATGAGAGTGCCATCCTCGTAAGAGATAGCCCTGGTATTCTTGAGCCAGGTGTCGAAGGTGGGTTTGGTCATTTGCAGTTGTAATTCACCCAATGCTGCTTGCCAGATCTGGTCAGCATTCATGCCGTCTGTGTCACCCTTTCGCTCACTGTGATTGGTTGATCAAGCCCCCCTGTGGTTGGCCTGAGGCTATTCCAGGTATTGAAACCTTGCTCTGGGTCTTTGTTGTCAAAGAGGAGTTTAGGCGGTGTTTATAATGCAACTTAGAGCACGAGGTTAATCTATAACGAGATTCGTATTGGATCGCTCTGAGTGCGTGGGGATGTTTCTTCTATCCCAAGCCTCGGCGTAATATCAGGCAGAAGCTCAGTTTACACAGGGTCTTGATGAGGGTAAATCAAGTGTGGATATTGTACCAGAAATCTCTTTTTCTGGCAATGGATTTTAAGCCTGTAACCTTAAAGTCTGCAATGTTTTAAGAAAGCTTATGTTCAAATGCTGGGGAGTGAAAAGCTTGCTTCTATTGCGATAATCGTGTAAAATATCTTAGGGGAAAAAGGTGCTCATTATGGTTACGATGGGAGGCAAGCATGGGTGTCCTCAAGGTGTCGGCGAGATCAAAGTCTACAGCAGTGGCGGGAGCCATCGCTGGAACAGTTCGAGAAAACGGACGAGCTGAGGCTCAGGCGATTGGTGCGGGAGCAGTGAATCAGGCAGTTAAAGCCGTGGCTATAGCCAGGGGATTTCTTGCTCTCGATGGGATGGACGTGATTTGTATTCCTACCTTCATCGAGGTGAAAATCGAGGGCCAAGAACGCACGGCCATGAAGCTGATCGTGGAGCCCCGATGATCAGTCGGGTTGACCTGCACCTACACAGCACGGCGTCCGATGGCCAATTTTCTACCTCGGAACTAGTGGCCATGGCCCTGGAGCGCAATTTCCTGGCCATCGCCATCACTGATCACGACACGACAGCGGGCATTGACGAGGCTTTGGAGGCAGCCAGGGGTACAGAGCTTGAACTCATTCCTGGGGTAGAGATTAGCTGCGACGTTCCCCATCAGGAGTTACATATACTTGGCTATTACATTGACCATCATGACCCGATTCTGGAGAAGAGGCTGAGTGCCTTCCGTCAAGCTCGTCTTCAGCGGGCTAGGGGGATATTGAGCAAACTGGCAACTCTAGGATTCCCATTAGAGTGGAAGATGGTGGCTGAGTTGGCAGGCAATAGCTCCGTTGGGAGGCCCCACATTGCTCAGGCCATGGTCAAGAGGGGATACGTGGCTTCCCCTGAAGAGGCTTTTGACCTTTACATCGGGCGCAATGGGCCTGCCTACGTGGAACGCTACAAGCTCAATCCTGTAGACGCTGTGTCTTTGATCAAGGCGGCCCGGGGGCTGCCTGTGCTGGCCCACCCCCTCAAAGTGACGCATTTTCTGCCCTCTTTGATAGAACGGGGGCTAGTGGGCCTGGAGGTGTACTATAACGACTATTCGCCTGAGGATATACAGGAGTTGGCCGATCTGGGTCGCAAATATAGCTTGATACCTACAGGGGGTAGCGATTTCCACGGCTCAGGCATGCTGGATACCGTTGGGATGGGGGGTGTCAGGGTGCCTTTGGAGTCGGTGGAACGTTTGCGGGCGCTGGCTAAGATAAGGGTCTAGCTCCGGTTGTGGTGTCGTTTCCCTTTAGCAGTTTTGCTCTCTTTGATATTTTCGGCCGGAATCTCGACGGTCACTTCGCTTTCTAGTTCCACGCTGACCGTTTCTTTGAGGATGTTGACGCCGGTGACTTTTCCCGGACCATAGGGGGTGTTCACTTTTTCTCCCATCTTAGGCAGCATCTTTTTGATTTCAGCGTAAACCTCGTTTTCGTAGGTTAGACAGCAGAGCAGACGCCCACACAATCCCGATATCTCCGTCGGGCTGAGAGGCAGATCCTGCTGTTTTGCCATTTTAATGGAGACGGGGCTGAATTCGCTAAGGAAAGAGATACAGCAGAGGGGACGCCCACAACGACCCAAGCCACCCATCAGCTTGGCTTCATCGCGCACCCCGACCTGTCTCAACTCTATCTTGGTCTCGAAAGTTTGGGCCAGGTCTCGTACCAGATCACGAAAGTCTACTCGTTTCTCGGCTATGAAGTAGAAAATCAGGTGGCTGCCATCGAAGTTATACTCGGCCTTGGCGATCTTCATAGGTAAACCGTACTCCGCCACCTTTTCACGGCACACCTCCAGGGCCTTGGGCTCAAGGCAGCGGTAATGTTCCATTTGCACCAGGTCCCAAGGCTCGGCCCGGCTAATGACGCCCTTTAGTTTGCTGATTACCTTGTCCTCCGGCATCTCTTTCGGGGCTATGGCGACCTCTCCCACTTCCCGGCCTCGCGTCGTTTCCACGATAACGTGGTCACCGACTTCTAGGTTCTCGAAGCCAGCAGGGTCAAAATAGTAGATTTTACTCACCGGCTTAAAGCGAATTCCCACTATCTTTGGCATCTGTTTCCCCTATCTTTTGGGTAAGCTTAGCAGCAATACTTCCAGGGTCAGGCGAGTGTTGGCGTTGTGTTCCATTTGCCAGATGGCGGTTCGCAGGGCCTCTACGAAATCCCGCACCTGGCCTAAGCTGTACCGCTGTGCCTGGGCCCTTAATGTGTCCTCCCGATCCATGTTGATGATCCCCGCCGAGCTTCCACTCGCCACCAAGAGCAGATCTCGCCACCAACTGAGCCACAAGTGGAGCAACTCTTGTGCTGCCTCGGGGTTACGGCTGAGCTTTTGGGCGTACTCCAGGCATTCTCCCTGCCCTTGGCCCATGAGTGTCAGCAAGTCGTCGAGATGCTTCTCCCGTTGGTCCAAGATGGTGGCGTTTTGACTAGCCGCCACCGCCCAGCCTAGCCGTCCGCCAGAGAGGCGGGCCAAGAGCTGGGCTCGTTCGACATCCACCCCCCAGCACTCCTGGAGGGCTCTTTGCACTGTTTCGGTGGCTAGAGGTCGCAGGTTGAGCACCTGGCAGCGAGAAACGATGGTGGGCAACAATGCTTCCGCCTCACTGGCGGTAAGCAGCAGGATGACATGAGTTGGGGGCTCCTCCAATGTTTTGAGCAGGCAATTGGCGGCTTCAGCAGTAGCTTGCTCCATCTGTCGGATGATATAAACCTTCCAGCGTCCCTCTAGAGGAGAGAGGGCTGCCTCACGGCGCAATGCCCGCATCTGGTCTATCTTGATGGTTCCCCCTTCTCCTTCAATGACCTGGACGTCGGGGTGGTGGCCGTGGGCGATCTTACTGCAGGCCAGGCATTGGCTACAGGGCTTCTCCTCGTCGAGACAATTTAGAGCCTGGGCGAAGTTGAGAGCCAGAGACCTCTTGCCTATCTGAGGCGGGCCTGTCAGAAGATAAGCGTGGGCCACCCGCTCGCTGGCCAGAGCCCGTTCCAACAGGTCTACAGCCCACTTGTGACCCACCACTTGCCACATGGTTCTCTCCAAACAAATTACTTCACCAATATTGTACCATAGATCACCTTTCATTCCAAATGACAATCAATTTGCATTTTGGGGCCTTATGTGGTATCATTTTAACAAACGGGCGGTTAGCTCAGTTGGCTAGAGTGCCACGTTGACATCGTGGAGGTCACTGGTTCGAGTCCAGTACCGCCCAC
>CAYUPJ010000272.1:0-4888 GCA_964446635.1 uncultured Anaerolineae bacterium
ACCGCTAGTTCCGACTTTGTTTCCTCATCCGCCTCGCGCACGTAATGAGGGTCCTGGCTAACGTCCCCGCTGACCTGGGTTTCGCCGCTGGCTGCCGCATAGCCTGTCATCCCTTCCCCGATGGCATGACGGATATCCGCGGGAAAGATATCTGCGTAACCGCCTGCGATGGATCTCATAGTCAGGCATTTGGACTCCTCATCAACCAGCAGTATCATCACCCCATAGTAGTCAAAGGTATCACGCACAGCGGTCACGATTTCGGATAGCAGTTCATCCAGTTCTAACTTGGCGCTCACGCGTTGACCTACTTCATAGGCTAGCACAGCCAGAGTTGCTCGTTGCTGTGCCTCCTCCTCCGCCCGTCGCTTCTCCATTACCAGACGTTGCTTTTCCAGGGCCTCCCTGACGGTAGCCAACACCACGTCCATGTTCAAGGGCTTGGTGATGTAGGCCGACGCCCCCTCGTTCAGGGCCTGCACGGCGGTTTCCAGTGAGGCATAGGCGGTGACCATGATCGCCACCATGTCGGGGTGCATTTCCTTCAAAGGCGTCAGTAACTCTACCCCGGCCATGTCGGGCAGCTTGATGTCCAGCAGGGCCAGGTTGAAGGGCCTCTCTTGTGCCTTCTCCAGGGCTTCCTGTCCCGTCCCGGCCATCTCCGTCTCATAGCCCTTCTTGCCGAAGATGAGCGTCAGGGTTTTACAGGTGCTTTCGTCGTCATCAACGATTAGAATACGCTCTTTCTCATCCATCTCTTCACTCCTTACCGGAGTAGCGTTGGTAGTACTACTCAACCTTCTCTGTCATTGCGAGTCGGCCATGGCGCGGCCCGCCATTCTAAAGGACAAAAACCGTGACTGTCATTGCGAGGCGGCGGTTTTCCGCCGAAGCAATCCCCAAGTCGCGAGTTGGAGATTGCTTCGCAAAAAGCGCTCGCAATGACAGGGCAAGTTTCTGAGTAGGCGCGGTTTGTGCGCCGAAGCAATCTCCTACGTCATGGTGGGGATTGCTTCGCTTCGCTCGCAATGACAGCCTGAGTAGTAGTGCTGGTAGTTGTCTCGGCCCTGTTCCTTGGCCCGGTACATGGCGATGTCGGCATTCTTCATCAGGGTATCGGCATCTTCACCGTCATCGGGGTAGAGAGCAATCCCAATGCTGGTAGTGATATGGAGTTCGTGGCCATTAAACTCAAACGGCTCTCGAAAAGCTTCCAGGATTTTAGGGGCAACCTGGGTAGCGTCTTCCGCCTGAGCTATTTCAGGCAATAATAGCGTGAATTCGTCGCCGCCCATGCGGGCTACGGTGTCGCTCTTACGCAGAAGGCTTATCAATCGCACGCCGACAGCTTGCAGCAGCTTGTCTCCCTCGCTGTGCCCCAGCGTATCGTTAACGTCCTTGAAGTGGTCCAGGTCGAGCAACATCACGGCCAACTTTCGCTGATTGCGACGGGCGTGAGCCAGCTCCAGGTTGAGACGGTCATTGAACAGCCGCCGGTTGGGCAGGCCAGTCAGGGGGTCGTGGGTGGCCATACGGACGAGTGCTTCCTCTGCCCACTTGCGCTCGGTCAGTTCTCGCTGACTGGCCTCGTATAGCCGTGCATTTTCGATAGCGATGGCCGCCTGGGTGGCGAAAAGTCCCAGCAGCTCGGCGTCGGCCGGGGAGAAGGTGTGCCGGGGGTCGGCCAGCACGTCCAACACCCCCAGGAACTTTTCACCCCAGCGGATTGGCACACCCACCGTGGCCTTGAAGGGGTAGCCCTCGTAGATGGCTGCCTGCCCCTCCCAGTGCTGGTAGTCGTCCACGATGAGCGGCTGGCCGGTCTCCCAAACCTTGCCGGAGAGGCCCTCGCCCCGCCGGAGGACGGTGCCGATGGGCGCCAGGTGCGGACCGACAGCCATAGTCCACTCTAGCACGTCCCGCTCCGGCCGATAAAGGTAGAGGCCGCCTGAGTCTCCGCCCACCAGTTCCACTGCCCGCGAGACGATGGAGCGGAGGAGAGCGTCCAGGTCCAACTCGGCAGTGATCTCTAGCCCTATCTGTCGCAGCGCTTCCAACTGGGCCGTGCGATTCCGCAGTGCCTCCTCCGCCCGTCGCTTCTCCCAGACCAGCCGCTGCTTTTCCAGGACCCCTTTGACGGTAGCCAACACCTCATCCATGTTCAAGGGCTTGGTGACGTAGGCCGAGGCCCCGTTGTTCAGGGCCTGCATGGCGGTTTCCAGCGAGGCATAGGCGGTGACCATGATCGCCACCATGTCCGGGTGCATTTCTTTCAAAGGCCCTAGCAGCTCTATCCCGGCCATGTCGGGCAGCTTGATGTCCAGGAGGGCCAGATTGAAGGATCTCTCCTGCGTCTTTACTATGGCTTCCTGTCCCGTCGCCGCGCTCTCAACCCCATAGCCCTGCTTCCCAAAGATGAGCGATAGGGTTCGACGAGTGCTTTCATCGTCGTCCACGATCAGGATGCGAGGTTTGTCGTCCATCATGCCTCCTATCCTTTGAGTCCAGTGCTCACCTCTGATCGGTCAGTGAATACGTCTCCTCACGTAACTACTCAGGCTGTCATTGCGAGCGAAGCGAAGCAATCCCCCAGCCGCAAGGAGGAGATTGCTTCGTCGCAAAAAACGCTCCTCGCAATGACACGGACTGAGCAGTTACCTCCTCACGGGTAAACGCCTTCGACACCTCGAAGATCTTCATCGCTGCTTTGAAAGCCAACTGGTACACGTCAAGTTCTTCGTGACTCTGTATCACCCTTGCTCCTCCGCTCCCCTGCTCCCCTGCTCCCTTGCCCCTCCGCTCCCCTGCTTTCTTTCCCGGATCTCCTCCACCAACCTGAGCAGCTCTTCCATCTCCAGCGGCTTGTAGAGGCAGGTGTAGGCGCTGTTCTGCAGGGCCACCTCCACCAGGTCGGCCATCTCCTGGCGGTAGGCGGTCATCATGATGGCCACCGCTTGCCGATTGATCTCTCTGATGGCCAAATAGGTCTCCAGGCCATTGATGGTCGGCAGCTTCAGGTCTATGAAGATGATGTCATAGGCTGCCTCCTGCGCCATAGCAATGGCCTCCTCGCCCGTGTGAGCGATGCCCACCGGGTAGCTCTTCCTGGTCAGGATGTTTCTCAAGGTGATACAGGTCCCTGGGTCGTCGTCCACCACCAGGATGAGTGCTCCTTCCTTCGTCTTTCTGGCCTCTTCGATGAGGACGATAACCCTTTCTATGTCCAGCGGCTTATAGACGATGCCGTAGGCTCCTTCCTCCAGCGCCTGCTGCACCAGGTCCTCCACCACGTAGGCGGTCATCATCATCACCACCGCTTCAGGCCTGATCTGCTTGATCCTGCGATGGGTCTCTACTCCATCCATGAGGGGCATCTTGATGTCCATGAAGATCATGTCGAAGGGCCTCTCCTTGACCCTCTCGATGGCCTCCGGCCCGTCCCTGGCGGTAGTGACCGCGTAGCCCTTGCGTCCCAGGACGAAGGACATGGTCTTGCACAGGCTGACGTTGTCGTCCACAATTAGAATGTTGGCCTTTTGGCTCATGGTCGTGCCTCCTGTTATGCGTGAAATGTGGTGCGTGCTGCGTGTGGCGTGTTTTGACACATCTGCTATCCAATGCTATAATAGATGTAACTGCTCAGCCCGTGTCATTGCGAGGAGCGTTTTTTGCGACGAAGCAATCTCCTCCTTACGGCTTGGGGATTGCTTCGCTTCGCTCGCAATGACAGCCTGAGTAGTTACTAATAGATTACGTATGACCCACACCACCCGCGACGGTGACATTTACTTGCTCAACTACAGACTGTTGGTCAAAGACCTCCCCGAATTGGCTGGCTGGTGGCCCGACATGGGCGACGAGGAGCGCCTACAACACCGGTTGTCATTCAGCCAGACCTGGGGAATACGATACCAGCTCGGCGATCTCTACCGCGCTGGCCAGTTGATGGCCAAACAGGAAACTGAACTGGCTGCCCTGGACGATGAATTGATCCAGCATCTCGACGAAGCCAACCTCTGCTATGGCCTGGACCTCCAAAGTGTGGCCCAACTCTTCACCTGGGGCACGCCCCTGGCCCAATCAGATAAAATCATCCGCATCTCGATTCATCCCCGCATTTTGAACGAGATCGCCCCGGCCCTGGCCGCCCTCGGTGAATCTGTGCAGAGGTGCAGAGGTGCTGGGGAGCAGAGGAGAGTTCACCTGCTCACCCCTGCCCCTCGGCTCCTCCGCTCCATGAGCCAGGGTTGAGGACGAGCGATCATATTGACCAACTTGCCGATGATGTAGTCGTATGTTTGGTGCAATTCCCACCTCGTTTCCTCGGCAAGATAGCCACATTCCAGCGCGAAGCGGAGCCAGGTCTGCGTCTCTGCCGCCTCGGACTCGGCATCGTTGAGCTTGCTCACAAAGGCTGCCTCATACCGCCGTTTTCGCCATGCCTCGGTGATATTCGAACACACTGACCTAGACGACCGACGAATCTGATCGGTCAGTGAATACGTCTCCTCACGAGGAAACCCCTTCGACAGCTCGAAGATCCTCATCGCTGCCTTGAAAGCCAACTGGTACACGTCAAGTTCCTCGTGACTCTGTATCACTCCCATCTCCCTATCTCCTCTGCTCCTCCGCTCCTCTGCTCCTCCGCTCCTCTGCCCCTCCGCTCCTCTGCCCCTCCGCTCCCCTGCTCCTCAGCCCGCCACCGGCAGCCTTACCGTAAACGTGCTCCCCTTCCCCACTTCGCTCTCTACCTCAATGGTGCCTCCGTGTCCCTCCACCAGGGTCTTGACCAGTGGCAAGCCCAGCCCAATCCCCTTGGCCTTGGTGGTGAAGAGCGGCTCGAAGAGCTTCTTCAGGTTCTCCTCAGAGATGCCCACCCCGGTATCGG
>CAYUPJ010000273.1:0-4854 GCA_964446635.1 uncultured Anaerolineae bacterium
ATGGACTTACTCTACCAGAGAAAGCCTTTTCCTGCAACTCATTTGAAACGCACCCGCTTCATTTCGCGGGTCGGTTCGGGCGTGGCGGCGTGCTGAGGCGTTTGGCGCAATGCCTAGCCCAAGAGGGAGGAAGAGTAATGACGGTGCATGATGTAACCATCGCTAAGATTCAACAACTGCCAGAATTGCTGGCACAGGAAGCGAATGACTTTATAGATTTCTTGTTGCTCAGGCACGATAGCACTCGCTGGCAATTATGGACCCATTTCAGTGAAGCGCTAGAAATCGCCGAATTGGATTTTGCTGACTACTTGCTGAATCTGGAAGATTACGAGAATCGTTTAGCCCGTGGAGAAATCCAATGGTGACGATTAGTCGGGGAGATGTAGTTCTGTGTGATCTGCGTACAATACTTGGCTTGTAAAATATGCAGCACTGCGCCAAACATCCGCACGCCGACAATGCCACGTACGCGACTTTTTGGCAAGTCGGTTGGAACAGTTGAATGTTGACTTCATTTCGCAGGTGGCTTTGGGCGTTGCGGGGGCTGTAGCGTTTACCGCTATGCCGCTGCGACCTTGGTGTTGTGGGTGAACCGAGAGGTCAGGCGGCACAGATGTTGATTAGGGTTCACCTGGAGCAGGAAATGCCGGAAGTATCACGCTTTTTTGGAATCATCATTCGCATGTTCACAGAGACGGGCGCTCAACATCACATACCTCACCTACACGCTTACTATCAGGACTACCAGGCGACGTATCGTATTGATACCGGTGAGCTTATGGCAGGTTTCCTGCCACGCCGACAACAACGGCTGGTGGAAGCGTGGGTTGAACTTTACCAAGAAGAGCTGTTAGAAAACTGGAACCTTGTTGAGACTGGTGAATCAATCAAGAAAGTACCACCATTGAAGCGGGAGGAGAGATAGGATATGGCTCACCCAATGGTAAATGTGACGGACTTTGCGATTGTTGGGCCCTATACCTTGCGTATCAACTTCGACGATGGCACCGAGCGGACCATCAACTTTGAGCCTGTGCTATATGGTTACTACTACGCGCCGTTGCGTGATCTAGATTTCTTCAATCAAGTTCGCCTGGACCACGAAGTTCACACTTTAGTATGGCCCAATGACGCTGACTTTGACCCTGCCACACTTTATAACTGGCACCGGGGAGATGGAGCGGAATTGGCGCAGAAGGCCCCGCGCTGGCACAAGGCTCAGGCTGGCATCGTTGAGCGAGTTTCGTAATGCCATCTCCAGGGGTAGTATGTCTCCAGGTTAGCAGATTGAATTATGAAGACGCTGGAAATGGTTGAGGCAACTGCCCCGCTTGCCGAATATGTGCGGGACGTGCGTAAAGAACCTGTGATTCTGACCATTGGTGGCAGACCTGTTGCCGCGCTCGTGCCGATTGAAAACGCCGACTTGGAGACAGTGACGCTAAGCACCCATCCTCAATTTTTTGCTCTGATTGAGCGGTCACGTGCACGGCAAAAAGCGGAAGGGGGAATCTCTAGCACGGAAATGCGTCGGCGGTTAGGATTGAAGACATTGCGCGGCAGATAACTGCACATCCTGGGGAGCAGTATGAGTCCTAAAGTGCTTGAGGCGGGTGGCCTCATCTTCTGGTTCCATAGCTATGATGCGCGCTATGAAGATCAAGCCAGTGTGCATGTGGGCAAAGGTTCACAAGATGATTATAACGATGCCAAAATCTGGCTGGAGCCGGAGATCGAAGTGGCTCGATCAGGGCGCTCATTGAGGGGCCACGAATTGAATCGTGCGCTCCAGATCATCAAACAGAATTATGAGTACTTACTGGAGGAGTGGTATGGCTACAAGGGCAGTGCAGGTTGAGGAGCGGTTGCGGGTCAAACGGTACCAGGTTCAGTATCCGATATCGGCCTACGTGTTTCCCAACGAGGCCTGCGTCCATGAGGTGCGGTTTGACGGTGAATACATGCATGTGGAGTTGACCGATGGACGGGTGCTCTCTTTGCCCCTGTGGTGGATTCCCACCCTGTACAATGCCGCGCCTGAGGAGCGAGAGAAGTACGAGATCAATCGGAACCGAACCATAATCATCTGGGATCCAGAGAAGTGTGCCATCAACGACGAGGTGTGCATTGCTGATTATCTGGGCCCATGTGAGGAGAGACCGTAAAGCCGAGCGTGCACGAACCGCAAACCCAATTTTCTTACCTGCCAGGAGGTCACATCCTGGTTTGATGACCCCGGATTCGGAGTGCAGGTGCAAGCCTGCCTAGCAAAGGCGGACTGGCGTCCGCACTCCAGCGAGTTTTCCTGTCCACTGATTATGGCAAGACGAAGGCGAACTAGGAAAAAGAAGACTGGTCCCCGCATCAATCTTGCTGGGCTGTTGCGAGCGGAGATAGTGGGTATAGCCTTGCTAGTCCTGGCCCTGCTGACCTTGCTCAGCCTGGCCGCCCTCAGCCGAGGGGCCATCACCGCGGGCTGGGTTCACCTCTTGCGCCTGGCCTTCGGCTGGGGTGCATATCTGACACCTCTCCTGTTTGGGGCGATAGGGTTCTGGTTGGTTCTGAAGGGATCGGGCCGTGAGCCACAAGTAGCCTGGGAAAAGGTCGTAGGGGCAGCACTGCTTTTTGCCCTCGTCCTGGCCCTGGGCCATTTGTTTCCCTCCGTTGACGATCCACAAGCCCTGGCTGCCCAAGGGGGTGGTGGCGGCTACCTGGGCTTGCTAACAAGTTGGGTCCTGGTCTCTAGCCTCGGCAACCTGGGAGCTTACATTGCCATCGTAGCCCTGGCGTGCGTAGCCATTATCATGGTTTCCGGCCTTTCCCCTGCCGAGATCGTTCAGCTTCTGCGACAAGGATGGGATAGGCTGCGTTATCTCGCCCAGAATCGTTTGTCTCGCCTCCGACACTGGGGCAAAGCAAGACCCTCCATTGCCCCCCCACCTGAGCCTTCCACTGAGTCATCACGGCCCGTACGGGGGCCTGTTTTCGCCCGTATCATCGGCGGCGAGCAAGAGTGGCGACTGCCTCCCATTGCCGAGCTCCTCGAAGATAGCCTGGATCAGGAGATTAGCCAGGCGGAGATCCGCCGACGAGTCAAAATCATCGAAGAGACCCTGGTCAGCCTTGGCGTGCCCGCCAAGGTCGTCGAGGTCAACCAGGGCCCTGTGATCACCCAGTTTGGTGTCGAACCGGGGTTCATCGAAGGGCGCGCAGGTAGACGTATGAAGGTCAAGGTGTCAAAGATCAGCGCCCTGGCCGACGACCTGGCCCTGGCCCTGGCCGCCTCACCTGTCCGCGTCGTAGCCCCTGTGCCGGGCCGTTCCATTGTGGGCATCGAGGTGCCCAATGCCGAGTTGACCCTGGTGGCTTTGCGGGGGGTGATAGAGTCGGAGGTATTCAAGAAGCTAGATTCCAAACTCGCCATCGGTCTAGGCCGTGACGTGTCTGGCGAAGCCGTAGTAGCCGATCTGAGAACCATGCCTCACCTGCTGATCGCAGGGGCAACCGGTTCAGGCAAATCCGTTTGCATCAACTCCATTATTGCCTGCCTGCTGTGCAGTAACACGCCCGATGACCTGAAACTATTGATGATTGATCCCAAGCGGGTGGAACTGACCAATTTCAATGGCATTCCCCATCTATTGGCGCCTGTCATCGTGGAGACAGAGCGGGTCGTGGGCTCTCTGCGGTGGATTGTGCGGGAGATGGATCAGCGCTACAAGAAACTGGCGCAAGCTGAGGTGCGCAACATCGAGGAGTATAGCAAGCGAGTCAGTGCTCGGGGAGAGAAACGCCTGCCCTACATTGTGGTCTTTGTGGATGAGTTGGCTGACCTGATGATGCTGGCCCATGACGAGGTGGAACGGGCCCTCGTTCGCATCGCCCAGATGTCCCGGGCCACGGGTATTCACTTGGTGATCGCCACCCAAAGACCCTCAGTGGATGTGGTCACAGGGCTCATCAAGGCCAATTTCCCCGCTCGTATCTCCTTCGCCGTTACCAGCCAGGTGGACTCGCGGGTGATTTTGGACATGGCGGGCGCAGAAAGACTGCTGGGGCGGGGAGACATGCTCTACATGCCTTCGGACTCCAGCCAGTTGGTGAGGCTGCAAGGCTGCTTTGTCTCCGATCGAGAATTGAATCGTTTGGTACGCTATTGGAAGGGAACGGAGGTCGGCCCAGGCGTACCATCCAGCTTCCACAGAGCTGAGGACATGATCCAGCCACCGCTCTGGGAGGAGATGAGGGCCAGAGAAGAAGCCAGGCGGGGGGATGATCTCTTGGAGGAAGCCATCGCGGTGGTACGTAGCCACAATCGAGCCTCTGTTTCCCTCCTACAGCGAAGGTTGCGCATTGGTTACTCGCGGGCAGCGCGCCTCATAGACCTGCTGGAGGAACAGGGTATCGTGGGGCCGGACCAGGGCCCCGGCCGCTCTCGCGAGGTGCTCATGGAGGGGGAAATAGAGGGCTGAAATCGGATTTGCTTATCCCGACCAAATAGGCTATAATATTACAGGTGGTAAACATTCACCCCTCCCTCCCAGGGAGGGGCAGGGGGAGGGTGAATCCTCACAAACGGACAAGAATTCCCTGTTCGACTCATGTTGGTCTCCGAACTCCCACCCCCACCCCAACCCTTCCCCTCGCAGGGGGAGGGAGTGAACCGTTAGAGGAGGTGATAGCTGGCAAAATTAGGACGTATCTACCCCAAAAACATGATCCATAAAACATCAATTTAGGAGGAGAAAAAAATGCGTAAGTTGATTCTCACTAGTTTAACGGTGGTATTGGTCCTTTCTATGGTGCTGGTTGGCTGCAAGCCAAAGGCGACACCTGCGCCTACACCAGTGC
>CAYUPJ010000274.1:0-4789 GCA_964446635.1 uncultured Anaerolineae bacterium
GATGCCGACCGGCATCCATCATCTTGGGCCCCAGAATTCAGGTGCTACAGTCGAGAGTGGGGAAGGTCTTGTCCAGTTGGGCCATGACCCCGCCAATGGACGGCTCCCGCTCCACCAGATAGACCTGGTAGCCAGCCTCGGCGGCGGTCAGGGCGGCCTGGATACCGGCGATGCCACCGCCCACGATCAGCAGGGCCGGTGTTACCGGTTCCTTGCGGGCGAATAACTCCTCCTGCAGCGCCACCCGCCGCACAGCGGCATTGACCAACCGCTTCGCCTTGGCTGTGCCCTGTACGGGGTCCTTGACAACCCAGGAGACATGCTCGCGGATGTTGGCCATCTGGAAGTAGTAGGGGTTCAGCCCTGCTTCGGCCAGAACATTCTGGAAGGTGATCTCGTGCATGCGGGGCGTGCAGGAAGCAACCACCACCCGGTTGATCCCCAGGTTGCGAATGTCCTCCTTGATCATGTTCTGGCCCGGTTCCGAGCAGGTATACTTGTATTGACGGGCAACGGCCACGTTCGGCAAGCCCTGCGCGAACCGGACCAACTCGGATACGTTCACTGTGGCGGCAATGTTTACGCCGCACTCACAAACGTAGACGCCGATTTTCGGTTCATCCATAGCTTATACCTCCAATAGTGATGCGTGAAACGTGAAACGTAAAGCGTGAAACGTGAAACGTGAAGCGTAAAACGTGATTAGAGATACTCAACGGATACGACTTTACCACGCGCCTCGAGGTCGCGCATCAGATCGTCAATGAGGATCCGGCGCAGAGGGACGGTGCCGGCAGTGTCGGCAGCCTGCTCAGGGTTCACCACCAGGCCGACGATAAAGTGTATGGTATCGGCCGCGAGCAGCCTCTGGGCCAGGCGCGTAGCCCCGTCCGTCTTTGGGGGCAGGTCGTGTACTCGCTTCACCGCTGCTATTCGCTCACGTGCCTTGCTCAGCGTCACCAATCCCTCTGCGACCAGGTTCACCTCTTCCAGGCGGGAGGTGGGTGGCACCTCCGCCCAGCCGTCCTCGGGGCGGGGCTCCAGTTCCAGCTCGGCCCCCAGCAGCCGGGCGGCAATCTCGGCCGTGGTGTCGCCACAAATGATGCGCATCCCTGGCTCGTCCATCAGCTTCTCCAGGGCCACCCGGTCCATCGCCGGATCGGCCGGCGGGCCACTCCACACCGTCGCTGAGCGCATGGGACGAACGTGCATGGCAATAACCGTGACGTCCTGCTCGGGCTCTCCCCCCAGGTGCCCGTCACTTTGAAAGTGACGGGCACCTAATGGTTCAGGGCTGCGGCTCAGGGCAGGCTCCCCGGCCAGCCGGCGGTAGGTACGGATCAGCGCACCGAGTAGTTGCTCCGCGTCACAGCCGGTCTCCGTCCAGCGCCTGATGGAGACAGCGACATCCTGCCAGCGCCAAGTCCCCCTCCCTGGCCCTCCCCCTTGCAGGGGGAGGGAGTGAGCACGGACATACCCTTCACTGACCATCGCCATATGGTCGCCATTCCGGATGGTGAAATCACATTCCCGGATCAGATGCCCCTGGGATTCCTCCTCCACCACAGGTAGCAAGACCAGTCGGCCATCGCGAGACATGAACAGGGGCGGGGCGTCACATTCGATCAGGCGAGCCCGCAGACTTTCTTCCAAGACTTCCGAAGTCTTGACCTGTAGGATGGAAAAGGGCCTGTGCTCCCCATCGGGCAGCGCAGCAAGCAGGACTTCCACCGCCTTCTCCAGGGATGTCCCCTGCTCCAGCAGCGAGGCTGCCTTGTCGGCGATGGGCACCGCCTTCGTCCTTCCCTCCCCCCCCTCTCTCCCCCCCACCTGGGGGGGATGAAGGGGGGGAGCAGAGCGGCTGACAAGGACGGCAAAAAACTGTTCTTGGGTTTGCAAGGTTCTCACGGCGTCGCCGCACGTCTTTGCGCCCGCTGTAGTCAGGCTTTGGTGTGCACTTTCGATCCAGAGCCTCAAACCTCACCCCTTCGACTTCCCCTTCGACCCTCCCTTCGACCCTGCTCAGGGCGAGGCTCAGGGCAGGCCCCGGCTCCTCTCCTGTGAGGAGAGGGGAAAAGACCTCACCGAGCAGATCCCATCCACCCACAAGGCCCTGCCCCCCTCACCGGCAAGGGCCAGGGAGAGTTCCTCGATTGTGGCTTCTACCATCTTAAACGTCGTGCGTACAGTCATGTCCTTCAGCCGGTGTGCATCGCTGCTGGCCACCAGGCTGTACCGTTCCAACTCCGGGAAGCGGGTCCGGGCCTCCTTCAGGCTGACGAGATGAGAAATCTCGACCCCCGTGAGCCCCAGATCAGGTGGGATGAAGCCCAGGTTGGCGATGATGCTGTAGGCAGGCCGGTCCACGTGGGCGGGGATACATAAGCCATTCAGATTGCGGACTCGCTGGACCACTTCTTCCACCGAAAAGGAGGTTGAAGTCAGAAGCAATCGCTCGTTGTAGTTCAAGCCCCTCTCCACGTTGAGCACCACCTGAACTCCGAACACGTCTTCCTTGTTCTTCAGAGGAGGGAGATGGGCATAGACCTCCTCCTGCCAGCGTGTCACCTGGTCTAGGGTATCGAACAGACAGAGTAGATGCACTTCTTCCCGCGTCTGCACCTCCATCCCCGGCAAGACAGTGACACCCGTCCCCTGTGCTGCGGCAAGCATCACTGTCACATTCTCCGCCGAGTTGTGGTCGGTGATAGCGATCAGTCCCAGACCCAACTGCTGTGCTCGTTCCAGAATGAATTCCGGCATCATCTCGATCTCGGCGCAAGCCGAAAGGACAGTGTGAATGTGCAGGTCGGCGAGAAAGAAGCGCAACACAACATTTCCTCTGCTGGATCACCTCAGCCTTGCTTCCCCTTCGGTGATAAACTCCTCTAGCCACCGGCGCACCGCCGGAGGCGTCAACGGTATCTCTCCTAACTCGGCGCGTATGTCAGCCGTGTGGAAGGCAAACTCCCGCCCGTCCACCCGATGAACATAGTGCACATTGCACAACCCTGACAGGATAATGGCCATCAGTGTTCCCATGATGTCACCCAGGGGGGCGCGGTCTATGTGGCTGTGCTGGAAGGTAGCCTGCAACGTAGTACCTTTCCCCAACTGCGACGTGACGGTCAGGTTCCCGTTGCACCGCTCTGTGGCGGCTTTGAAATGTCGGCCATCTCCACCGTACGCACGACCTGGGGATTACACAAGCCAGTCAGCAGTACGGAGTTAGGCCCGGCAAAAGCCAGGACGTCGCTCATCAGGTCAGCAGCGCCAGCACATGGGATCTCCATATCGAGGTCAGCATTGAAGAGAAGGGTTCCTTCCACAGTAGAGACAATTTCGCCGAGTTTCATGTCTTCTCGCTCATACCAGAAACTAGTTGTCTTTTCCCACCAACCATCAGCCATCGGCAGTTGGCGATTTCTCCATCGCCTGCCAGACCAGTTCGGTGACGTCCAGGACCCGGATACGGGTCTTGGTCTTGCGCGCCGCTTGCAGCAGTGTGCGCTTGCACTGCTGGCAGGATGAGATGATAGCGTTGGCTCCAGTATCTACTGCCTGCACCAGACGGCGCTCGGCGATGTGCTCTGTGACGTCGGCTTCCATCATGGCCACATCCCCTCCTCCACCACAGCACATCGCTTCTCCCCGGTTGTCGGACATCTCGCGCAACGTCATGCCGGGGATGCTGCGGATAATGGACCGGGGAGCCTCATAAACCCCGTTCTTGCGACCCAGGTCGCAGGGGTCGTGATAGGTGACCACCCAGGGGAGTTCGCCCATCTTGATCCGCCCCCCCTCAATGAGATCGGCCAGGAACTCGCTGGCATGCAGCACCTCGAAGCCAAAGTCCCCATCGGTGTACTCAGGGTAGAGGTGAAGCCAGGTGTGGTAGCAGGAAGAACAGGTAGCAACCAGGGTCTGGGGCGCCCAAGCCTGGGCCTGCTCAATGTTGTGCCTGGCCAGTTTGGCCACCTGATCTTTCATCCCCGCTCCGTAGAGAGGATAGCCGCAACACCACTCCTCGCCGCCCATGGTGGTATAGGTCACCCCTGCCTGCTCCAGAACCTGGACCAGCGATTGGGGGATGCTGTAGGCCATGGGGTAGAAGGATGACACGCAGCCGGTGAAGAGCAACACCTCCGCCCGGCCCGGTCGAGTATCCTGGAGCTGTTCGGGCATAGGTTCCAGGTTCTGGCTCCAGATCAGGCGGGACTGGTTATCCTCGCTCAAGATATTGTAGGTGGCGTTGACGGCATCTCGCAGTTGCAGGAGCGCTGGAGGAACTTGAAAGCCTTGAGCCACCGCCCACTCGCGCAGGTTGCGCATGGTTTCACTGGTTATGATCCCACGTGGGCAACGGGCGGTGCAGGCGTAGCACTGGGTGCACAGCCAGAAGGTGCGACTGTTCATCACCTGATCGCGCAGCCCAAGCCGCACCAGTTCCCAAAGTTGCCTCGGCGTGTAATCCATCAACTCGACGGCCGGACAGTGTGTGCTGCAGGTGCCGCACTGGATACAGGTCAACAACTTCCGCCAATCGGGTTCGACCTGCCTCACGAAGTCACGATCTAACCGCTCCTCGGTCAAAAGTGGGGGAAGTTTGATAGCCATATATGCGGTGACCTCCTTACATGATGCGTAATGCGTGAAACGTAAAACGTGAAGCGTGATAGGCGAAGAAACCCGTTTTCTGATGACTCTGCCAGTGAAATCTAGTTGGATCAGCCTACTGGACTCTGGCGAAAAATAAGCAATTTGAACATGGGACACCTTCCGATTAAAA
>CAYUPJ010000275.1:0-4759 GCA_964446635.1 uncultured Anaerolineae bacterium
GCTTGCTGGCTTCGCGGCCTTAGGGGTTGTGCTGGTCAGGAGGCGCAGGGGCTAGACTCTCTCTATCAAGAATTGCGAAAAGGGCAGACCCTAAGGGTTTCTCAAACCCTTAGGGTCTCTTTTGCTTCGACTCTCTCCTTAAACCTCTCCAGGTCAATGATCACCCGCCTGTGTTCCCCTTCGCCGATTTTCTCCACTTCGTCAAAAGCCTCCACGCGGAAAGTGAGCTTGCGGCCCTCAACAGCGATTAGCTCCGCCTGAACCCGGACTGTCATGCCTACTGGAGTGGCCGCCAGGTGATGGACGTCCACCTCTACCCCCACGGTGCGATAGCCATCGGGCAGGAGGTGGTCAACGGCCGCCACGGCCGCTTTCTCCATCAGCCTGACTACCTCCGGCGTGGCCAGCACGGCTACGTTCCCACTGCCCAGGTGTCGGGCCGTGTTCTCCTCGTGCACCACCATCTCACTCTGGCCTGCCAGGCCGGGTACGATTTTCTCCATCTTCCAATCTCCAATACCCAATCTCCAACCTCCAACACAGCTCGAATCACCGCTTCATGACGCTGATCGGCTCAAGCAATAGCCTATCGGCCACAGGCTGCCCCGTTTCGAAGATGGGAAAACGCTGCATGTCCATCCGGGAATAGACCCCGATTTCCACCTGATATTGGCCTGCTGGGATGTCGGAGGGCAGCGGGAAATGGTGCACCTGGGCGAAGATGTCGCCGGCCTCCCAACCGGCGGTCGCAACGCTCAGGATGTCCCTCCCTCCCCAAACGGCGCTCTGGCTGTCCAGCAAGTGGACGAAGATGGCCAGGGGCAAGGGTGAGGTGACATCGTGCAGGACTCGCCAGTAGGTCGTCAGATGAGCCCACTCGCCTGGGGCTAAGGTGTTGCTCTCTAGCTCGTAGCCTAGAAACTCCAGTTGGTGGTTGAAATCCACAGGGAAGGCGATGGGGTGGCGGAGGCCCTGGGGGTCGCCGTGGAGGAACTGGACCTCCGGGCTCCAACGGGCTGAGGAGCTACTTTGCAGGGCTTCGATCTTACTTTGGAGCACCCCCTGGGCTTCGAGCTCGTAGGCGGAAAAGGCCAACTCGCCATCAGGGAAGCGCCTTTCTTCCACCAGACGGGCGTCCTGGAAGAACTCTTCTTTCAGCCCTGGATGGAGAGGGGTGGAGGCGGGGAAGATGTAAAGGGCTCTCTCGCCTCCATCTGGGAAGATTAAGCCGTAGGGGCCATCGTACCATTTAACCTTCCGTTTCTTCTTTAGCGTGAAATCGAAGATGAAGGGGTCCAGGTCGTGAGGGCTGGAGGAGGACAGGCAGACCGTGTCGGCGATGTCGCTCTGGTCCAGATAGCGGGCGGCCTCGGTCAGATCGGTCTGGTAGACGAAACGCACTTCGGGCTGCTGCGCCCAAATGGTGAAGTAATCGCGATAAGTCCACCAGGCGTTGCCAGCCAGGAGGAGCAATAAGGCAACGCCCAGACTGTAGCGAGCCCTCTGGCCAAATCGCCCGACGAGCCAGTGCCAGGCGGTGTCGGCGGCCAGGGCAGGGAAGATGTAGACCACGGGCAGGGCGCCGCTGGCCCGCAGGAAAGAGGGGGCGGAATCGGTGATCATGCTGGGTACCAGAGCGATGGGCAGCCAGACCAGCAGAAAAGCGTAGCGGGGTTGCCGCCAGCGCAGCATGGCTATGAGCAGGCCCAGGTAGAACAGGGCGCCGCTGAGGGGCTCGAAGACAGGTCGCCCCGCCAGGTTGTAGCGCCAGACGGGATCGCCCCGGAAGGTGAACATCTTCAGGGTGTCCAGAGTGGAGTTGATGACCAGGCGGGGATCGCCCTGGGTCAGCAGACCCAGGGGCTGGCCGAGTTGCTGCAATCGCACGTCGGCCTGGGGGTGAGTCCAGATGTATACCCCTATCGGGACGGCGACGAGACCGGCCAGCCCAAAAGAGAGTAGAACGCCTTTCCACCGTTCTCGCAGCAGGGAGCGATGAAACAAAGCTAGATAGAGTACAAAGAGGAGAAAGATCAGGGGGATCATCCGACTGGCAGGATAGGTGTAGAGGGTTCCTCCCAGGAAGATGCCAGCCAGAGCAAAGTAGACCCACCACCGGCGTCCGCCCGTCGGCTGTTTCAGCCCCACCCAGAAAAAATAGGCGGTGGCAGCAGCCATGGGTGGGAGGCTGGTAACCCGAAGTCCCACCCGACTCATGAAAACCGGCCAGAAGGAGACCGCCAGGCCAGCGCTTGTCAAAAGAGCGACCCGGTAGCCAAAAGCCTTTCGCGCCAGCAGGTAGGTGAAGATGAGCGTAGCCAGACCACACAAAACGGCGGCGATGCGGATGCCCAGATAGTTGGGGCCGAAGAGGGCAATGGTGCCAGCCACCAGGTAGACGAAGAGAGGCTCGTTGCCCGCGTTGGATTCAAAGTAGATGAGGTGAGTGCCTTGTAGCACCACAGAGGCGTCGTGGCCGTGGAAGACCTCGTCGTGCTGGAGGCCCGGCGGCGCTGCCTCCAGGCGATGGAGCCGAAAGAAGGCCGCTATCAGCAGGATTACTACCAGCAGAATGATATCCCGCCATCGCGGCGACTGTTCCCCACTCGATTTTCGATTGCCGACTGCCGATCCTTCGGCTACGCTCAGGACAAGTTTTCGATTCAGAAATCGGAAATCCTCTCGCTCCAACCTCTAACCTCCAACCTCCAGCCCCAAAATGGCCAGCAGGAACTCGGCGCATTTGACCAAGTCATCCACAACGATGCGTTCTTCGGTCGTGTGCACCTTATCCATGCCCGTGCTAATGTTGATGGTTACTATGCCCCCAGCGTTAAAGATATTGGCATCGCTCCCCCCGCCGCTGGGCACCAGGGCTGGCGTCAGGCCCAGGGCTCTGGCTGCGGCCACAGCCCTGCGCACGATGCCGTCCTCCTCGCTGAGCTTGAAGGCGGAATAGGAGCGTTCCACATCTATTTCCACCGTAGCCCTATGCCGACGTGCCGCCTCCTTTAGGGCTTCAGTCATCGCCCGGACTTGGGTCTCCAGCTTCCTCTCGTCGTGGCTGCGGGCCTCGCCTTCCATCTCGGCTCGATCGGGGACGATGTTGGTTGCCGTGCCACCCTGGATACGTCCGATGTTGGCTGTGGTCTCCTCATCAATGCGCCCCAGGGGCATGGCAACGATGGCCTCGGCTGCCACCACGATGGCATTGATGCCGTTCTCCGGCTCGACCCCAGCGTGGGCCGACTTGCCGTGAACGACGGCCTTGATCTTGTCCTGGGAGGGGGCGGCGACGACGATGGTGCCGATTTCGCCTCCACTGTCGAGGACGATGCCCTCCTTGGCGCGAAGTCTGGGCAAATCCAGCCCCTGGGCACCTATGAGCCCTATCTCCTCGCTCACCGTCAGGACCACCTCCAGGGATGGGTGGGGGAGATCCTCTTCCGCCAACACCCGGAGAACCTCCAGGATGACCACGACGCCCGACTTGTCGTCAGCGCCCAGGATGGTGGTGCCGTCGCTGGTGATGAGCCCGTCCTGGATAGTGGGTTTCACCCCCTGTCCCGGCTCGACGGTGTCAATATGGGCGCAGAGAAGGATTGGCTGTCCTTTCCCCGCCAGGCGGCCGATGACGTTGCCCGTTTTATCGCGCCCAACTAACAAGTCCAGGCTCTTCAGTTCGGCCATCAGACGCCGTGCTATCTGTTCCTCCTGGCCGCTGGGGCTGTCAATCTGAACTAGCTCCAGGAAGGTTGAAACCAGTCTATTGCGGTTGATCATTTTCTGCATCCTCCTTGACTCGCTTTATCTCGAAGACCACGGGATTGAAAGCATCGGGGCAGGCGTGGGTAGCCACGTCTTTGTCCTCTAGCCAGGGGAAATTGGCTCCGTAGCGCATGGCGAAGACCTTGGGCAGGAAGCTGTAGAGCGCACTCAGGCAGACCTGACCCTGAACAGTCTCGCCGTCGAACACAACCTGGTCCCCCACCTGATGGCCGAAATCGCAATGCCCCCTTACTGATTTAACGGTAGCTATGACCTTATAAACCCTCTCCATTCTTACCCCCTTCGATGAAGTAGTAACGAGTCAACGAGTAATGCGTTAACTCGTTCCTCGTTGCCTCATTGCCTCGTTACTCATTACCACCACCCGAGGCAACTCCTCCGGCTCGTCCATTTCCCCGGTCATGTAGATGTAGGTGCACTCTTCCCGGTTGCTGAAAGCTGCGTGGTGGCCGTCTTTGTCCAGGACCACGATGTTCATATCGCCCAAGTAGGGAGCTGCCAGGGCGTGGAGATCTTCCATAGCCTGGCGCCCGGCTTCCTCCAAGGATAGCCCCATCTTCAGGTAGAGGACCACGCTGCGGGCTGTGCCAGCCAGGATAGCCATCTCACCCAGACCAGTGCAGGCGGCGGCGCCATAGCGGTTGTCGGCGTAAATCCCAGCCCCGATGAGGGACGAGTCGCCCACGCGACCCGGGTATTTCCAACCCTGGCCGCTGGTGCTCACCCCGGCGCAGATGTCGCCGTTGGCATCCTGGGCCAGGAAGTTGACCGTGCCTCCGGCCCGCCGTGACTCCCGTACCCGTTTCACCCACTGGCGCAAGGCCGGCGCTTCCCTCAGATTGGCCAGCACGACCTCTGGTACCGTCTGGTGCAGCCGCTCTTCCCAAACTTCCCTGGCCTGTCTCCACCGCGTCAATGGCCAAGCCACCGTTTCTCAGCACCGCCATCGCTGCCAAGATACCCACCTTGC
>CAYUPJ010000276.1:0-4758 GCA_964446635.1 uncultured Anaerolineae bacterium
CCTGACGAATTCTCTCGGCAATGGTGTCTAGGTTATCCAAACGGGGACCTCCCTCTGCGGTGTTGCGGCGTAACTGCTCAGCCCGTGTCATTGCGAGGAGCGTTTTTTGCGACGAAGCAATCTCCTCCTTGCGGCTTGGGGATTGCTTCGCTTCGCTCGCAATGACAGCCTGAGTAGTCACGTTGCTGCCTACTTTTTGAAGCCAATGGGCTTTTCCTCTTCGAATTCATGTTCAGGCGTCTTGATCTCGCCGAACTTCTCCTCGAACTTCTCCAGGTTCTCCCCCAAGGCCCGATGAAGGAGCTTGGCGTTCATGGGGGTCATCAGGACGCGAGCGTAGACCTTGGCCTTGGGCACGTTGGGTAGCAACCTGGCAAAGTCTACGACGATCTCCGATGGAGAATGGGTGATGAGGGCGAAGTTAGAGTAGATGGCCTCCAAGTCCTGAGGCAATTCGATGTTCACACGCATCTGTGGCTGGTTTTTTTTGTTGCTCATAGTATCGCTCCTTTCGTTAGAATATCTCAATCCGATAATCCACCACCTCCACATCGGGGCGGTTGGTTTCGATCCACTCGACCACTTTGGTCAACAGGCCATGCACGTAGTCGGAGCCGTTAGATACGCAGGCCACCCCCAGCGTAGCCGATTGCCAGAGGTCGTGATCGTCCACCTCAGCGATAGAGACGTTAAACTGGTTGCGCACCCGGGCCATGACCGACTTGAGGACGCTCCGCTTGCCCTTCAGCGACCCGTTGCCAGGGATGCGCAGTTCGATGACGCATGTGCCGATGACCATTATCCTGCCTTTTCCCTGATCCTCTCTAGCTCCTCTCTATTCGCTGCCAAATCAGGGTGGCCCACTCGCTCGCGAATTCTTACCACCTTCTCCAGCAGTTCGACCGCCTCATCGTATCGCTCCATTTCCTCGTAAAGCAACGCCATGTTACGCATCGTCGTGGCTGCCCCCACCTCATCGCCCACCTTCTCCGTGATCGTCAGGCTGCGCTGGTAGCACTCAACGGCCTTGTCCCATTCCCCCTTGTCCTGGTACACGCCCCCCAGGTTGTTGAAGGTGTAAGCCATCCCGTGTTCATCGCCCACCTTCTCCCATATCGCCAGGCTGCGCTGGTAGTACTCGATGGCCTTGTCCCATTCCCCCTTGTCATGGTATACGCCCCCCAGGTTGTTGAAGGTGGTTGACATCCCATGCTCATCGCCCACCTTCTCACATATCGCCAGGTCGCGCTGGTAGTACTCAACGGCCTTGTCCCATTCCCCCTTGTCCTGGTACACGCCCCCCAGGTTGTTGAAGGTGTAAGCCATCCCGTGTTCATCGCCCACCTTCTCCCATATCGCCAGGCTGCGCTGGTAGTACTCGATGGCCTTGTCCCATTCCCCCTTGTCATGGTATACGCCCCCCAGGTTGTTGAAGGTGGTTGACATCCCATGCTCATCGCCCACCTTCTCACATATCGCCAGGCTGCGCTGGTAGTACTCAATGGCCTGGTCCCATTCTCCCTTGCAATGGTACACGAGCCCCAGGTTGTTGAAGACGGTTGACATCAAATACTCATCGCCCACCTTCTCGAATATAGCCAGGCTGCGCTGGTGGTAATCAATGGCCCGATCCCATTCCCCCTTGGCCTGGTACACGTTCCCCAGGTTGTTGAAGGTGGGGGCCATCTCATGTTCATCGGCAACCTTCTCCTTGATCGCCAGGCTGCGCTGGTAGTAATCAATGGCCTTGTCCCATTCCCCCTTGACTTTGTACACTAATCCCGTCTCACTCAACACCTGACCCTTCAATTCATCAAGTAGCTCTTCCTGCAGCAACTCCTCAAAGAACTCCAATGCCTCATTCCACCGCGCAGACAGGTAAGCTAATTGACCCTCGTTATATCTCAACCATTGCTGGTGTTCCGTGGACAAGTGCTCATGGAACTCTCCAGCCAGTTGCAGCAGCAGACCACAAGTGCTCAGCCGATAGAACTTTATCGCTTCATCAAACATGTTTTGGAAAAGCTCATGCCCTCGCTCCTCATCGGCCACCAGGAGGTGATACATCTCCTCGCGTTGCCACTCCGCACGCTGCTCTTCGGATGCTTCCCCTTCCTCTAACTTATCTGCATAATAGTCTGCCACTACGCCACTCAGTTCCTGGAAGCGCTCGGCGTTCTCCTGTCGCCAGCGATGCAGCAACAGGTCGCGCACGTTCTCGTGGTAAGCGTAGCCCCGGTCGTGGTACGGCCCCACAAAGGTTAGCTCGGTTAGCGCGGCCAGGATCTCCCGCGTCCGTTGCGATGGCTCACGCCCCTCGCCCCGCAGCCAGGCCAGAATCTCCTCGTCGAACCAGTGGGGGATGGCGCAGAAGCGAATGGCCTCGGCTACATCGGGTTTGGCGCGTGCCATGATCTCGTCCAGGATAACGCCCAGTACCTCTTCTTCGCTCATTTCGGGGGTGATGCGCTCTGTGATGTCGGTCACGGCCGCACCTCCACTGCTTTCAGGTTCTTGACAAAGGCCCCCATGTGCAAAGGTATTCTCCCCTCTCTACAAGCCCGCCAGCACTGATGGGCATCCAAATCTGAGATGTCATACCCGATCCTTCCGGCATACTCTTTTACGTGATCAATGGTCATGGAGGATAGGGCATCGAGTAGATGAGCACATGCTTCCCACTCCCAATCCTCGATCTTGGGCCATCGCCACCCTCCGGTTACCACGATCACTCTCTCTAGCTCTTTCTCTCGCAGAGGACACAGCAGCGCTTCGAGCAACCAACTCTCCTCTTCATTGCTCACGTCCTCAAAGTGATCCAGAAAGCAAACCACTGCCCCCTTATCGGCAGCCAGATCAGCGAGGTCTGCAACGAAGGCTCGCTTCAGACGCTCCCTCACATGACGCTCGCGCAAGTTTTCATCTGCAGCACTGACAGTCATCACCACTTTCTGACATTCGATGACGTTACCACCGGCGGTGATGATCTTGGAGCCACTGACCTCTTGAACCTCGGCGCTCACTTCCGTCACGACGGGGCTGAATGGCAGCAGCGCCTCAGCCAGATGCCGGGGCACCAGGCCCAGTTGATCGCAGATCTCACGAGCCAGGGTCAGATGGGGATTGTCGTAGGGCTCACCGCGGAAGTCCACCCAACAGCAAGAGACGCCCTGTTCCTCGCAGTGTCGGCGCATCAGGCGCAAGAGGCAGGTCTTGCCACGCCCACCCGGTGCTTGAATGAACATCAGGCATCGCTCGGATGGGTCGGCCAGCATATCACGAAAGAGTTTCAACTCTGGCTCAAAGTCTACAATCTCGCCAACAGGGACAGACTTTGCTACTTGAGATACCATTGTCTCCTCCGTCACTATTTGCTATGTGCTCAGTCCTTACACTCTCGGCCCACGTGGGCATCACGGCCAGCGGTGACCACAATGGAGTCTTTCACGTCGCGTACCTTGGCGTGCACGCCTGGTCTGGGCTCTTCTTTCTCAGCCACAAGGGGTCTCTCCTCCCCCATCAGCGTGCCCAGCACCTCGGGCAGCCGTTGGCGCAGGGGCAGGATGTTGGCGTACTCGATGATGTTCATCTGCCGCAGGTCAAAGGGCACATCGCCCACGTCCTGAGCCAGCAGAATCACGTCCTTCTCCAGGGCGTGGGCCATACCCAACTCGTAGAAGACGTTGGCGTTCTGGCCCGTCAGGTCGGCGATGACGAAACGGGCCTGGCGGATGCCCTGGCAGACCTTGCACATGATGTCGCGGTTGTGGATAATCTCGTCGGCCCGCTGGCACTCCCAGCCCAGGGTCTCCACGCCGGCTTTGATGCCCAGCTCATACACGTCGTCGAACGCCTCGGCGAAAGGCATGATGACGAAAACCGAACAGGGCTTCTCCTGCACGTCCACCGTACAGGGGCCACCCGTCTTGAAACAGCGAATGGCTTCGGACATCCCAGCCTCCTTCCTACATTAGCCTCAATACCGTTAAGTTAAGCGCCGCCGGTCGAGTAGCGCAGCGTATCGAGACCCAGGCGTGGCCCATGCAATGCAAAATTCGCTCGCTTGGCCTCGATACAGTCTTCCGCTACGCTCCAGACCTACTCGGCCGGCGCTCGCTCCTTTATCTGAACGGCATTGGCATTAGTCCCACAATTCTTCTACTATTCTACCTCATTGTGCCAGATTTAGCAACACGGGGAGCGGCATACCTCAACTCCGAAAATTCCACTCCCGCGTCGCGTACTTTTCCCGCCGGAGCTCCTCGGCCAGAGCCAGCTCGTGCTGGCTGAGCTGGCCGGGAATCAGTCGCAGGTTCAGGGCCTGGGCGAAGCCAGCCGCTAGATGGCAGGCCACTTCCCCGAAGGGGACGCTGTACCCCAGCGCTAGCTCCAGCGAAGCTGCACGGGCCCGCAGCTCCTGTTTCAACTCCTCTCGGCTCTCTTCTGATGGCACTTTCAGGAAGTCGAAGATGCGGGCCACGTCACCTTCCAGGGGCAGGGAACCATGCTGGAGCACCACTTTCTTCTTGCGCACCTGAGCGCTGCCCACCAACTTCTTGCGGTTCACGGTGATCTCATAGCTGGATGGAGCGTCAAAGCAAGCTGGTGATTTGCCCTCACCCCTACTCCCCCATCCCCCCTCCCTCTCTCCCAGAGGAGCAAGGGTGCAAGGGTGCGGAGGTGCAGGGGAGCAGACGCGATGTTCACCTACTCCCCCGCTCCTCTGCTCCCCCGCTCCTCTGCTCCTCTGCTCAGATG
>CAYUPJ010000277.1:0-4750 GCA_964446635.1 uncultured Anaerolineae bacterium
ACTCCGACAATTGACAGGAATGATTCTCACGCTTGACCGGTTCGCCGGTGAACCCCAATGGGTGACGCCGACTACATCAGTGGATGAGAATTCGATTGTGAAGGTCATACAGGGTGAGTGGACAGCTACTCAAGCATACGACGTGGCAGGTGAGAGGGTCTGGATAACCGGTACTCTGACTATCGAGGGAAATTCATACACATTCAAACCTGTTCGTGAAGTCGAGGGACCATCAGTCCAGGGAGATCTCGATTTTCTGTTCGATATGCCCAGAGGCGAGGTAACAATTCGCTTACCCAGCGGGGTAACACCGAATGATGTTTTCGGAAGCTTTTCCCCTGGGGATACATTAGCTACCTGTATGTTTCGCGCAAACTCAGCGGTCATAGGTGAATTCCAGATAAGAGTGAGGGATTCCAACAGTCTTGACTTTCACAGCCCGTCCGGCGATGCTAGCCTCTGGAGTGTCACAAAGCAGCTAGGGGTTGATTCCGAACAATGATCCACCCAGCGCCCACTGTACTCGCCAGACTTTGCCTGAGACAAGTCGCGAGTGCCGCTTCGTTCGCATGGGTCGCTAGGCCCGCTAACCGGCGCATGGTGCGACACGAGGCTGCTTGTGTAGCTGTTGTACTCTAAAAAGTGATACAACCTGGTGTTCTGCCAGCAGTAACCCTTCGCTACGCTCAGGGCAGGCTCTACCCAGGCGTGCGTCACTGGTAACGGTGGGGTGCGAAGCCCTGAGGACAAAGCTGCCACGTCCCTTCGACAGGTTCAGGGCAGGCTTGGGAGGCCCTGACCACTCCTGGGAGGCGTCCAGGTAGGCCGAACCGAAACAACAAGTAGGGACGCCGAAGGTTGCAGGGAGTCGGATCAGTCCATGGTACTCGGAGACGGTATCGCCGTTCACAAGGGGAAGGGACTGACAGGCATACGTAGCCTGCATAGGTAACATTGGCCAGACATGGAGGGCTGGTCACTCAATGTCAACCTCACGGCAGGCAATAGCGAACTTCGGTATAGTCCGAATGGCGGAGCGAGTATGCCTGAAGAGCCCGGTGCGAGAAAACTGCACGCCGGGATCTGTGCGGGGAGAGGGCGGGTAACCGCCCTCTCTACTGCGACGGCGGTGAAGCAACTGGTCAGTAGATTTTGGGCAAAAGATACGGACGAATTAGCGAATCTTGGTGATATGATATATAATCAATGTCGGAAGGATACGTGTTAGACTGATGGGTTGTTTTGAAGCTCTACTCCTGATTATGCGACGCTCCCCCCGCTGCTCCCACTTTACAGACAGTGGATAGACTGCATGGAGGACTCTGTCATGACTGATGTGAGATTCTCTGGCTACGGACGAAAACGCCCCCAGGTAAACAAGCCGGTTAGCTTGCTTCACCTAGATAATCAAAATCCCAGACTTCCCGAAGAAGCGCAAGGCAAAAGCGAAGAGGAATTGCTCAATGTGCTCTATAGAGAATTCTTCTTAGATGAGCTTGCGGACTCGATGGCAGAGAATGGATACTTCGATGAGGAGCCTCTGGTTGCAGTACCTCATAAGTTGCCCAGCGAGCTTGAAGATATTGATGCGAATTCAAATGAATTTCGAGATTATATTAGCAGAGACAGCACCGAATTGGTAGTGGTTGAGGGAAACAGAAGGCTTGCCGCTGCAAAGCTTCTCCTAGATCCAGGGCTACGGGAAAAGCTTCGGATCAAGCACTGGCCTAGTCTGTCTGGACAAGTGGCAGATGACTTAACAATCCTTCCTGTTATTGTCTATTTGCGGCGGAGTGAAGTTATACCGTATTTGGGCGTTCGGCATATTGTGGGAATTCAAAAGTGGGATCCCTATGCTAAAGCGCGCTATATAGTCCAGTTGATTGAAAGTGGCTCGTCTATCAAGAAAGTAAAGGAGCAAATTGGAGACAAAAAAGGCTCTGTAGTTCAGAATAATTATGTGGGCTACAAGTTACTAGAGCAAGTGGAAAACGAATTCGATTTCGATACCAGAAAAGCCAAAGAGGATTTTTCACTCTTGTTGCTTGCCATAGGGCAAGGAAACATCAAACGGTTCTTGAGATTACCCGGGAGACTATCAGAAGTAGATCCCGATGAGCCGGTAGCGACTGAAAACCTGGAAAGCCTAAGGATGCTAGCTTCCTGGATCTTTGGGGACGGTAAGCAAGAGCCCGTAATCACAGACTCGCGCCACATTACACGATATTTAAAATACATCGTGACCAACCCTGAAGCGGTCTCCTATCTTGAGAGAACCAGAGATTTGATGGGCGCGTATGAGCGAACTGACGGTGAAGAAACAATGCTGCTAAGATTTTTGAACACAGCGAACCTTAAGCTTGAGGGAGCACTTGGAGTTGCTCACCGTCACAAGACGCTTGAAGTGATTTCCGAGATAGAAAAGTGCGAGCAGACGGTCAATGCATTGCTCAAGATCGTGAGGGGCACCGATGATTGAGATACCAGATACAGACTCAATTACGGAAGTTGCCGATTGGGTCGAATTGAGGATTTCTGTCTCAAACAATAGCCTCTCTAAGGCGGCTGTGGCTTCTGCAATTGAAGGTGCCACCGGAGAAGAGCCTTCAGAAGGCTTTATTGTCAGTGTTTGGCGCGAGTTGGAAAGGCGACAACGACTTTACTCGCGGTCGTTTTTTCACGTTGAGGACCGCTTGATAGAGCCTGAAAATGATCGTCAGCCACCCGAGTATCTGGCTTGCCTTCTTCTATCACTTTATGGTGGACAGGGGGGCGCTCATCGTCCAGCTAAGCTTTTCGAGAGGCTTACCCGCGAGGCGATAAGCTGCTACCTTTCCGGAAAAGCTGATGTTTTTGGCTGGCCTTTCGATCCCGAAGATAGACCAAATGAAGAAGAGGAAGAATCTAGAATTAAACGCAAAATTCGAAGGGTTGCAGAAGCCTTGGGGGAAAGGTTTTGTGAGGCACCACCCGCTACTTTCAAAGACAGAGGCTTAGATGTCGTTGGGTGGATTCCATTTATAGATAAGAGATCAAGCCAAATTGTTATTCTTATGCAAAGCACCGTTGAGCAAAACTGGAAGGATAAGCTTCCTGTGCCGTTAGATGCTTGGCGTCAATACATCCATTGGGGCTGCTGCCCTGTCAAAGCATTTGCGGTTCCTTGTATTGTTAAGGAGTATGAATGGCACGAGGCATCTGTAGACAAGGGCATCTTGTTTGACAGAGTCCGAATTGTCAATTTGCTTTCAGATGGCGTACAAGATATGGCCTTTAGGCAAGAATTAAGTGCCTGGGTAGAACAGCGGTTAGCTGACTTGGACGATTGACTCTTCATGGTAAAGTCCCCTTCTTTCACTGACCTAAAGCCAGCATCGGAAGCAAGCTCGCGGGCAAAGCGTCACAATCAGCGCATTGACACTCAGCATGAGAAAATGCTACGGTGTGAGTTGTGGCGGATGGGTTTGAGATACCGAAAAAATGTGGAAGCCTTGCCTGGCAAGCCTGATATTGTTTTTGTCCGCGCACGCGTGGCAGTTTTTTGCGATGGCGATTTTTGGCATGGTCGCAACTGGGAAGAGCAAAAATCAAAGCTCTGTCAAGGTACGAATGCAGAATACTGGCTTTCGAAGATAGAGAGCAATATTGAGCGAGACAGGCTGAATAACGCTTTGCTAGAGGCAGATGGCTGGAGCGTTCTCAGACTTTGGGAGACGGATATCAAGCGCGACCCGCAAGCCGCTGCTGCATCAGTAAAAGCAGTGGTGATTGGGCGTTTGTTTGAACATGCAAGCTGAAGGATTGCATCCAGATGAGATTTGTTGACCTTTTTGCTGGTCTTGGTGGCTTCCATCTAGCGTTGAAAAGGCTCGGGCACGAGTGCGTTTTCGCTTCCGAGATCGACGACGAGCTTCGCTCGCTCTACAGTCAAAACTTTCCTGAAGCAGAGCAAAAAACTTTTGGAGACATACATCAATGCAGGAATGAAGTTCCAATCCATGAGATTTTATGCGCCGGCTTTCCTTGCCAGCCTTTCTCGAAATCCGGCTCTCAATTAGGGATGAATGACAAAGTACAGGGAACCCTGTTTGATGAGATAGTGCATGTTCTGGACAGGCGCCGACCCTCATACGTAATCCTGGAAAACGTAGGTAACTTTGAGCGGCATGACAAAGGCCGAACCTGGCGAATTGTTCGGGAAAAGCTAGAAGCTCTAGATTATGACGTGCGTGGAACTGAGCATATCACTAGTGGTGGCCCAGGGCTGATCTCACCACACCACTTTGGGTTCCCCCACTCACGCGAGAGGTTTTTCATTGTTGCAAAGCAAGGGAATCTCCCCGAGAATCCCTTTCCTCCTGCAAACCGGAAGCACGTGACCAACCTAAGCGCCATCGTCCAACCTGCAACAGAATTGACTGAGCAAGATCTATTAGAAACTCGTCTTACCAATAGTCAGCGCGAGTGTATAGAGCATTGGAATCTCTTTTTGTCACAATTCCCAGAAGAAGCATCCCTCCCATCTTTCCCGATTTGGGGAGATGAGATAGGTGCCATCTATCCTTTTGCAGATTACACCCCTTATGAAGCACCAATCGAGGAGCTAAAGCGGTCTCTGGATGGTCATTTCCCAACAGCATCTCTTTCACACGAAGAACTGTTACAGTTGCTGCCTAGTTACGCTAGAGCTAAAGAGGCCAAATTCCCCAAGTGGAAGATTGACTTTATTCGTTGGAATCGAGAATGGTTT